>NZ_LMVM01000041.1 GCF_002287175.1 Methanobacterium bryantii | reverse complement strand
CAATTATTCACAGAATGATATTATCACACTCCAACCGACGCCTTAAACCATAGTAACTTTATAAGCGTAACAGCCGAAAATTTCTTTTCAAACCAACGCATACTATACGCGCAAACTATAGATTAACAAACATATTAGAAAATACTGCACAAAATTAGAAAATTCATCTAAATACTTAATATCATATGTATTTTTACAAATTTTTTAGAATTTAATAAAATATGCTCACTAATGCATTTTAATCATTAAGCACATAGATATTAGACATAATTAATTACATAACCCGTGTAAAAAAATATAATTTTCAGAATGAAAAATATTTACTTCGCTATACTTACATATGACGAAGCTAAATTTTATGATTTCTATTAAATTTTTTAAATTTTAACACAATAACTAACTCAAAAAGGACGCTGAACTTAAATCACTCATCAATATCCACAGTTTCTCTAAAGACATTTCCACAGTTACCACAGATAAATTGAACTTCAACACAAAACTCCGTTAAGTAACTCGACATATAACGAATTTTTTCGGTATCTTCACATACTGGACATTGAACCATTTTAATTCACTTCAAATTTAGAAAATTTGTTTTCAAACCCTCCAGCACACCAATTTTAGTACTAATTATTATATTTGTATTATTTATTATAACTAACCCTTCTCAAATATTAAAATTTAAAAATTTTCTGCTGCAATTATTAATAGAAAAATTAGAGTTTAAGATAAAAAACAAAATTCATTCCAATTAAGCTCAATTAAACATAAAAATTTAGAATTTACCAGAATAAACCCATTAAATACATAATTAATAAAAAATTAAAATTCAAAATGTTCAAGATATACCTATTTCAACCACTTGAGCTATATATAATGATATACAAAATCCTGATTTTTTCAAAAAAGTAAATTTAACCGAATCTTGAAGGTATTACATATACTTTAATTTAATACCAAAACTGTTCTTTTAAATAAATATATGTTAACACCATATTGAGTTCATTTTCAAAACATGTTTGAAAAAAATAAATACTATTCCATGAATAAGTATTACTATTTTATAGAAAAATATTAAATTAAAAAATGTGGGAGGATGCATAACATGGTTGAGATCGGCTATAAATTGGGTAGTGAAAAATACCCGCCGTTAGAGTTGATACATAACGCTAAAAGAGCTGAAGATGCGGGATTTGATTTTGCGATGATTTCAGATCATTATCACCCCTGGATAAATAAAGAGGGGAACAGCCCTTTTGTCTGGGGTACACTCGGAGGTATATCCCAGGCAACAGAAAGCATACCTATTGCAACAGGAGTTACCTGCCCAACATTTAGAATACACCCTGCAATTATTGCTCAGGCCGCAGCTACGGCCGCATCAATGCTTCCCGGAAGATTTATACTGGGCGTAGGTTCTGGAGAAAATTTAAATGAACATGTTTTAGGTGATGAATGGCCTCCAACCCCTACAAGGATAAATATGCTTGCAGAAGCTGTAGATATAATTAGAACTCTGTGGAATGGAGGCGATGGACTGCAGGATTATGATGGATGTTATTACACTGTTGAAAATGCAAAGGTCTATACCAAACCTGAAGAATTACCTCCAATTTATATAGCTGCAGAAGGAGAAATGGCATCTGAATTAGCAGGGACAAGTGGCGACGGATTAATAGCACAGTCTCCTAAAGAAAAAATTACTAAAAAATTTAATGAATCTGGAGGAGAAGGAAAACCATGTTACGGTGAAGCTGCAGTATGCTGGGCAGAAGACGACGATGAAGCAAAACATACAGCTTACAAATACTGGCCAATAAAAGCAAATACAGTCCAGTTAAATGGAGATTTAGCAACACCATCCCATTTTGAACAGCTTGGAGGAATAATTAATGAAGATCTTCTCGCTGAACAGATGGTCTGCAGCAGCGATCCTCAAGACCACATAGATGAGATTAAAAGCTATGTTGATGCAGGTTTTGATCATGTCTGTATTCAGCATGTAGGTACAGACCAGCCAGGTTTTATAGAATTCTGCGAGAGGGAAATTTTACCAGAATTTAGAGACTAATCTATATTCATGATATATCCTGCAGTAACCTAATCCAATATACAACACGCTAATTCAACATTAAACAACTTTAATTATTAGCTATTAATTACATAGTATATTCAAAGTTGCAGAGGAGATTTTCATGGGCGCGATAACGGTTTGTATTCCAGATGAGTTAGAAATAGCATTTAGAAGAATTACAAGAATTAAATACGGCGATAAGCAGGGGCGCCTTTCAAGGGGAGCTACGGAAGCTCTCTACGAATGGTGCAGAAAGGAAGGTTTTGAGTATATTGAATCTGAAGATAAGGCATGTGAATAATTGAATTTAAAATATAGTCTGACTAATCTATTCCCTTACAAATACAATATTTACACAAAGACAATTTATCCTTCATAAAAATAGGCTTTCCAGTACAGTAATAAACACCCTCTTTTTCATATACTCTTTCACCATTTGAAAATACAATTCCTGGAGGATGTAACGGCTTTTTTGCGATAAAAGTCAAATATATAGATATTGCCTTGATAAATTCTTTAAAGTCTTCATCATCCGGCGCATACAAACTAAAATAATAATCAATCCTATTTTGAAGGTCTTTTAATTTTTCTTCATCAACTTCTTCATCTAATCCGTTAAGTGATGAGTTTAATATCTTATTGAAATTTTCTAAATTATATCTGGACATAGTTTGATTTAGAGAATCTTTTTTGCCGCTATCCTGCATTTTTGGTTTGTATTTTTCCATACAAGCTTTAAGCTTTATAAGTAACTGTGAAGTTTTCATTAGTATCACATTTATATTTTAGTTTCGTATCATTTCCAGTTATTTAATATAGACACTTTTTTATTAGTTAGATTTTATAATATTAATACAATCTACTCAAAAGGGTGTCCTTATGCCGTATCTAATCTGCGATAAATGCAATATTTACTATGAAATTGAGGATAAAAACGAGATGAAGAATTTTCATACATGTGAATGCGGTAATGAACTCCAGTATTTTAATACAATTGAAAAATACATGAAAAGATCAAGGAATATAACTAATTCAAATACAACAAGTAATTTTTACACAAATAGCAAAAAAGACATTTTAACATTTGAGGCAGAAATATTTAGAGATCATGAAGAAGTAAAAAAAGAAGAACGTTCCAAAAGGGAACTTAATTACAGAATTAAACATGCTATCGCAGAAAGAAATGAAAAACTGTCAAATAGTTACAAAATTAAAGATTATAAACCACAAATTGTTAATGAATTAAAAGATATAAATGAAAAAAAGAAGTTACTAAACGAAATAGAATTATTAGAAGATTCTAAAGGAGAAAACGTAACTATAAAAAGAAATTTAGAAAAACAAATATATTTTGATGGTTTAACTATCCTAATCTTGGGCTTTATCGGAACTATCTTTATATGGTACGCGTTCTATCTATTTTTAATGGCAGTTTCAACCATGATTTTTGCTTCAGTGCTTTTAATAGTTTCTACAAAAAAATATTACAGTAGAACCCGTTTAAGAGGAATGTACATGTTAAATGGGATAAATCTAGCTATTTTTTGTATTATATCCCTAATTTTCATAATTTTATCCATTATTAATGGCAGCCACTCTTTATTTAGTTCATCAACAAATGAAATCACTTTTATGGTAATTATCTATGGTAGTTCCAGTTATTTCATGTTCTGTAGGGCGGCGTTGCCAGATTATCCTGAAAAATTAGAAGATATGCCCCTTGACAGTACGATGCACCACATAGATAAAAATAACCCCATTTATGGTAAACGAAAAGTAGAATAAAATATTAATATTAATAAATCAGAATCATATTCAATAATCCCTTATTTAAAGGTGTCATTATGCCGTATCTAATCTGCGATAAATGCAATCTCTACTACGAAATTGAAGACAAAAACGAGATGATAGATTTCCATACCTGTGAGTGTGGTAATGAACTTCAATATTTCAATACAATCGAAGAATACATGTACAGAGAGCAGAATTCATATATTACAGACGACAATACAGAAGAATCTGATGGAAATGGAATATTTTACTCAGTCAATAAAAAAAATCTTGTAACTCTCCAGATGGAAATGTTAAAAGAAAATAAAGAGCGTAAAGAAAGGGAACATTTAAAAAGAGATCTTAATTACAAAATAAACCATGCTATGGAAGCTGCCAGAGAGAAAGGTTCAAATAATTCAAAAAATGAGTATGAACCCATGATTGTTAAGGAGTATGGAAATAATCCATTTAAAAAACAAAAAGAAAAATTAATGCGTACAATGGAATTATTAAAAAAATGGAAAGGCGAATAGCGCCATTAGATTATACACTATTTTTAATTACGACTACATCAATCCCTGTTCTTTTTTGGTAAACATGTAAGCAGACACAAAGATCATTAGCAGTGCAAATGCAGATATCACCAGTATACTAATCTCTAGTGGAAGTGCAGATTGATTTAAAATAACACTTCTAAGTGCATCGACTCCATATGTAAGCGGATCTAAGTATACTGCAAATTGGAGCCATGTAGGAAGTCCAGTTACAGGGAAAAGTGCTCCGCTTAAAAGAAATATTGGTAGCACAATGAAACTCATTATCAGGTTGAATCCTTCCATGCTGTCGGTTAATGTAGCAATTAATAATCCTAAACCTGCAAATCCCAGTGATATAAGGATTATCAGCACAACACTACTTATGAATGCAAAGACTGTCATTTGAACTCCAACTACAAATGACAGCAGCAGCAAAATAACTCCCTGGATCAAAGCAGCTGTGCCTATACCCATTGATTTACCCAGCACAATAGATGGGCGGGATATTGGGGCCACCATTATTTCTTTTAAAAACCCATACTGCCTGTCCATGATTACAGATAATCCTGAAAATATAGTGGTAAACAAAATTGTCTGCCCAATGATACCTGGATAAATAAAAGCCTGATATCCTCCCAGAATTCCTCCAAAACGTATCGCAGAGCCTAAACCAGTTCCAAATATCAAAAGCCATAAGAGAGGAGTTACTACTGAAGTCAAAATTCTTGAGCGGTATCTGACATATCTTTTGGTTTCCCTAAGCCAGATGGTATATATTCCCTCCAGTTCAGACATTATCTTCCCTCCCCAACTATTTTAGAACCAGTATATTTAATAAAAACATCTTCCAGATTAGGGTGTTCCACCTCTATCGAATTTATGTGGATGCCTTGGGAACTTGCAAACTCTACCACCTCAGGCACTAAATTTTCACCTCGCTCTACCATCATTTTCACTTCGCCGCCTGTAAAGAAAATATCTCTGGTAAATTTGAGCTCTTTAGCCTTTTCCACAAATTTTTCAGGATCATTTACTTTAAGAGTTATAGTATCTGCCTTTAACTCCCTTTTAAGGTTACTTGGAGAATCTGCAGTGATTATTTCACCTTTATTTATGATGGCTACCTCATCACACAGCTGATCTGCCTCTTCCATATAGTGAGTGGTTAAAAGCACTGTAATATCCTGAGTTTGAGTCATGTTGTAAATATACTCCCAGATATTTTCCCGGGTTTGAGGATCCAACCCCAAGGTAGGTTCATCTAAAAAAAGCACTTTAGGGTGATGGATAAGTCCTCGGCCAATTTCAAGTCTCCTTTTCATTCCTCCAGAGTATGTTTTTATGTATTCATCGACTTTTTTTCCCAGAGCTATGAGCTCTAAAATTTCGTCAATACGTTCTTCTCTAACATCTCTAGGCACCCCATAAAGAGAAGCGTGCATTTCAAGATGTTCTCTACCAGTCAAGATATCATCAAGAGCCCTTGATTGGAATACTATCCCTATAGATTCTCTAACTTCTTTAGCCTGTTTTACTATGTCATAACCATTTACAGTTGCAGTTCCTGATGTGGGACGCAGTATTGTACATAACATAGATATAAGTGTAGTTTTTCCAGCACCGTTAGGTCCTAACACACCATATACTGTATTTCTAGGAACTTCCAGATTAATGGAATCCACAGCAATGAAATCATCATATCGTTTAGTGATATCTGTAGTTTCTATAACATTTCCCATAATATACCCCAGCAGTTTGTCCTGTTTGACTGTAAAAATGCGCCAAAAGTATGATTACATTAAACAGATTATAAACATTATTATAATTTGTTTTTGAAAAGATATATATTTTTAAGTCGTATTTCAGTGAACTACTTAAATAAAAGGAAATAACTGCATTATTGAAGTGTAAAAATCAAAATATGGAAATATTATCATCAGATCAACTTATTCTTTTTTGAAAAATTACCGGCAGAAATTTAGAAACCGTATCTTAACTTAGTAAATATATTTAAAATAATAAAACTATGTAATAATATTTAATAATTTCATAATACATATATACTACAGATGAATAATGACTCTAAAATAATATTAACTATTTTCCTGGCTGCAGGACTGCTAATTTTTATTAAAGGTTTAAATGAAAATTTAGGGATTCTAGACATAATTACAATCTTTGTGACATTTATATTCTTTTTAACAGGTTTTGCATTTTTAACCGCTTCAGTACTAACTCTAATAAGCCGGATCTCAACTATTTTATTTAAAAAATAGAAAATGTTAAATAAATAAAATGTAAAAATGCGTTTATTTTTACATTAAACGCTTTAATTAACATTTAATTTAATTTTAACCACATAAATAACTAATTAATTCATTTTTCTCATTTTCCGAGTTAATATCTGTAAAAAAACTGCATAAATTATATATATTTTTTATTATAAAAATATAATACAATCACACTGCAAATGAGTGAATTCATTGAAAATGACGCAAATTAAACTGCATTATAGCCGAACTGGTTAAATTCGCTCTAAATTATTGGACGCCATATATTGAAAAATAGGTCAGATGATAATATGATATTTGAAATAATCAAAAGTGAAGGAATAGCACATAAATCCTATTTTATAGGATCAAAAGGAGAAGCTGCAGTTATAGATCCCAGGAGAGACTGTGATTCATATGTAGACTATTCAAAAAAACATGATATGGAAATAACTCACATATTTGAAACTCACTGTAATGAAGATTATGTAATTGGTTCACGTGAGCTTTCAAAAAGAGTAAATGCCGGAATATACCATGGTAAAAATCTAAATTTTGCCTATGGAAATCCTGTAAGTGAAGGGGAAAAGTTTAATATAGGTTCTGTTGAATTAGAAATTCTTGAAACACCAGGACACACAGATGAGAGCATATCAATAGTGCTCACAGATAAAGAAGTATCTGATGATGTATATATGATTTTTACTGGTGATGCCCTTTTTGCAGGTGAAGTGGGAAGAACTGACCTTTACGGTGATGACAAAGTGTATGAAATGGCAGGAAAACTTTATGACAGCATCCATCAAAAGATCCTTCCTTTAGGCAACCATGTTCTCGTTTATCCCGCGCATGGATCTGGTTCTGTATGCGGGGCAGATATCCGTGAAAGTGAATTTACAACAATAGGGTATGAAAAGAAAACCAATCATGCCATCCAGATGAATAAAGAAGAGTTTATTAAGTTTAAATTAAATGAAAAAATGGTTAAGGCGCCTTATTTTGATAAAATGGTTGAATATAATAAAAATGGAGCCCCTATCCTCTGCAGAATTCCATATCCCCATCCCTTAAGCCTAAATAAATTTAAAAAACACATGAAAGATACCCAGGTTGTGGATGTTAGAATGGCTGCAAGTTATGCAGGCGGGCATATTCAGGGTACATTAAATATTTGGAAATACGGCCTGACCTATTTTGCAGGATGGATGCTTAATTATGAAGATCCAATTACCATAATCGACGAGAATAATGAGTACATGGATCAAATTTTGAGATACCTCATAAGGCTCGGATACGATAACATATTTGGATACTTAGCTGGTGGATTTACCAGCTGGTATACAAAAGGAGAAGAAATAGAAACAGTTGACATCTGGTCTGTACATGAATTAAAAGAGCGCCAAAATGATGATTCAATATTTATTCTTGATGTGAGAGAATTTGGAGAATGGGAAGAAGGATACATTGAGGGTGCCTATCATATCTACGTCGGGGACCTGCAGTACTGCCTTAATGAAGTTCCCAAAGACAAATATGTTGTTGTATACTGCGATACTGGAAATAGAGCCAGCATAGCCGCTAGTATATTGAAAAATAATGGATATAAAAAAGTTGTTAATGTTCTGGGCAGTATACGTGCATGGAAAGCAGCAGGATATCCCCTGGTTAAATGAGGTTACAATATGAGTTCTATTTTAGATCTTGAAGAAAGAGCAAATAGATTAAAAAAAGAAGATGAAGACTCGTTTAGGCTGTTTAATAATATTTTTCACGTATCAAGCGCAGCAGGGAACTTGAAGATACCACCATCATTTAAGGAAAAAGTTCATACATATTTTGGAAATAAAGACGAATCTGGAAAGATTATAGAGTCCAAAAATGAAGTCATTGAGCGAATACAAACCCAAGAAGTGATTAAGACCTACAACAAATGGACAGGTGAAGGATCTCTATTCAATTCTCTAAGGGCAAGCAGGCCCGGGATGAAACCTCAAGAGAGAAGTCAAGAACAGGAGAAAGTTCAAGAATACATTGAAAAATCCAGAGAAAACTGCGACTTTTGCCAGGCTGAAAAATACACTCCAGAAGATGTATTTGGAAGAATTCATGGCAAATACTGCATTACTGGAGCAAATATTGCCAAATATGACGCATGGAGCAGCATGGTATTTTTTAAAAAGCATAACCCCCTTGATTTCACACAGGAAGAACTATCTGATTATATAGAAACGGGGTTTGAATGGTTTAAAAAAGTCAATAATCACGATAAACAGTTCACATCTCCACTTTTTATCTGGAACTGTCTTCCAAAAGCAGGTGCTTCGCAGGTACATGGTCATGCACAGGTTTTAATCACAAAAAACGTTCATTATGCTAAAACACAATTTTTAAGGAAAAATTTTAGAAGCTACATGCAGTTAACCGGCAGGAATCTTTTTAAAGATATATACAATGTTCATAACGCACTAGGACTTGCCTTAAATAAAGATGTAACTGGTTTTGCAAGTTTAACTCCCCTTAAAGAAAAAGAGTTCATAATTATCTCAAAAAACAATCCATCAACAAGTGCTGATGTAAAAGAAGCCATCTATAGAGTACTTAGATGCTATATCGATCAATTAGGAGTAAACAGTTTTAATTTAGCTATTTCTTGCCCATCATTCGGCGAGACATTTCTCCCTTACATTATAAGAATTGTAGATAGGGGCAGTATTTTTAAACCAACTTCAGATATTGGTGCTATGGAACTATATGGGAGCAGTGTAATTTCAGATGATCCATACAACATTATTAAAGCAGTAAATGCGTTTAATCATGGTTAAAATTTGCCAAATTTAATATATTACGCCATTAATCAGATTTACACATATTAAAAATATTTAAAATTCTTATTTTTATTGGCATTTAATTTATCAGCCGTAAAACGCATACTTTCATAAAATTTTTTAATAATAGAAGTTATAATTATAATACGGTGTTTTCCATGAGCATGATAAAAATTCCACCTATGAATAAAGAAGAATATGATGAGTTAATTAAACAAAATTTTATTGGTCGAATTGCATTTAAAGGAGAAAATTATCCATATATTACTCCATTTATGTATATATTTGACGACGGATTCCTTTATTTCCTGTCAACAAGGTATGGTAAAAAAATTGGAGAAATTAAGCGGGACCCACATGTAGCTGTGGAGATAGAAAAATATTCCGAAGATATGTCAGACTATAAATTTGCAAATCTTCAAGGACGTATAATTGAAGTAGAGGATGAAAAGGATAAAAAAAAGATTAAAGAAATGTTTGTTAAAATGATCAAAGATAGAAACCTCTCAAATAAAGTTAGGGCGGTTATAGGCCACTCTCCAGATGAACCTATTCAGTTGATCCTGGAGGAAGATAGAACTATGGTATGGAAATTAGTAGGCCTGAAACAAATTGTTGCTCTTAAAAATCCTTAAATATCTCCCATATTACTTCTTTTTAAGTCTTTCATGAACTTTTTCACTTGTAAGTTCCCTGATCGCGTCAGCTGCTATCCATTTAGCACTTTTTGAATCAATAGTACTAATTTCTTCTGCAATTTCAACCGTTCTTTTGTTTAAATTAAGATTTCGTTTCCCAATCTGCCTTAATGCCCAGTTAACAGCTTTTTTAACGAAATTTCGGTTGTCTACCGATTCTCTTATAATTAAAGGGAAGAATTTCTCAAATTTTTCATCATCTGCCTTTTTATCATGCACTGCTAGAACGGCAATCATTGCAAATGCAGCCCTTTTAACAAATTCTTCTTCTCTGGTGCTCCATTCAAACACTTTTTTGTAGGCAAAAGGAGTTTTACGGAATAAATTTATACAGCACTGGTCGCACACATCCCATGAGTCAAACCCAGCCACCCAATTTTCCATTTGAGACTCTGTAACCATTTTTGGGTCTTCAATTAAACCTGCAAGTATTTTTGTTTCGCCGTATCCCGCATTCCACAATTTTTCTGCAAGAACATGATCCTTACCTGCAGCTTTAGCTATTCGACGTAATTCTGGCATTCTTACACCATAAGTCTTGGTATGGTTTATTCCAAATCTAGCTCTCCCTTCTACCTCTTCAGGATTAGATAATGATTCCAATTCACTTATAATTTCTTCAAACTGCATAAATTACACCTGCTACCCATAATAACTCTTCAATACCTTCAGAACATTTAAAGTGATCCATTTACTTTCTTCTCCTTTCCGTTCTATGCTTGTCTGGAAGCGCCCGTTGAAAGTGTTTTCCAGTGTCCATCTGCCTTCACCATTTTGTTTAGAAATCATCATATCCATAGCTTCCTGCATCCTTTTATCTTTATAGCCTAATTTAGTAAGCAGTCCTAAAACTTCCAGGGCATCTATGTTCCACATCAATGGAAAACCAAATTCCAACCATTTAAACCTACCTTCAGCTGGAGGTTGGCTCCTTTTATGAATTCTGTGATTAAGCATATGTTCAGCACATTTAGATATGCAGTTTTCCATTTCAGGCGTTCTCTTATTTTCAGGAATTTCACTGAATGCTTTAAGGGACTTTACAATGATACTGTGGCAAGTACGCTCTCCCCAACACTTTTTCCATATTTTATAATGCTCTCCTTCAGGGAGTTCTACAGGTTCATCATCAAACCTCTGATGTGCTATGAGCCATTCAAGTGCTTTTTGAACTCTTTCGTCATCTAGATAATCCAATCGGATAAGACTCCAAACCATGTTAGCAGTAAGACATGGTAAAATCTTTTCAGCATCACCAACACTATTATCATCACTTATATATGAAAAAGCGCCGCTTTCAGGATCCTGTGAATTTTTAAGCATGAATTCACAGGTATTTTTAATTCTTTCATCTGCACTATCTGCACCAAGTTCAGCAAGGATTATCAACTGCCACGAAGTTCCTTTATATTTGCCCCTTAAATAGAAATTATCAGGAATGCCCCAGTAACCCCCATCTTCCTGCTTGGCTAAAATTTTAGGCACAGTCCCAGTTTTCATGATGTCTGCTTTGGCTTCCCTAACTTCAGGATCCATTTCTGGCCTTTCAAATATGTTTCGAAGGGTGAAATATCTAACTGAAGGGTTATTTTCCTCTAAAAGCCATTCTGTTGGATCTGTGTTTAAAAAAGATTTCCAGATGGTCATTTTTACACAACCTTATTTCAAATTGAACAATCTTTCTGCATTCACGCCCAATATAAGCTCTTTATCATTATCAGATATATTTAAACCATTTATTCTTTCAATATCCTTTTTTGGATTTATCCAGGGATAATCTGATCCAAATAATATTTTATCAGATCCAATAGTCCTTATTAAGTCTACAGCCGTCTCGTCATCCAAAGTAGTTGGACTGTTTATATATGAAATTGCAATTGCAGTGTCAAACATAACTTGGGGGAATTTATCTGCTATTTCAACAGCTGTATCCCATGATCCACCACCCATATGTGCTAAAATAAGTTTAAGATCACGGAATTCTTCTAAAACATGGATCCATCTTTCTGGCTCTCCAAATTTAGATTTACCATCAACATTGAAGCCGGAATGGGCCGTAATAGGCAAATCATGCTTCATCATCCACTCGTAAACCGGCCGCATTCTCTCATCATCAGGGGCAAATTCCTGTGCCACTGGATGAAATTTCAGACCTTTCATTCCCCATTTATATTTATGCTCAAGTTCCTCAATCATTGTACGGCCTTTCATAGTGGGGCTTACAGATATGAACGGAATTAACATGGGATATTTGGCAGGTTTATTTCTTCCAGGACGGGTTATTGCAACTGTCCAGAAATTATTATTTTTGAGCTGATTATCTGGTGCAAAGCTTACCACCACCCCCATATTTATACCTGCACTTTTCATGTCCTTTACATAATCGTCAGGAGTACCATAACTGTAGTAAGGCACTCCAATCATTTCTACAACCATTTTTCCAACTTCTTCTGTTGGGTGCAGGTGTACATGCGAATCTATTATCATTCTCAATCTCCTACATTATTCATTCTTTGATTCATGTATAATCCTAATCCAATGGTTATGGCAGGAATAATAATGTACAGAGGTGCAACATACATCGTATAGTTAATCAAGGTTAATTGTGAAATCCCTAACAATATTAAGATTATATCCAGAGCAATACTAATTATCAACCAGCTTATTCCAATTAAAACACTTTCTTTAAGGAAATTTTCGGTTATAACTTTTAAATATAAATAAGAAAAAACCATTACAGTTACAGCTATGGCCACGGCAGATATAATCTCAAAAATATTTATGGCAGCTAAAAAAGAACCTAAAATAACTGTAATTAAAGAGGGTATTAACCACACTAAAAGCCCATAATTGATTATTTTTGCATTTTTATTCATAGTATCTTCTTCCCATTACAGCAGCTACATATCCAGTTCCAATTGTCACAACCGGTATGATTAAGTATTTAACACCTATAGTCATCATGTAATCATTGAAATTCATATGCATGGGACTTGCAGGCAGGAACATCACTAAATCTATTACTATTGCAATTATGAACCACACAATACCTGTTATTATACCTTCCACCGCAAAATTTGTCTTGATATCTCTAAAGTAGAAATAAGAAAATATCATTGCAGCAACAGCTATTAATACACTCATAATGGATTCAAAGAGAGAATACATAGGTGTTTTGAGAGGATAAATAAAAAACGATACTGCAAATGGAATTAACCATACTAAAAACCCAAACAAAACTATTTTTAAATTTTTATTCATTTAATCCCCTTCTTTTATTTAACAGGTTGTCTTATGATAGTTTTAAGCCTTTCTGGTTTTGTTCTACGCATGTCACTTATGTATATCTCATGATGTTTCTCACCAGTGCTGGTACCATCAAATTCGTAGCCTTTCTCTTCAATGAATGCATGAAGCTTCTCCACTGTTGGACCTTCTTCAGAAAATGGGCCAATATGCATTATCTGAGCTGACAATCCCTCATGCAGGCTTTCAAATCTTATTTTAGATAAAGCCACAGGATTCTTCTTTTCTTCAACTTCTCTAATTGCATCCTTTATCATCCTTTTACTTATAAAATCAGGCTGCCTTATCATTGCTGTCCATTTCCAGCTACTTTTATCCTCAATACTAAAATTTTCCATGTTTTGGACCCACCATAGTCCTTCAAGGGGCATTACAACATAATCTTTTGATTTTTCTTTTTTAGAAATGAATTTTACCTTATAAGATACTGGAAACAGTGCTTCCATTGCATCTTTATATTCCTCTGAGGTATTTGGGTCTCCTTCACCATCTATCATTAAAAATTTCATTTCAGGAACATCTACCAGGGAAGGTTCCTTTATTGATGGAGCGTAAAGCTCCTTATTTTCCTTTTTTAAGTCTATTTTTGTCATCTTTCTCACATTCCAATATATTTTCCCGCAGCTGTAACAGTAACCCTTATGAATACAAATGGTGCCCCCACACTCAGAACAATTCCATCTAAGATCTTCATTCTCTAAGAATTCTTCAATACCCTTATTTTTAATATATTCTAAATTTTCAATCATGCTCATGTTGTATTTAGTTCTGTACCTTTTATCCAGCTGTTTTAAACGTTTGCAGGGAAAATCACTGCATCCAAAACAAAAATTCTTCCCATTTGCCGAAATATATTCACAGTTTCTAATTTTACATTTAGCGATGCTAACTGGTTTTTCTGCATTAAACAACCTGCAGCCAGGGCATTTATTTTTTTCTCTTAAATATGCCATGCAAACACTGCAGTTCATTCCACAGGGAGCTATAAGAAACTTATTATTCATTTTCAATCCCACATTACATAAAAAATAAATAAATTATTTTTTCATTACCGGAAAGCACATCTCGGTTAAAAGTTCACTTTCAGGCGTTTCATTAGGATCTGAAATATAAGTTTCCATAGGAGGGCCAATAATTTCATATCCATTTTTGTATGCATATTCAGCCAACGCTCCAATTGCAGTCCCACATCCACTGTAAGGACCTTTATAAACAGTTGAAAGAACAAGTTGTTCAGGCATCATTTTAATTTTTACCCGACCTTCTTCATCTGCTTCTCCCGCAAACGGCATTCCAACTTCATACATTAGTTCTTCAACTGGCACTTCCTGAGGACTGTTAAAGTATACCCCAAAGGGAGGTCCCATTATAGACAGACCTTTTGCCATTATGAATCCCACAATTTCCCCCATGAGAACGGGGACTTCCCCATATGACCCTTTATATGTTACGTACGCAATCTGTCTTTTTCCAAGTTTCTTTTCCACTATTTCCATTTTTTCACCCAAAGATTTTCTTCCTTTTTAATAGTTTCAATAAGTTGTTCTACCCATTTAATCTCAGTTTTAAGGATCTCTAAAGGTCTGCTGAATAGGGCAATTACATAGTAAGGGGCTTTTAATTCTTTTTGCATTTTAACCGAGCTTTCTAAAAATCTAATCCGCCCGTCTGCTGATTTTACGTAGTTTTCAAGGCATTCAATGACTTCCCGTGGTTCAAGATAATTAAGGTATGCTATGCCCAGATCAAAGGGTGAAATTAACTTTTTATTCCATGAAAGGAGATCCTTAAGCTGTTCTTGCATGGTCTCTCGCCCCAGATCAGTTATGGTGAAAACCTTACGAGATGGTTTACCTTCTACCTTTTTCAGTTTCGATGTTACTAGTTCTTTCTTTTCCAGCTTTTTTAAGACATAATAAATTGATGAGAACCCTATTTGAGTCCAGTTACGCATTCCCCATGACTCTATAGTTTTCTCAAGCTGGTAGCCGTACTGTGGTTTTTCATAAAGTAGTCCAAGTATTGCTGTTTCAATATCTGATATTCTAGACATATAATATTCTAAATATAGAATATGGTATAAAAATGTTTGGTAAGGGTGATAAATAATCAAAAAACATTATTTAAGATCATAAATTGGGGATCCTTAACTCTAAAAATACAATTCCATTTGAAATCACGACAGAGCTATAAAAACAACACCTAAAACCATTATTACGGACCCCGCCAGGCGTCCTTTTATCCCTTTTTCCTTAAATATTAAATATCCGAATAAAACACTCATTATGGCACTTGTTCTTTTAATTGCAATAACATATGGAACAAGAAGGGTCGTAATAGCTATATACTGAGCTACTAAAGATAAAGCGCTGAAAGCTCCAACTGCAAATAAAAGCTTAATATCCATCCCCTTCAATTTCGTATGATTACGGAATTCATGTATTAATACAGGAGAAAGGGTAACTGACGTAAATAAATGCACTGATGCCGCCCAAAATAAAGGTGAAGAATTTGAAACGCCTATTTTATCTATACTTGAAGTTATGCTTAATAAAAACGCAGCTATCAACATCAGCTTTGGACCTTCCTCTTTTACCATTGCTTTGAAATGATCCAGATAATCTGAAGTTCTTCTTTGTGTAGTTATCAGTTTCCTTTTAGTATTTAGTATATAAGAGCCGATAACAATAAAAATGACGCCTATTACGCCAAGAAAAGTTGGATATTGACCAAGAATTAAAGGAGCCATTATTAATAAAAATAAAGGGGTAAAAGATGTTAATGGAATTACTAAAGATAAATCAGAGTGTTTTATGGATTTTAATTGTAGGATAGTTGCTGTGACATTCAAAATACCATCTGAAATCAATGCAAGCCAGTACTGATTTCCAAGTGATGGAATACTTATAAAAAAATAAGGGAAAAGTAAAAAGGGCAGTGCAAAAAATCCAAATGCCCATGTAACAAGATATTCATCCATATCTTTTAGTCCCATTTTACCGGATACGTTCCTAAGGGCTTCAAAAAATGCAGATAATATCGCATATATGTAAGAAACTATCATAAAAAAATAAAAAAATTAGTTGAATAATTTGCTTATCTTGCTTCTCCTTTTGCGCAGTAGTATCCTCCAGGCTCTCCCTCACCTAACTTGTATTCTTTCCATACTTCACATTTACCGCACTGACACATCTGACTTGGATCAAGTCCCTCACAGGTAGCTTTTCCTGTTGAACAGTAAACACCAGGTACATCATCTTTGCCCGGAGTTCCTCCACTTTGAGACTTTAATTTGTTTAGTTTATCCTGTACACATTCACTTTTGGCTTGAACTGGACATCCGGGGCATAGACACTTTTGAATGTTATCCATGTTAAAATCAATAGTTACCATATTTTCACCTCAGCAAATATTTTTTTCAGTGGTATTAATATTTTTAATATGGTTAATATATTTTAGAGACATTTTGAATTTAGAAAATGATGCCCTTGATGCATCAACAAAGCAGAATCCAATCAAAAAATCAAATAACTCCCATAAATACAAAATAACGAGGTATAAAGTTCACTATTCGTTTTTTAAAACAAAATTAAATCATTTAAAAATTACAGTATGTACTATTAGCTACCTACAGCGCCATCAGAAATTTTTATTTAATACAAATTATATAAAATATAGTATGACTAACCAAAAATATTTAAATTTTGGATTAAAGTCGTTAATTATACTAATTGTTTTATTTTTGTCTATTTGTGCAGTAAGTGCACATCAACCCCGTTTAGAAGCGGGAACAAACAGCTCTATGGATAACCCTATTGTAATTCAGAATCCGGAAATATCTCAGGCTTTTTATGGAAATTTGAATGGGCAACCAGATTACTACAAAATAACTTCAGATAAGCCTTTTAAACTGTATGTGAATATTCTTGTGCCGCAAAGCCCAGGTATAAGTGGTGATTTTGTCTCAGTACAGATAACTGATTCCTCTGGAAGAACCATAGCATTACTTGATGGGAAAAAATCAGACTGGATGCCCATGTTTGAAGAATTTGGAGGTGATTACTACCTACAAGGTCCTGAATTCACCCAAAATGTCAGTGCAGGAACATATTACATCAAAGTATTCAATGCAGGCAATACCGGCAAATATTCAATGGCAGTAGGAGATATAGAATCTTTTCCAGCAGATGAATCTCTAAAAGCAGTTATAACAATACCACTTCTTAAAGAGCAGATATTCGGTAAACCCGTTACTACATTGTTCTTCGAGTTTTTAGGCATCATATTGGCTCTCGGATCTATAATGGTCCTGTTTGCAATGCTAATAATGTCCAGGGAATCAGAAGAAATTACACAGCTAACAATAAAAGTAAACAGTGCAATTAGGCCTGTTTTATGGTTAGGAATAATTATAACTGCTGTTGTATGGATTTATGTCATGCTTCAGGACCCGCTGAATATAGTAGGCATCATTAACAGTATTCTCCTGGTAATCTTAATTATTCTAAGCTGGTACATCGGTTCTAAAATAGCTAAAATGAAATTTGGCAAATTACCTTTAATCCGCACTGCAGTACTGGCCATACTATGGTTGATATTTGTTTACTGGGCAATAGCAGTGATTTAACAAAAGAGGTTGAAGGAAATGGACAAGTTCAAAGAAAAAATGAATGAAATAGATCAAATGTCAGAGGAAAATAAAACTATCACACTGAACCAGATGAAATCAGATTGTATATGCCCAATCTGTCCAACTTACAATGAATGTGCAAAAGAAGTTGATGAATTACTATTCTGCGTAACTGGAAAGAGCGAAAGCTGTATAACTAAAGAAAGAGGGTGCATGTGTCCAACATGCCCATTTGCGCAGGAATATGGAATTGGAGTCAAATACAATTTTTACTGCACGAGAGGTACAGAACTTGAGCAGCGTTAAATGATGAATTAATTTTTAGCCAATTTACATTAAATTAATTCATCATGAACTAATTATTTTTCAGAATTTTTCCAACTGCACCACCAATAATTCCCCCTATTGGTCCCGGGATAGTAAATATAAGCATTAAAGGACTCAAAAGGGCCATGGATAATCCCAATATAACAGCAAAAATTACACTATTAACCAGGCCACGTTTACCAGAACCAGACATATAACCTGTTATTGCACCTCCCATGAAAACAGACCCCATTACTGAAAGAGTAAGTAATATAGAGGCTTCTTCAGACAGTTCAGTGGTACCGTCCGATGGTGGGGTAGTTAAAAGGGCCGCAACTAAAATTCCAGAAACAAGCAAACCTGCAAATACAGCTTTCCAGTTAATTATCTTTTTACTGTTTTCACCATGTTCATATTTTTTAGTTTTAATATTTGCTTGCAATTGAGGATTTTCTTTCGTGTCTTTATGTTTACTAATGATTATTTCCATTATAATTGCAACCAAAATGCCTGAAATTAATGATTTTAAGATATCTTCACTTACTAAAAATGTTATTATAAACACAATTAGAAAGATTCCAGCTGATATAATGTTTTTGTGTTTATTATCCAATTCAGCACTTCCTCTTTAATTCATTAAAATGAGTCTAATCAGCATACTTATTAATTTACTGATCAATCACCCATAAAATCTCGTCACATAAAGATTTTAAAATATTTATAGTTATAAACGTATATACAAAATTAATTAGAGTAATATCTTCAAATTATAATTTAAAAGGTTACAAAAATGGACGTAGTAGCAGGCACATTACTTGTTTTTGGAGCAGGCATTTTGGAATTATGGGCAGCCATACCTCTTGGACTAGCCATCAACCTTAATCCAGTTATAATTGGAGTTGCATCCGCATTAGGGGCAATTGTAGCTGCATTTCTAGTTACAGCTGTTGGAGATAACATCAGAGAAAAGGTTATAAAATGGCGTTATGGTGAAAATAAAGATTTAAAAGGCAGCAGATATTATAAAATATGGAATAAATACGGCGTAGTTGGATTGGGACTTATATCTCCATTACTTTTCGGTGCTCCAGTTGGATCAGCACTCGGAGTCGCTTTAGGATCCCGTAAGAAACCATTATTAATCTGGATGAGTATCGGCATTGTCATATGGAGCACAGGACTTACATCAGCAGGTTATCTAGGACTTATGAGTTTTGGAGTCATTAAATAAGGATCTAGTTAAATTATATATCCTGTTTCATAACAACCCAAAATTTTTCAAATTAAATTATTTTAACTACAAAAGTAATATTAAATGTTAAAAAATATTAAATTAATATTTTTTTAAATATTTAGACTTTTTAGTTGAATTTAAATAGTTATCAATTCTAATAACCAGTAACCCGCCGATCGAAACATTTAATAGTATAATTAAGCTAATCTTTTTTTAAAGATAATCTACTTATTAGAATTAAAATAAGGATAACATAATAAAATAAAGTTTGATATTAATTTTAAATGATATTAATAAACATATCATCAGTTCAATATATTTTAGAGGGTGTTATAGTTGGAGAAGATAAAAATAGCGATAATGGGACTTGGTAATTGTGCAAGTTCTTTAATACAGGGAATTCATTATTATAAAAACAAGGATCCAGAAGATGCCATTGGTTTAATGCATCCCGTAATTGGGAATTACACTGCATCAGATATAGAAGTAGTAGCTGCTTTTGATATAGATCAAAGAAAAGTAGGTAAAGATGTAAGCGAAGCTATTTTTGCAAAACCAAACTGTACCCATGTTTTCTGCCCAGAAATTCCTGAAATGGGAGTTAAAGTATCGATGGGTAAAGTTTTAGACGGTGTTGCCCCACACATGAGCAATTATGACGATGATTATACCTTTGTGGTATCAGGTGAAGAACAATCTGATATTGTAGAAGTTTTAAAAGAAAGCGGAGCTGAAATGCTCGTAAATTATCTCCCAGTAGGCTCTGAAGAAGCCGTAAGGTTTTATGCACAGTGTGCCCTTGATGCAGGAGTTGCATTTATAAACTGTATGCCTGTTTTTATTGTAAGTGACCCCGAATGGTCTAAAAAATTCGAAGAAAAGGGAATTCCTGCAATAGGGGACGATATTAAAGCCCAAATAGGTGCTACAATTACACACAGGACATTAGCTAATCTATTCCGCGAAAGAGGAGTAAAAGTAGAACGTACATACCAGTTAAACACTGGCGGAAATACCGATTTCCTGAACATGTTAAACAGGGATCGTCTTGATTCAAAAAAGGAATCAAAGACAGAAGCTGTGCAGTCTGTACTTGCAGAAAGACTTCCAGATTCTGATATTCATATTGGTCCAAGTGATTATGTACCATTCCAAAAGGATAATAAGCTTTGCTTCCTCAGAATGGAAGGTAAAACATTTGGGGATGTACCTATGAACATAGAATTAAGGCTCAGTGTTGAAGACTCACCAAACTCTGCAGGATGTGTCATAGATGCAATCCGCTGCTGTAAATTAGCTCTTCAAAGAGGTATTGGAGGTCAATTAACATCAATCTCAGCTTACACCATGAAACATCCGCCAGAACAGTTCATAGACGAACAAGCATACAACATGGTGAATGAATTCATTGAAGGTAAAAGAGAAAGGTGAACTATTTTCTAATTATTTTTTATTTTAAAAAATTAAATAAAAAATGTATAAATTACTATTTTAAAGTCCAAACTCTCCAGTATCAACCCATTCATTTTTAAGAAGAGTCCACCAGTCAATGGCAATTCCTTTTAGCACATATTCATATGGCAGCCAGCCGTAACCTTTTTCACCCCAACTGGTGCCCCATGAATTCCGTATAAGAAGAGCTCCAGTAGTGGAATTGGTGCAGTTGCTATTTTTAATTTTCATTTTATCATCGTATCCCACTGCCACGATAGCATGTCCACCTTCAATTTGTTCTCCACCGCAAGGGAATGGTATTTTTCCAGCGTTATCTATTGTCTGTTCTATTGAGCTGTATACTGTAAATCCAAACATAGAAGGTAATCCTGCAGCCAGATTTGTCTTGATTCTATCTAAAAGATCATTTGTAAGGGTAGATGGAGGATCCAGTTTTACATATTGAATAGACTGGTAATTTTCAGCACATGCATAACAGAATGTGTCTGGTTCCTTGTCAAAATCAGGGTTTTTGTCTGTATAAGGCCAATACCTTTCTGGAGGAACTCCAAAAAGCACCAGCGCACCCATAGTTGATCTAAGGTCAGCCCCACTGTCCCCCTTCAAGCCCATCAATCTTCGGGTGGTTTTGTAAAGGAAAAGTCTAGATGCATCCATATGTTTACCAAATGCTTTACGCTCAAAATATTCAACAAGTCCAACGCCTGCATTGGCAGTACACGACCCTAAATTTTTCTGGTCTTCTACCTGAGAACACCATGCTCTTAAATCTGCAGTAGCCGGAAGCTTTTTTACAGATTCAACAATACCTATCTTTTCCAGCATAGGTTTTATATTGTCATGTTCAAAGGTATAATCCCTTAAATCAGGGATATCCGGGCGCCAGCCCATTCGTTTTTCAAAAATTTTATCCATATTTAGTCCTCTTTAATTAAGTCCATTTAATTAAAGTTTTGTAAGTACTTACAGATATATAAAGTTACATTTAATCAAAAATTAAGAACATCTAAATAATAATGATACTGAATATCTAAAAATTATAGAAATAAAGTAAAAAAATATGTTGTAAAATGTTTTAAGGATTCAACCATATTGGAAACAGATGATCACAGTTCCTAGCTATTATCTATTCCTTTAATCCGTACCCTCGTATCATAGTAAGGAGTTCCATCCCCAATCTCACTCATTATAGGCTGAGTTAAAACATTCACGCATTTATTATATTTTAACCATCCGCCTTTATATGTAAGGATATAGTCCTTTCTAACTTCATCATCTTCTTTCACTTTAACAACAAGGCTTCCAATAGGAGATTCAATCAGTGCTTTATCCCCATCAGCTAAATTATTTTCCTTCAAGATATCTGGATGAACATGGACTTCTAAAAATCCATCTACCAGCTCACTTTCAGGAACTACAGACCCTATGAATTCTTCTGCCATTGTTGAAAGAAGTTTTAATGGGAACTCTTCTATACTTATATCCTTGACAGAAAGTTCTTCTATAAATTCAAAGCGTCCAGATTCTGTTTTAAATTTCATGTCAGCAAACGGTATTTCAGTTTTTTTGATCATCCTTTGAGGGGCATTTTGAAGGTCTTCAAAGGTTATACCTTGACCTAATATCGGTGCTGCCAGTTTTTTGAGCCAGTCCTTAGCACTTCCTGACATTTCATCAAAAATCCCTAATCTCCGCGCGAGAAGTTGGAATATCTCAAATTCAGATTTTGCCTCTCCTTGTGGAGGCACTACTGGATTTATTGGAGATACCCAGTTGTGGCCATAACTTCCAATTAGATCCTCTTCCTCCAAATAAGTAGTAGTAGGCAGAAATAGATCTGCACTTTCTGAGGTATCATTTAGAAAGTGATCCATCATTATAACAAAATTTGCACTATCAAAACCTTCTTTAACCTTTAATGAATCTGGATTTAAATTAACTGGGTTTCCAGAGGCTAAAAATATAAGTTTTATAGGAGGGTTGTCTGTATCAAGTATAGCTTCACCGATTTTAGGCATTGGAAGCTTCCTCTGATTTTTTCCACGTTCATTTAGTTCTACAGAGGAAAAATCAAAGTACTCAAACTCCTCAAATCCCTGGCTTACACCCCCTCCAGAGACCCCAATGTTTCCAGTTACAGCAGCAAGAGCATCAATCATGCGGAAAGCAAGATGCCCCTGTACATATCGGTGAAGCCCCCATCCGGTAATGATGCTTGAAGGTTTACCCTGCGCATATTCAAGTGCTAATTCTCTTATTTTGTCTAGATCAACATCACATTTATCAGATAAATATCCAAATGAATATTTGCCAAGTATTTTTTTATACGAATCAAAATTTTTGGTATAATTTTCTATAAAACCATAGTCCACATTATCAGTTTCTAAGACGATTTTAGCAAGTGACATTGCAAGATATAAATCTGAACCTGGTGCAGGCTGTATAAATTCGTCTGCCTGTTTTGCAGTTTTTGTTTTTACCGGATCTATAACTACTATTTTTATTCCATTTCTTTTTGCTTTTCTTAAAATTCTCCACAGATGCACGTCTGTTGCCGCAGGGTTCCTTCCCCAGACGATTATTAAATTACTGTTGATGTGATCAAGTGGATCGTGGGATATCTTGGTACCAAAGTCAAGTTCCATTGCAGAATGGCCAATTCCACCACATACTGTGCCGTAAGTAGTTGTTACTCCCCCAAGTAGATTAAAAAATCGCCTGTTCATAGCTTGTAGAGCTGTACGGGCACCGAACCCTTGATAATACAGGATTGCCGAACTTCCATATTCTTTAATAACTTCAGATGTCTTTGAAGCTGCAATATCAAGCGCTTCATTCCAGCTTATTTTTTTCCACACATTATTTTCTTTTAAAAGAGGATGGAGAACCCTGTTAGAGCTGTAAAAATAAGTTTTTAAATAATGGGAAGTGTTTTTACATAAAAACCCTGCAGTTACATCATGTTCCTTATTTCCACGTAATTTAGTAACTTTACTGTCTTCTGCACTTGCTAGTATGCTGCATGCACCAGTACAATCCCTCGTACATGCTGTAACAACTGTTTTCAAGAAGTATCACCCTATGAATATTAAATTTTAATAAAATTAACTGGTATTATCGTTATATTATCTAAATATACTAAAAAATTTTCCTAACCCTCAAACACTAATGGTGTTTGGGGCACTCAAACATTTCATGTTTGGTGCATCGAAAATCTTCGATTTTCAAAAGCCCTTGAAATCTATGATTTCGGGGCCGAGGAAACTCTCAAACCCGAATGGTTTGGAGCACAAATCGAAGATTTGTTAGTTACATTTCCTACGGCGCCAAAAATTCTTGAATTTTTAGAAAATGCGTTGCATTTTCTAACCTTTGGAAATCTTCGATTTCCAATGTTTGCAAATTGAAAATTTGCAACCGTAAAAAATCGGAGATTTTTTACATGCTCAAACGCTTTGCGTTTGACAGTCCCGAAAATCTTTGATTTTCGAGGATTTTGAGCGATAAAAAAGTAAATAATTTATTTATCCTTTTTGTATCCATATCCTGATTATTCTTCCAGTTCAATAGCTCCATTAGGACAAACATCAGTACATGTTTCGCATAAACTGCATTCTCCAGGGTTCACAATTACTATTTTGTTCCCTTCAAGTTTGAGAATTTCCATTGAGCAGACATCTGCACATTCCCCACAGTCTATACCATCACATTTTCCAAAGTCAATTTTTACATTAACCATTTGTATCTCCCCGTTTTAAAAAGTTCCATCTATTTCTTCTATTTCTATAGCCCCATAAGGACAAATATCTAAACAATTACCGCATAATTTACAATATTCTGGTGATTTTATTGACACACAACCCTCTTTAAGTGTAAAAACATTAGTAGGACATATACACACACATGCCCCACATCCTGATCCTTCACATCTCCCATAATCCAGTGATATGTTAACCGTTATCAACATTAATCCCACCTACTATATTTAGATCAGGTAAATTACCATATCTCTGGCATAAAGAACCAATTAACTCAATAGATGTTTTGAACACTCACTAACAGCATCTTTAACTTCACAATCAAGCTGTATTGGTTTTATTCCTAATTTTCTAAGTTCAATCGTAGGTTCATTTCCAATTTTATTGCAGAGAACTGCTTTGCAATCATTTATAAGATCTATTGATGCTACCCAACGTTCCTGATGATTATTTAAAGGCATAGCTGTTTTTTCTCTTATTTCATGGAATTTACCTTCTCCATCTTCAATTTTATATATTAAAAATTTATCTGCATCCCCAAAATGCAGATCTACTAGCTTACCATCTGTTGATGCTACTGCTATCTTCACTTAAATCTCCTCCCTGGCAAATTCTTCCACCACTTCTTCTGGCTCTTCTATTTCATATCCAGCTTCATCATAGTAGAAATCAAGTATTGTATTTGTTAATTTGTCAACGAAGTCAATACCTCCATTATACCCCAGTACAGATATTCTCTGTGCTCCTAATCTATCAAATACTGGAAAACCTACTCTAAATAGAGGGATGTTTTCTTCCTGGGCTATACTAGCCCCATAAGCATTTCCAATTAAAATATCTGCTCCAGATTCTTTAATTTCTCTGTGCATATCATAAAGGTCGCCACCTGCTAAGATAGTAGGCGAAACTCCTTTTTCCTCCGAAATATTATTAATGTCTTCAATAAACCTTTTACTTTTGGTACCAGTACATACAACAGTTGGGATCATACCCATTTCGCAGGTGAAGCGTGTCAATCCAGATACAAAGTCAGGATCTCCAAATATAGCCACTTTTCGGTGATAGTTGTATGAATGGGCATCTACCATTGCGTCTATAAGTCTACCTCTGTCTTTTTCTATTGATTCGGGAATTTCTAAATCCCCAATTTCAGATACATATTTTACAAAACTGTCTGTATTTTCAAGGCCTATAGGAATAGGTCCAGATATAGATTTAACCCCAAATTTATTCTCAAGGAATACCCCTGCAGAATCCACATGTTTGGATAATGAGATTGTACCTAATGAATTGGCCGTATCTTCAATTTCCTCGATGGTGGTTCCTCCATTATATAAAGATAGAGCATCTTCAGTAAGTGGTGCGTCAAGGTTTTCTGAGGTGTCTGTTAAAATGATGCTTTCGCAGTCCATCTCTTTTAAGATATTTTTAACCTCTTTTACATCTGCAGGTGATATGTTACCTGTAATTATGTTGATTTTTCCATTTTTGACTGTTGGAGTAGCTAAATGCTCAACAAGTGCTTTTACAGTACGGTTGTACCCCTCAACATGGGATTCAACATAACTTGGAGTTGAAATAGGGATAATTACAGGCAGTTCTTTGTCCAGATTTGCATCTTCAAATTTCTCTATAATTCCCACCATATCGTCCCCAATGGTTTCTGTTAAACAGCTTGATGTAACTGCTATCATGCTTGGAGACTGTTTTTCGGTGATATTTTTTAAAGCTTTCATTAAATTGAATTCGCCACCATAGATTACAGTTTTTTCACTCATGGAAGTTGATGCAACTTCTATAGGTTCTCTAAAGTGCCGGGTGAGTTGAAACCTTATATATGTACTGCAGCCCTGGGAGCCGTGAATAAGAGGCATGGAGTCTTTAACCCCTAAAAGGGCTTGTATGGCCCCCATTGGCTGGCACATTTTGGAGGGATTTACTACAGCAAATTTTTTATCGTGATGCATTTTAGTCACCTCTCAAACTTTTGGAGGTTAGTTCAAACACTGGACTTGAAACTGAAGCGTCCACTTCTTTTGCAAAGCTTACAAATCCCCTAAATCCTGCAAATGCAGTTATTCTGTCATGGTTAAAGTCACAAAATGGGATTCCGAGCTTTAATGAGATGTATTTCTCTTTAGCACCAGATATTAGTAGATTTGGCCTGTGTTCTTTAAGAAGTCTGGTTAATTCTGCTGAATTTGCATCATCTACAATTATGGTACCATCTCTCACAGCTTCCTTGATCATTTCATAATCTTCTCTAATTCCATTTTTTGTTCCAGACATCATTACATCCATACCTAATTCTTCAAAAGGCCTTACAAGAGACCATGCTTTGTTACCTCCAACATAGAGAGCAACAGTTTTTCCAGTTAATCTTTTCTTATATTCTTCAATTTTATGTGATACCTCTTTGAGTCCTGATTCGATTATTCTTTCGGTCCGCTCTATCATTTCTTCATCTCCAAAGAAATCAGCGACATCCCTTAAAGAGGCTACAGTTTGTTCAAGACCAAAGAAATTAACTTTTATAAAAGGTATTCCATATTTTTTTTCCATTTTTTTGGCAACGTAATTTGAAGATTTCTGGCACTGCACTATATTGAGCTTAGCCCGGTGTGCCTGAGCTATTTCATCCACATGGGAATCTCCTGTTAATGTACTGATTATATTGACGCCCATTTCTTCAAGTAAGGGTTTAATTCCCCAGAGATCCCCTGCAACATTGAATTCACCCACTATATTGATATCAAAGGGAGTAGTTTCTTCAGGTTCTTTTGTTCCAATTACATAGTCCAGTAATGCATCACCACCTATCCAATGCCCTTTAGTCTTATTGTGGTTCTGAAAACCTTCAGATTGAACTGGTATAACTCTACATCCAGTTATTCCTTCCGCTTTTTTGCACACTGCTTTAATATCATCTCCAATTATACCTGCAACACATGTAGCATATACAAATACTGCTCCAGGCTTGTATAATTTATTAAGCTCTATTATGGTTTCATATAACTTTTTTTCTCCGCCGAAGATGATATCTTTTTCCTGTAAGTTTGTAGAACATCCTTTTTTGTATATATCTTCCCTTGAAGTTTTACTTCCTCTTATATCCCATGTACATGCAGCACATCCTATCGGACCGTGTACCAGGTGAATTGAATCTGTAATTGGCATTAAAACAATTCTTGCTCCACCGTAAACACATGTTCTCTGGGTAACTGTACCTGGAAGACTAGCCTTATCACATACAGGAATAGATAATCCTTCTCCTTTTACACACACGTGTTTTTTACGAGACTCAAATGTTTCAGTAACAGGTTCCATTATAAATACCCCTAAATTCTAAATATTTCTCCTTAATTAGTTAAATAATCTAAAAAAAATACAATAGGCCCAATCGAGCCCATCTATCTATTAATCTACTGCTGGAGTTTCCAGTGTTCTGGTTCATAGTATTTTTCAAGTACTGTGTTAGTTATCAGATCCATAAGCTGAATACCACCATTGTACCCAACTATAGGGCGCCTGTGGTATCCTACACGGTCATAAACCGGGTATCCGACTCTTACCAGAGGAATATCATTTTCTTTAGCCATAAGCCTTGCATCTGATCCTCCTATCATCAGATCCACAGGATTGTCCTTGAGATACACTTCCATTGACCTTAAATCCTGATCAATCATGGTATCTATCTCAGCTCCAGTTTCTTTGGCTACTTTTTCTATGTCTTTAACAAATTCCTGACTTTTAGATCCAGTAAGAACCAGTTTCGGTTCCATACCAAGTTCCCCAACGAACCTTGCTATTCCAGAGGTGATTTCAGGATCTCCATAGATAGCTACCGTTTTATCAAAGAGATATCTTGAAGCTACATCCGCCATGGAATCTATCAGTAAACCTCTTTCATCCAAGATCGAATCAGGAATATCTTGACCAGTGAGTTTTTTCAAGTTCCTAAGGAATTGATCAGTATTTCGAACACCTATAGGAATTGGACCCAGTTCTGCAGGAACATTATATTTTTTCTCCAGAGATAAAGCACCTGAACCCGCATACTTAGTAAGAGATATGGTACCTACACTGTTTGCTGAATCAACGATTTCATCTACAGTTGTTCCTCCTTTTGGATAATACGGCTTGTATTCAGTTGTAGATGGCCGGAGTGGCGCATCAAATGGATCGGAAATATCCGCAAGGACTATGCTTTCAATATCCATGAGTCTGAGCATGTGTTTTATTTCACGTATATCTCCAGGGTTTACCATTCCAGGAATTATATTTATCTTTTCATTGGGCTGCGAAGGTTCAGCTACGTAATCAGCCAAAGCTTTAATTGTATTATCGTAGCCTTTAAGGTGTGTTTCAACGAAACTTGGAGTACTTATTGGTATAATTTTTATTTTTTCAACTGCTTCTTCACCAATTTTTTCTTTAAGTTCTCCTTTTGCTGTTTTTATAAACCCAATTACATCATCACCGATTATCTCACTGGAACATGTGGTAATTACGCCAATGAAATCAGGTTTAAGCCTTATTGCAACGTTCTGGATACCCTCAACAAGATTTTTTCTTCCACCAAAAACTGCCGCATCCTCGTGAAGGGATGTTACAGCAATTTCAGAAGGCTCCCTGAAATGACGAGAAAGGCAGTATCTAACGAACGCTGAGCATCCTTGAGAACCGTGAACTAAAGGAACCGCCCTGCTAATCCCAGTGACAGCCCACATTGCTCCCAGCGGCTGACAGGTTTTTAGAGGATTAATTGTAGCTACTCTGTCTTTTTCTATAAGATTCATGCTCATTATTTTGCCTCCTCTTCAACGTTTGGTACATCTGGTTCTTCAGTCTCTTCAAATTCAAGCATATTCCATACAGGATTGTAAATAGCAGTGTACATATCTCTTGCAAGGTTCACAAATCCTTCAAATCCGATGTATGGTCCGTTTTCATATGAGTGAATCAATAGACATGGTATTCCCAATTTATGGACAAAGTACTTCTCTTTTACACCGCCCATAATCAGATCTATATCATAATCTTCGATTAGTTCTTCCAGTTCAAGTGCATTAGGATCATCTATTACGAGTTTTCCTTCGTCTAACCTGCTTTTCATCTTTTCAAATCCATCTTCGTGTTCAAACATAGATGAAACACCAGTGACGTCCATATCTAACTCTTCCTGTAATGGAACAGAAAGGTGATAACTTTTAGGTCCGCCAGAAAAGATAAACGCTTTTTTTCCAGCTAATTTCTTTCTATAAAATTCTAATTCAGGACCTACTTCAGCCATTTTTTTAGCAATTAATTCATCCGCTTTATCTTCCAGACCAAAGAATCTTGCTACAGTTTTTAAGTTTTCTGCACAGTATTTGGTACTGAAAAAGTCAGTTTTCATGTAAGGAATACCATATTTGTCTTCTATCATTTTTGCTATGTAAGTAGAAGATCTCTGACACCTTACCACGCTTAATTTTGCCCTGTGCATCCACCCGATTTCATCATGACAGCAGTCACCTGTGAAAGTGCTCAAGACATTTATTCCTATTTCTTTAAAGTAATCTTTAAGCAACCAGAGGTCTCCATCAATATTGTACTCACCGATGAGGTTTATATCATAGGGAGTAGTTGCTGGCGGCTCTGTTGTACCTACCAATTTACTAAATAAGACATTGTTTCCAATGGTGTGCCCTTTAGATTGGGTTGGCCCAGCAAACCCTGGTGCATTAAATGCTATGATCGGTTTCCCTAATTCTTCTTCCATTTCTTTAGCTACAGCATCTAAATCATCGCCTATAAGTCCAGTAGTACATGTTGCATACAGGTAAATTGCACTAACGAATGGGAATTCTTTATTAGTGTCAAGTATAGCTTGACGTAGCTTTTTCATTCCACCAAATACTACATCTGATTCCTGTAAATCTGTTCCAATGATGTATTTGATATTAAAATCTTTTATAGGGAATTGACTGCCGTCTGGCATATCTGTGGTTGTTGGGTACCTTTTTGTCCCATAACCGTAAGCTGTACATCCCACAGGAGAGTGTACAATATGAGCTACATCCTTTATAGCTCCAGTTATAACACCTTTAGCTCCGGCAAATGCACATCCCCTCTCTGTCATAGAACCCGGAATGGTCTTTGAATTACATTTAGGAAGGCAGTCCTCAGGATCCCCACAGTGTTTTACATATGTGTGTTCTTTCCTCTCAGGGATAGGTTTAGACACCTCAAAAAGTTTGAAAGGCATTTTTAATCTCCTTATAAATTTAATTATAAATAAAAGAGTGCAATTTTATTAATTTACAAAATTGCGTCTTCTCCTGTTTCTTTTGTTCTAACTCTAACTGCCTCTTCTATTGGGCAAACAAATATTTTACCGTCTCCAATCTGACCAGTTTTGTTTACTTTCATTATAGATTCAACCACCAAAGAAGCATCTTCATCAGGGACAACCAGGGATATCATTCTTTTAGGAACGTAACGCATGCTTCCTTCTTCTTTACAAAGATTTTTATCCTGTACATCAAAGGTCACTTCCCCAAGGATTGCTTTCTGCCTTCCTCTCCCAAAAACTGCATTTGCAGTCATGGCAGGAAAACCTAAAGCATCGAGCACCTCTTTTGTCCGGTTAATTTTGTTAGGTCGAATAATTGCTACTATTTCTTTCATAGAGACCCTCATAATCCTTTACTTCGAGTTCTTACAGTATAAGCTTCTTCTACAGGGCTTATGAATATTTTTCCATCCCCAAAGTTTCCAGTAAATGCAGTTTCATTGATGATCTCAACTACATCATCAATTTTTTCAGTTGGAGTTACCAGCAGAAGCATTACCTTTGGAAGTTCGTCATAGTAAATATTATCCAGGCGAATTCCCTTCTGTTTACCTCTCCCAATAACATCCATTTTAGTTAAAGCAACATGTCCTGCATCAGATAATGCATCTACGACTTCTTCAACCTTATCTGGCCTCAGTATAGCCCTTATCATTTTCATTTTTATTCTCTCCATTGCACTGCTTAATCCATTAAACCATAGCTTACAACCATTTCTTCCAGTTCATCCATGGTCATTGGATCTGGAATTACGAAATTATCGTTTTCTATAATTTTACGGGCTAATTCCGAGTATTCATGAGCTTGATTACATTCTGCATTAAAGTCCACTACTGTTTTTTTGTTAAATTCTGCTTTTTGCACGATGTTGTCCCTTGGAACAAAATGGATCATCTGAGTTCCTATACGTTTACAAAACTCTTCCAGAAGTTCTTTTTCTCCATCCACGTTCCTACTGTTACAGATTATTCCTCCAAGTCTTACACCGCTCTGTTCAGCGTATTTTACCATACCTTTACACAGGTTGTTTGCTGCGTAAAGCGCCATCATCTCTCCAGATGCTACAACATAAATTTCTTCAGCTTTACCGTCTCGTATAGGCATTGCAAATCCACCACAAACAACATCACCAAGAACATCAAAGAAAACGAAGTCATTGTCATCGTAGACTTTCAAATGTTCCATGATTGTAATTGCAGTGATTACACCACGACCAGCACAACCAACACCAGGTTCAGGACCTCCAGATTCGACACATTTTATGTCTTTAAAACCTGTTGACATAACATTGTCGAGATCCATACACGCTTCTTCTCCTTCTTCCCTAAGGGTGTCCATCATGGTGGTCTGCATTTTTCCCCTAAGAATCATTCTTGTACTATCTGCTTTAGGGTCGCAACCATGAATCATAACCCTCTGGTTGTGGAAATGAGCCATAGCTGATGCTGTATTTTGAGTAGTTGTGGATTTTCCAATTCCACCTTTTCCATAAATTGCGATTTTTCTTACCATAATAGACCTCATTCTTTTGTTTTTAAATGAATTTGAATTTTTTTGATTTTTTTCCTCATGCCGGAATAAGGAAACATACTTCCGACAACAACACTTATGTTTTTATCCCATATAAATGTTTCGAAGGATCCGTTTTTGTACCAATTAGAGGCCTATCGAAACGTATTTTATTGCGATTCAATTAAAATCTTAAAAAATAAAATTCATCAAATTCATGTTATTTTTATGTCCTGAAATTATCTGCAATTGAGTAATTTTTAAAACCTTGACTATTTAGCACATTTACTATAGATATAATATACAGTTTTTGCAAAACATACATTAGTTAATTAACACTATCATAGTGCAAGCGCTTTTGCTTCAGACCTATAGTTCCGTTATTAAGTTATTTATTCAACGTGGTACAATGAATTTAAAGAGAATATACAATATATCATTTATTATTCCAGCAATAGCAGTATTTTTTATAGCTTTAATTCCAACGTTGAAATACGGGTGGCCTTTAAGCTTTGATATAATATATCATGTACAATATGCACAAATTTACATCCAGTACGGTTTTGTATTGAAAGATCCTCTTTTAAATGCACCTTCAGGGCTAAATATAGGTTATCCCCCATTATTTCACTTTTTAATTGCAGGTTTAGGAACACTTTTAAAATTAGATTACTTTCAGATTGCAAAATTCATGCAGCCTATCTTAGCTATGTTCATTGTTTTATCAGTGTCATATGTTGCAACAAAGTTTTACGGTAAAATTGCAGGTATCGCAACAGGTTTTTTGATATTATCCAGCTATCTAATTACTAGAATTATCCTGCCCCTTCCAGAAAATCTTGCATTAATATTTATACCACTTGCGGTCTATTTATACTATAAATCAATTGACAAAAGGATAATAAAATACAGCCTAATATCCGGATTCTTATTTCTTTTAGTTATATCAACACATTCTGCTGCATCATTATGCTTGTTTTTAGTTATTACTTCCTTTACAATATTAGATTTGCTTTTAAAGAAGGATATAACTACTTTAAAAAATTATGGAGCTTTTCTCGTATTTTTAGTTGCATTAATAATTTGCAGTATAATTATTCTCTTTTTATTTAAACCAGACATCTTTTACAACATCATACACCACGGGCTTTCCATAATTGGATATACAGCTACATTGAGTTATAATCAACCTATGAGCGTAATATCTTACCTTGGAAATATTGGTTCATTAATTTTAATATTTGCAGCCATAGGAACACTTTTCGCGCTGAAACAAATGGAAAAGAAACATTTATTTATTTTTATATGGATTTTAACTATGTTTTTATTAAGTAACGCTTATTGGTTTGGTATAAATGTTATATCATACAGAGTTTTAATCTATTTACTCATACCTCTCTCAATACTGGGCGGATTCGGATTAAGTCAGGTTTATTATAAATTTAAGGAGTATAAATTATTTTCATCCAGATCATTTAGATCAGTATTTTTAATAAGTATTTTCGCATTATCTACTTTTTTAGGGATTCTAACTGTAGATAATCCAAAAATAGCAAAATTTGGAACTACAAATGAATTTGGATATCTCCAAATTGCCCCTCCAACTGATTCAGAAGTAGATATAGCAAAATGGTTCAATGAGAACGGAAATAAAAGTAGATCTATTCTTATATCCAATATCTATTCCGGATATTTCATAGCTACCGAATCATCGATGCCCATTCATTATGGGTTTGGAAAATTCAATAAAAGCACTTCTAAATCTGTTTTTGAAAAAGAAAATATAGGTTACATTGTATACGACAAAAGATTGACTTTCACATCCAAAAATAAAACTATATATGCAAAACCAGTTAATTCTCAATTTGGTTATCTTTATTATTACAGCGGGAACATATCTGCACATATTAACGAAATAATTCCAAATTATGCCAAAGTGGTATACGAAAACAATGATTTCATAATTTGTAAAGTTGAATATTGACATATAAAATTTTAGATTAGGTAAAGTAGTAAAATTGAATAAGTTTAAATATGTTTAAATATTAGATAACCAAATCATTTTAAATATTATTTACTACCATAAATTAGCTTAATTAATGATCTACTTTTTAAAAAATTTTACATACCCATCATAACTTAAAGAAATAGGGTATATATGACAGTTTAGACTAACTATATAAAGACTGATTATAATGATATATTCAAACTTACCGTGAGGGTCACTATGAAAAAGATAGAAATCATAGAAACAGCATTCAGAGATGCACATCAATCTCTCTTGGCGACAAGAATGAGAACTAGAGATATGTTGCCAATTGCTGAAGAAATGGACAAAGTAGGATTTTTTTCAATGGAAGCATGGGGTGGAGCAACATTTGATACATGCATACGCTATTTAAATGAAGACCCATGGGAAAGGCTTATAGAGCTTAAAGAACACCTTAAAAAAACTCCTATTCAAATGTTACTTCGTGGTCAAAATTTGGTAGGGTACAAACATTACCCTGACGATGTAGTACGAAAATTTGTTGAGAAATCCTATGAAAATGGAGTAGATGTTTTCAGAATATTCGATGCATTAAATGATATAAGAAACATGGAATACTCCATTAAAGTTGCAAAAGAACAGAATGCACACGTACAGGGAGTAATCTCATATACAGTAAGTCCTTTTCATACTGTGGAAAAATATGTAGAATTTGCAAAAGAATTAGAAGCATTAGAATGTGATTCAGTAGCCATAAAAGATATGGCTGGTTTAATAACACCACATGATACTTATGAATTAATAACTGCCCTTAAAGAAGAAACAAATCTAAAAATAAACTTGCACTGTCACTGCACAAGCGGTATGACACCTATGAGTTACTATGCTGCCTGTCAAGCAGGGGTAGATATTTTAGATACTGCTATTTCACCTCTTTCATGGGGTACATCCCAGCCGCCAACTGAAAGTATGGTAGCAGCCCTTCAAGGTACTCCTTATGATACAGGACTTGACCTAAAACTTCTTACAAATATCAAAAAGTATTTTGAAGAAATACGTAAAAAGTACAGCAGTATTTTAGACCCTATTGCTGAAAAAGTAGATACCGAAGTTTTAATTTATCAGATACCTGGTGGAATGCTGTCAAATTTTGTATCACAGCTTAAGGTCCAAAATGCACTTGATAGATACGAGGATGTGCTTGAAGAGGTACCTCGAGTTAGAAAAGACCTTGGATATCCTCCTCTTGTAACCCCAACAAGTCAGATAGTTGGAATTCAAGCAGTTATGAATGTATTAGGTGGAGAAAGGTATAAATCTGTCACTAAAGAGGTTAAAGATTATCTGAAAGGATTATATGGAAAACCTCCGGCACCTGTTGATGAAAATATCATGAAAAAAATCATTGGTGATGAAAAACCAATAACCGTAAGACCTGCGGACTTACTTAAACCTCAGCTTGAAAAATGCAAAGAAAAAGGAGAAGAATTAGGAATTATTAAAAAAGAAGAGGATATTTTAACATATGCTCTTTATCCTGCTGTTGCTCCAAAATTCTTACGTGGTGATTGTGAAGAAGAACCACTTGCACCACCTGTAGAAGCTGATTCCTGCGAAGCACCAACTGGAATCCCTACAGAATATGCTGTAGATGTAGATGGTGAAATCTTTAATGTTAAAGTGAAACCAGTAGGTTACATGGAAATAGAATCAGAAGGCTCCCAAGGACCTACAGGCCCTGTTGAAGGAGGAATAACTTCTACAATGCAGGGAATGATACTTAAACTCAAAGTTGATAAAGGAGATAATGTGAATGAAGGAGATGTGGTCGCTGTCTTAGAAGCTATGAAAATGGAAAATGATATCCATGCCACAAGCTCCGGAACTGTAAAAGAAATCTTCATTAAAGAAGGGGACACTGTAAACGCAGGAGATACCTTAATGGTAATAAAGTAAATCCCTATTCTTTTTTTATAATTCTTTTTTTGTAATTCAATAGCTCATTTTAAATCCACTAAAATTCTAATATTATACTAAAAAAGTATAATATTTAACTGTATCATTTAATTTTTAAAGGTGAATTATTTTGAAAAAAAGCGATAAAGTAAAGGCTCATTTTGAAGAAGAATCCTCCGAATTTGATGAAGTTATCCTTAAATTAATTCCACATTATAAAGACATGATAAATGCATTAATCAGTTCCATTCCCTTTGAACAGGATGCTTCTGTAAAAGTTCTTGACCTCGGCTGTGGTACTGGGACTGTAACCCAAACATTGAAGGAACAATTTAAAAATGCCAAAGTAACCTGTCTCGATTTAGCTGCAAATATGATAGAAATGGCTAAATTAAAATTACAGGATTACAATGGCATAGAATATACTGTAGGTGATTTTTATGAATATAATTTCACTGAAAAATATGATGTAATTGTTTCTTCACTGGCACTGCATCACCTTGCAACAGATGAAGATAAGAAAAGATTTTACAAAAAAATATACGAAGCTCTGACCCATGGAGGAGTATTTTTAAATGCGGATGCCGTTTTAGCATCAAATAAACAGTTACAGGAAGTATATACTGCTAAATGGAAAGAATTCATGAACTTAAGCATCAGCATGAAAGAAATAGAAGAAAAATGGGTACCTGCTGCCGAAACAGAAGATCATCCTGTAAAAATAACTGATCATCTTGACTGGCTTCGTAAGATTGGTTTTAAAGATGTAGATATAATCTGGAAATATTACCATCTTGCAGTTTATTGCGGATTCAAACAGTAATTATTAAATTCATCAAATATCATGTTTGAGTTTAAACGAAAACATCAATTAATCTATTAAAATTATTGAATATAATTAAGATACAAATTACAGTCTTAAAAAATAGCAGCTTCAAAGGAAATTGGTATAATGGTAGTTATTTTAGATCCTCAAAATTCAGGAATATCTGGAAACATGGTGCTAGGCGCACTTATAGATCTAGGGGTGGATGCAGAAGAAGTAGCAGAAGTTATGGAAAACTATGCGTCTCATTTTGGGGATATCAAAATCAAAATAGATAAGACCAAAAAATCAGGCATTTCTGCAACATATGCAGATATTAAATGTGAAGATAAAAATTCAATTGGTTATGCAGAGCTCATTGAGATTCTAGATAAAGTGAAATACAAAATTAGCCCTGAAGTTTTGAAATTTGCAAAAAAAGTATTCAAAACAGTTGCAGAAGCGGAATCTACAGTTCATGGTACAAGTTTAGATAAAATACACTTCCATGAAGTTGGAGCTGCAGACGCTGTAGCTGACATCATCGGTTCTGCTTATTGTTTCTATAAACTAGGGCTTGATTCAAAAAAAATTTATGGAATGCCTGTTGCACTTGGTGGGGGGAGAATTAACAGCATGCACGGAAAATTAAGCGTTCCTGCACCTGCAACTCTTGAAATACTCAAAAATGTTCCATCATTTGGAGGGCCTGTTAATTATGAGCTTACAACTCCCACAGGAGCAGCTCTTTATGTAAACATGGTGGATGAGATCTGTGATTTTTACCCTCTGGTTACAAACAGCAGGATCGGGTACGGGGCAGGAAAAAGAGACCTTGAAATACCAAATGTTTTAAGGGTTGTAAAAGGAGAATCTATTGTTCCAACTGATAAGGTGTCCATTCTTGAGACTAACCTTGATACTGTAACGGGAGAAGTTCTTGGCCATACCTTCGATAAACTTATGGATGCTGGAGCTTTAGATATCAGTGTTATTCCAGTATTAATGAAGAAAAATAGACCGGGGAACCTTTTAAGAGTAATAACAAAGCCAAAAGATAGCGGTGCAGTATCTGAAGCTATTATAAGAGAAACAGGGACACTTGGAGTTAGAGTACTACCCTATGTCCATAGAAATATTGTGAAAAGAGAAATTGTACCCCTAAAATTAGATATTGGTGGGCTAGAACACGATATACAGATCAAGATTGGAATGATTGGGGAAGAGGTAATAAATTACAGCCCGGAATATGAGGATGCTAAAAAAATAGCATATAAAACAGACGTACCTCTAAAAGATGTTATGAAAAGAGCTAACAATGCATTTAAGGAATTGTTGGATAAGTATTAATTATAAAATTCGGTGTGATATAATGAAAAACAAACCAAAAGCAATATCTGTCCTTTCAGGAGGGCTTGATTCAACTGTTGCAACAGCATATTACAGTGATAAATATGAAATCCATGCCATAACATTCAATTACGGCCAGAGAAGTGCAGAAATGGAAATTAAATCTGCAGGAGCCGTATGTGAAAAATTGGGAATTGAACACAACGTTCTGGATCTTCCATGGCTTAAAAAGCTTGGAAAGTCAGCTTTAACTTCTGACACGGAGGTCCCCGAACTTAAAATGGATGAACTCGACAGCAAGGAAATTTGCGATGAAACAGCTCGAAAAGTATGGGTTCCTGGGCGAAATGTAGTTTTTACAGCCATAGCCACATCTTTTGCAGAAGCTCTAAATGCAGAAAAGATCATTGTAGGATGGGACTTAGAAGAAGCGGTTACATTTCCAGATAACTCAAAAGAGTTCTTAGATGCATTTAATAATGTCCTGGAAATCGGCACACTTGAAGGTGTAAAAATTGAAGCTCCAGTTATAAACATGAGTAAAACTGAAATAGTTAAGCTGGGTATGGAAATAGATGCACCTATGGATTTAAGTTATTCATGTTATATGGGTGAAGAGAAACCCTGTGGTACTTGTGAATCATGTATGAGGCGCATAAGAGCTTTTAAAGATGTAAAAATGATTTAAACTCATATACATCTATGAAGTTATGTTTAAACTATCCAATTAAGAATCATGACCACCCATTACTAAAAAGGACGTCTATTACAATTCCATTCTACATATAAATTACTGAACATATTACAATCATGCCTGCTATTATGTTACAAAAACTGTGAATTTTAACAGGTTTTTAAATATAGTCAAAATAATCAAAGATTTTCTGGATTAAAATTGTTAAATTATCCCCATTTTAACCATAATTTTCAATAAATGGAATACATCTAAATTTTAATATATTCTCCCTTTTTAGATAGTATATATATTTAATTTTAATTTTTAAATCAAGTTTCATATTTATTATATCCCCATTTATTTTCCATTTCCACCATATGCATTTTATATTCCATTAAACCTTTTTTATCCCCCCAATTATGAAAGTTTTAGAAAAGTATTAATATTTCAATCATACATATTAATCTATATTGGTACATTATTAATACATCCCATTATAAAGAGAAACTAAATAAAATGTTTAAAAAAGATGCATTAAATCTTAAAAAAATAATTATAATTCCTCATTCAAACATACCTGTTAAACATTCATTAAAGAAAAGTATTCGTTCTAATAGACAGATATAAACATAAAAATGTTAATAAATCATTAATTAAAGAATTGCAAACTACATGGAGTTTAATTAAAAAAATAAATAAATGCTTTTCATCCTATTTAAACAGAGTATAAAGCTGATATCTGAAAAACCAGCAGCTAACATCTAGAATAGTACATATTTAACACGTGAATTTAATTTATGGTGGTAAATTGATAGGTAAAACAGTTGAAATTTTACTTGTAGAAGATAATCCTGCAGATGCCCGTCTTGTAATGGAGGTTTTTAAGGATTTTAAAATAAATAACAAATTATATCATGTAAAAGACGGTGTAGAAGCTATGGAATATCTGCAGCATAGTGGTGAATATGCAGATACTTCAAAACCAGACTTAATATTGCTTGATTTGAATTTACCTCGAAAAGATGGGCGTGAAGTTTTAAAAGAAATAAAAGAAGATGAAGAACTCAAATGTATCCCAGTAGTCATTTTAACCACTTCAAGTGCTGAAGACGATGTTTTAAAAACTTATTGCAACCATGCCAACTGTTACATCATAAAACCAGTGGATTTTGACCAGTTTATAAAAGTTATACAATCAATAGAAAGTTTCTGGCTTACAATGGTAAAGTTACCAAGCTAAGCCCCAACTTATAAATTAGCTGATTTTAAAAACACTCAGGTTTGCATGTTCACAAAACCGTTGGTTTTGTACAGAAAAATAGAAAATTGGAGCTGGAATTAGATTTATATCCCAGCTATCCATAGGCCCTCAATTTTAAATGAATCAAATTTATCTTTATCGATTATATATAACTTATTTCCAATGAGCAGTTCAATAGTCTCATCTTCATAATCCTGCGCTTTTACTTTAGGAATATTTGAATCATTATTTACTTTTTTTGTTGTATTTTTGGGAACAATAGTTTTTCCAGTGAAATATCCATTTTTAACTTCTTTTCCGTTGATTACCCCATTATATGGGATTAAATAAAATCCACGATAGTCATGGGATTTTCCATGAACTAAACAGAAATCCATGTCTGTTACTGTGCTGTACCACATACCCTCAGGTGAAGTCCATGAAGAGGGGCCTTCTTCAAATGCAAGAGTCCCATAGGTACGTGATGATGGGTCATAATTGTAGAAAACCCTAGTATGGTAATTGTAATTTGCTCCCAAACTACAACTACATTTACCTGTTGCCATAACATACTTCGATGTTATTTTAACATTATAAGCACCAATTCCATGAGCTGAAACAGCTGCAGGACTCATAATAAGAAGCGCTGCAATCGAAAACAGCGCCAATAGCGTACGCGCTTTAATTTGTCGCTTAATATAATCACACTCCATATGTTTTTTTGGTTCAGTTAATTGGTTGGTGCCACTAGGGTTAGGTACCCCTGAACCAGTTGGAGCATAATTAACACCTCCGTATAAACTTAGTAATAATTTGTATTACTGCATATAAGTATTTTATGAAATTCATCCCAAAATAGATGTGATTATTTACTTAATATGATTTTTTGAAATAGAAATAGGGGAATTGAATTTTTAATACGTTTTAATATATAAATTTTACCCTTTTTTTGAAATTTATAAAATAAAAATAGTTTTTAATGGAATAAAATATCTAATATTTTAACTAAAAATTAAAAAAGTGTTGTATTGTTCAAAATTTTAAAATTAATATATTTTAACATTAATTACTGATTTAAAATGCTCTAAAAGGCGGCTATTTTAAAATAAAGTCAATTAATGCCAATTTAAACATATAAATAGATCAGACACATAATACATTATTATAAATTTATTTTAAGAAAAATAAGGTAAAATTAAGTATGAGGACATTACTAAAACTTATTTTAGAAAAGAGAAAAACATAAAATAAATTAATAACTGATATTTACATCAAGTTATTCATTTTTACCGTCGCTTATAATTATCCTGCGTATTGGAACTTCTAAAATAGTGTATTTTTCGCCCATAAGAGCATCGCGGACCATTTTTACTATTTCATCCACTTTTTCTTCATCCACAACACTGCAGATAAGCAGCGCATTCTTTGCATGATCTTTGATCATCTTTATTGCAGACTCTGGATCCTCCTTTATAGAAAATCCCTTCCAATCCTGGGGGGACATACCTTTATATTCTAAAATATAAAATCCCGTTATTCCAGCATCAGTTAAAGCATTCATAGCTTTTCCCAAATTTTTTATCTCAACAAAGACCCTCAGATGAACTTTCATGCCATCACCTTCTCTATATATTCATATGTTCTGCCCACCTATTAAATATTGGTGACTGTGAATATAATATCAACTTCAAGATTCAAGCTGGAAACCACAAAATTTTAGAAATCAGAATTTAAATTGACCAGCTTCAGCAATAACCTTATGGTGATTTAATGGATAAAATATGTATCAAAGATGCCCAAATTAATATAGAAAGCGACGCTCTTATAATCCAAAGAGAAAAGGGGTTTTTATCTTTAAGTAATGTTAACAATAATTTTTCAACTATCAAAACTATAATAAACCATTCGCCTTATACTGATATTCCAAATAAAGAAGGATATATCCACAAATTCCTTGAAAATAAAAATGTGCTGAATCCCGCGTCAGTAATCTTAACAGGTGCCAGCATTAGCGAGTCAATCGTTGAAACATCCAAGTATGTAACAGCCATAGTTTCAGTCCATGCATTTAACATATTGGGAGCAGGAGAAGTAGTTAATACTAATTATGATGATAAAAGATCCATAAGCACGATATTAATTATAAACAATGATCTAAGTTATAAATCACTTTTAAATGCATATTCATGTGCAGAAAGGGCTAAAGTAGTAGCATTATGGGACTTAGATGTCCGAAGCTCTTCAGGAGACATATCTACAGGAAATCTTAATGATTCACTAATTGTAGCATGTACTGGAAAAAATGATAAAGAAATTGACAACGCAGAACTTCAAACTTTAGTTAGGAAATGCGTCAGAAAAGCCACAAAAAGAGCCATTTTAAATTCAGGATATAAAAAAGAAGTTTTAGATTATATAGAAGGAATAGGCATCAAAATAGAAGACCTTGTTGATGCTGGAATGGAACTATGTGTAGGCGTAGAAAAAAGCGAAGAGCTATACGAAAAATTACACAAGCAGATATTAAAGTCTCTAGAAGATTTGAATGTTGTATCGTTCATAATTGCAGGAATAAGGCTTGAAGAAGATTACGCAAAACACAGAGTAACAGGAATAAATGTAGATGATGATCCAGCATACCTATATTCCGATGAAGTCTTTGGAATGTCTGTAGCAAATCAAATTGCTGGGACCAAAGCAATATTTAATTTTAAACGGTATGATGAGGAAAAACCAGGCATAATTGGCAAACTTGGCCCAGTACTTGATGATATATTTGCAGGGCTTATTGCAGGGTGCATGTCCAAGATATTTGAAGAATGATCGGGGAATGATCATGAGCGACAAAAGAGTACTGAATGTAGAATACGAAAGATCACACCATGCATCAAATTCATCTAAACTTAGAGGGATAGCCGGACTTATTTCATTTTCAACAGTTATCCCCCTAAATATTCATACTACCATTGAGGAAATGGCAGCTTTCACATGGTTCTGGCCTGTAATTGGCGGCTTGATTGGAATATTTGTAGGAGCAGTTGGATTTATATCTTTGAACCTGCTTCACCTATCCCCACTTATCACAGCAGCCATAGTTTACAGTTTTGCAATATGGTTTACTGGATTCCACCACCTGGACGGGCTCATGGATATGGGTGATGGGCTCATGGTACACGGAGACCACCAAAAAAAGATTCAAGTTATGAGGGACATGATGGTTGGGACTGGAGGTATCTCCCTATTTTTTATAGTTGCCATAATTACATTTTCAGCAATTAATGCTATTCCTGCAGGTTTAATATTTCTGGTACTATTAATCTCGGAAATAGCTGCAAAAACGAGCCTTATAACATGTGCAACATTTTCAAAACCGTTTCCAGATGGAACTGGAAGGTTATTTATAGAATCAATGAACATAAAATTATTAGTACTGTCATTTATTTTAACGTCAATAATTGGATTTTTAGCCATAAATATCACAGGAATCCTTGGAATAATTGGGGGGATAATTGCTGGCGCCGCAGTTGCTGCTGTGGCTTCAAAACAGTTTAAATATGCAACAGGAGATATTTTAGGGGCTTCCAATGAAATAGGGCGTTTAGTATCCATTATAGTAATGACTACTGTTTTAATATACATATAAGAGCTGATAGAGTGAAAATCAATGTTTTAAGACTTGACCACAGACAAAAAAGAGACGCAAGAATAACAACCCACGTTTGCCTGACAGCAAGAGCTTTTGGAGCAGATGGAGTAATCTTAAATGGAGATGAAGATACAAAGCTCATGGAAAACGTCAGAGATGTTGCTAAACGTTGGGGTGGTCAATTCGAAGTAGATTATAAAAAAAATTATGAAAACCTCATAGATGAATGGAAAAATAAAGGTGGAGAAGTAGTTCACCTTACAATGTACGGATCTCAAGTTCAGGAAGTTGTAGACGATATTCAAAATTCGCCAAAGGACAAGCTTGTAGTGGTTGGAGGTTCAAGAGTCCCCACTAAAGTTTACAAAGAAGCTGATTGGAATGTTTCTGTAACTTCACAGCCTCATTCAGAAGTATCATCCCTTGCAGTCTTTTTACACATGTTATTTGAAGGAAAAGAGTTTGATAAAGAATTTGAAGGTGGTAAAATGAAAATTATACCAACTGCAGAGGGTAAAAGGGTTATAATAAGTGATAATGAAGAAGAAAAAATAGAATGATTTCAGTGCAGGTGTATCCCATGTTAAAGATAGTTGATCATGCTGTTGTACAAAAAAGTCTTACGAGAATAAGGGACAAAAATATAGACCGCGTCCATTTCAGGCATGGAATTATTGAAATTGGGAGGTTAATGGGATACGAGTATGCAAATACTTTAGAAAAAAAACCTGTAACTGTAAATACCCCTCTTGGAGTTGCAGAAGGAATCAAAATTAAGGACATTGACAACATAGTAGTTGTAAGTGTTTTAAGGGCTGCAATTCCCTTGGTTGAAGGAATATCCCATGTATTTAAAGAGGCAGAATATGGGGTTATCGGCGCCTGGAGGAGTGAAGAACCTCCATTTAATGCAAAGATAGAATATATTAAGCTGCCGGATTTAGAAAATAAGATTGTAATTGTTGCAGACCCCATGCTTGCAACAGGCCACACATTGAATGCTATTTTAAATGAAATTAAAAAGAGGGGCACGCCTAAAAAAATTGTAATTTTCAGTGTTATCTCAGCAGAGCCGGGAATAGCAAAAATATTCAAAAACCATCCTGAAATTGAAATATACACCTGTTCAGTTGATGAAAAGCTCAACCAGGATGGCTATATTGTTCCAGGTCTTGGAGATGTTGGAGATCTGTGTTTTGGGAAGCCGTGTTTATAATGTATTTTAGTTTGGAATCACTACTTCATAACCCTCATAGTTTATATAAACAATAGAAGTAGGATTGACAGGATCATCTACATGGAAGTATCCGCCATTTGCATAAATCATAGTACTAACTCTAGAAATAGGATTGCCCGGGAAGTCAAGGTCTATTAACTCATTACTATCTGGATCTTCAAATGTAATTTAACCGCACACCCATAAACGATAGAAGTTATTAAAGCGTTGGTGAAATACCTGCAGTTTGCAATCATATTCATCTACCTTTAAGTTTAGATTTAGGAAGTTAAAGCACCACAATCCCAATCAAAAACTGCGAAATACCAAATAACACAAAAGCCAATGCAAACATGAACAAAAACCCTTTCTTGGTTCTCAACTCAATAGGGACAATCTTATTAAGCTTATCTGGGAACAAATACAGTGTCTGCAGTAGTAAACCTAAAACAATAATGAAAACTGCAGCATCTAAAGGTGGCGTTCCACTGGTGAAGTGTAATTGTATTCCTGAAAACCCACGGCCAACAGTATATAAACCTACAGCCGATGCAAGAATCCAGTAAGAAATAGGCATAAAACCAAAACCCTTAACAGTCTCAGTAACTACCCTTCCCTCTCCAGAAGAAAGTTCCTTACCATCAGGTAAAACCACTTTATCAGGTAAAACTGCTTTACCTTTAGGAATTAATATACTATCGTCACTAAACGTTTTAATTCTAAAAAACATTCCTAAAATAGGATAAACCAGTGCAACAGCACCACCTAACCCAAACCAAATATTGCCCGATGTTAAACCTAATGCCAACATTAAAAAGAAAAATGCAGGCGCCGAAAGAGTAAAAAGAATTATATAACCCTGATAAGAATACGGAAATGGTGATTGAAAAGGTTTCAATCCATATTTACTGTCCAGTTGATCCCAATAATATACATAAAAAATCCATGCAATTAAAAAAAAACAGAGGGCAAAAAAGAAGGGCAAATAATGTAATTTCATAAGATTAGCGAAAATATAAGAAAGTAAATATAAAATAGGTATACCTAAAACCACATTAAGTAGAATATGAATTTTCCTTTCTTCCCCATCTAACTTCCAAGGTTCATTTGTAAAAAATATCGAAAAATAATTTTTAACTGCCATCTAATCTCTCCAATAAAATAAAATAATTTATGTTGTTGCAAAGTAATCTGCAATGTTATTATATGCTACGGAACCATAATCATCAATTTCAGGACTATAACTGTTCACAATCACTGAAGCACGACTAGACAGTACAGTGTATCTTAGAGCATTTTTAGCAGCTTCTTCTCTTGTGTCTCCAAATGCTGTTCTTATTACTCTTTTGTTAGTTCCATATTTAATATATTCTACAGTACTCATATAACCCCCGGTGAAAGTACCGCCACCCCATTTAGGCATATTTGTAATCACATAACTCTCAGAATTTCCTGCAACTGTTGTAACACTCTTTTTAGCCCCAGCTTTTGTGACATAACTGATACCAAGCCTACCAGCAACACCACCTTCAGCTCCAATAAATGGTACCAAAGAAGGCCCAACATTCAAACCAAAGTTAATCCATCTAGATGTAGTCCATCCTTCATCCAGATCAGCAGCGTAATAAGAACCTGCCACACCCAATCCGATAACAGCAAGAGCTAACCAACCAGGAGGGCCACTGCAAACAAGCATTGCCACCCCTACAGATATTGCTGCACTGCTTGCAAGTCCAAGCACTGTATCTTCCATGTCATTTTGACCCCAGTCCGCGGCTACTGCTTCCCCTGTTTCTATGGCCCTATTTATAGCTGGTCCATTATTAAGTATTATATTACCTAAATTATTACCCCATTCTGCCTGCTGATTTTTGTAACAGTAACTTCCGCAGCTGGTTTCATTCCCAGTTAAAAGGTCCATAACAAGACCAGTTTCCGGGTCAATTAACAATATCTTTCCATTACTACCAACAGCCTTAATAACAATATAACCATTACTTTCAAATATTTCTAACGGCTCACCGCTAAGCATCAGGTCACCCAACCCAATTGTTACACTACTCCACACATTTGGACCAATTATTGTCCCATTCTGGTCAGGATTTGGGAATAATGACGCCATAACCCAGTACTCAATCGGTGAAAAGGACGACGAACATGCAAAACGGAACGCCCTCACATTATCAGGATCACCAACTACATCCATACCCATCCTGTGACTCATTTCCCCAGTAAGAAGCGTATTATAAGCATCATCCAACGTAGAAACTGCAATAGGTGTGGTACGAATCCAGGTAACATTAAATTTGGAAGCTGCTGCATCTGCCACCATATCATGACACTTAATCACCAGCAAAGCATTTAAAAATGTCCCATAAGCAGTTTTCATAGGCCCTTCAGGGTAAAGAAGAGTACCATTTGCATCAGTCCTATCCTTTTGATCCAACCAGTACTGCAATATTTCATCGGTTACTCTTGTTGCGGCTATAGCAAAGCTTCTAACACCCTCATAACCTGCAGGTTCTACTGTATAATGAGTTATATTGTTTTGATCTAGTTCTGTTTGGTAAGTGTACAAACCATCTGCATATATAATATCACTAACTCTTACAATCGGATTACCCGGGAAATAAAGGTCTAATGTCTCATTACTATCCTGATCATTAATTGTGATGGTTTTAGCTGCATCTCCAGGATAAAAGATGTGCATTACCATCTTATCTTTAAAGTCTTGGCGGTTTCTAATGAAATCTATCTCACTATCTGTAAAATTATTCACCTGTTTAGCCAATGCCAACATACCCTCTTCCAATTCATTTCCAGTAAGATTTTCAAGCTGAGGATTACGGGCAATAATATTATCTAATTCAAATATTGCACAAGGCGTATTTGAAAACAGCCAGTTTAAAAAATTAATATTATCAAAAACATTCTGAGAGAAATTATTTTTATACTGAAGATAATTTACATTCGAAACTGTTTTATTCAAAACCACATTTCCATTAACAACCAGATCCACTTCTTCATGGAACATGCCCATATTCTTCCACAACACGCTAACCCACCTTACAGACTCGTTCAAAGGAATCTCATAAGTCAAATATAACGTCTGGTTGGTAGATACATCTATAGCCGTGCCTGCAATGGTTATAACTGCTTTAGCAATCCGATCGACTGGAGCAGGCGTACTTTGATTATCTACAGTGGCTGTTACATTGGCCATACCCGATTCGAGGTTTGGATTTAACATTAAAATGGCTGATGTCTTACCATTCCTTGTGTAGCCCTTACTGGTTATAGTACTACCACTATCTGAATCGAAATTAACTGGTATGCCATCAGGTGTGTAGAGCACAGTTGAAACGTCTTCGTTGTTACTGTTGTGATTTAAATCTGCAGTAATGGCTGCTTCGTAAACCTTGCCATCAGAAACCTTATAAGATGTAGGGGTGACTGTGAGAACTAAACGCGGATTGTAAAGTACGTTCCCATTTATTACATAAATAGCACTGGGTTTAACTGATGACACCCTTGGATTATTGGTTCCCCACCAGTTGTTGGTAGCATTCACAGTGCCGCCCCTGCTTAAAAGCCCGTATTCCCCATTTCCAACTATTCTATTGAAATGAAGGTCTCCTGAAGAGTAATATAAATAGATACCCTGATAAATGTTATTTTTCACATCATTTCCAGTGATCACAATGCTGTTGGAATAACATGCAAGGATACCTCCATCATTGTTTGCTAAATTATTTTTAGATATAGCTGTACTATTTGCATGATACATATAAATACCCCTCAATACACTGTCAGTTACACTGTTTTCTGACAGAAGAGTATTTTTTGAGTATTCAAGGTCAATTCCACCTTCATTTCCATGTAAAATGTTTCCAGTGATCATGCAGTTAGTGGTGGAGTTCATGAAGATCCCATATCCAAAGTCACCAGTACTGTTTAACCCATTTCCAGTAATGATATTATTTAATATACAACAGTTATGGGTCCCATTTAAATAAATAGCCGACGAAGATGTTGCACCTGTAATTGTAAATCCATAAATCACAGAATCACAGCAATTATCAACGGTAAAAATAGGTTGTGAAGAATTCAAAGCCTGAATGGTGACATTTCCACCATCATTAACTTTTAGCTGCACTGTTTTATTAACAACCACATTTTCAGTGTAAGTATAACCCAAACCACAGTTATCATTAACAATAATTGTATCATTAGAAGATGCATTATTTATAACTGATTGGATACTATCTCCAGGATTAACCGTTAAATTAGCCGCAGACACAGTTCCAGTTATCGAAATTAAGATTAAAAAAAAACTTAACAGTATAATAAATAATAATTCATTCTTCATACTAACACCACATGTGTGTTAGTAATAACTAATATTTAATCATTTCTATTATAATTTTAATAATAATTTTAGGCCATATTTAAGTTAATTATTAATAACATAACACGAAAACTTTAAAATTAACTATTTTTACTGTTAAAAATGATTAAATATCAAAAAATAAATTCATTTGGCAGGAAAACCATCCTAACACGATTACACAACCTAAGATCATCGTTTTAAGAGTTATGATGTTAAAACCGTCACAACACCAATCAAAAACTGCGAAATACCAAATAACACAAAAGCTAATACAAACATGAACAAAAACCCTTTCTTGGTTCTCAACTCAATAAGTACAATTCTATTAAGCTTATCCGGAAACAGATAAACCGTTTGTAATAGAAAACCCAAAACGATAGTAACAATAATAAATTCTAGAGAAGGAACACCCTTACTGAAATACGTGCTTATGTTTGAAAATCCATAACCTATTGTAAAAATCCCTAAACCCACTGCCAAAATCCAGTAAGAAAGAGGCATAAATCCAAATCCCCTAACTGTTTCTACAACTTCTTTCTTTCCAGAAGAAAACTCTTTACCGTCAGGCAAAACTACATTATCATGTAAAATTGATTTCCCCCTTAAAATTAGTGTACTATCATCACTAAACGTTTTAATTCTAAAAAACATGCCTAAAATTGGGTAGACCATGATCAATCCTAAACCAAGACCACCAAATATATTAGCAGTTGCAAATCCATAAGCGATCCCCATAAAAAAGAATGCTGGTGAAAATAGAGTTAAAAGTATAACTGCAAGCTGATATCTCCCGAATCCATATCCAAAACCATACTTTTTACCTAAATCATCCCAATAACCAAGATAGATGCATCCCGCAGCAATTAATGAAATTAGAGCCATGAAAAACGGCAAAAAATTCAATCCCATAAGAATACCAAACCAAAAATAAGTTAATACAAAAAAAATAGGTAAAAAATAAACCAATAAAGGAATAATAGCCCATTTTCTTTCTTCTTTACTAAGTTTAGCCGGGCTGGATAAAAACAACATATCAATACCTTTTCTAGAAAAAATTAACCTAAATGATTTTCCTAAAAAATACTTTAATTCCATTTTAAAACTCCAATAATCAATGTTTTAAATACTCCGAAATGTTGTTATATACATTATAAGAAGTTTCGTCAATATTTTCACCATTTCTATCTATGACATATGCAACACGATCAGGCAGATAAGTATATTTTAAGGCATTTTTAGCTGCTTCATCTCCTGTGTCTCCAAATGCTGTTCTTATTACTCTTTTATTAGTTCCATATTTAATATATTCTACAGTACTCATATAACCCCCAGTGAAAGTACCACCACCCCATTTTGGCATATTTGTAATCACATAACTCTCAGAATTTCCTGTAACTGTTGTTACCATCTTTTCAGCTCCACTTGACGTTGAATATTTAATACCAAGTCTAGAACCCCCTGCAATCATAAGCATATTCTTAGTTCCGCTTGATGTTAAATAATTGATACCCAACCTACCAGCAACACCACCTTCCCATCCAATAAAAGGTATCAAAGAAGGTCCTACATTCAAACCAAAGTTAATCCATCTGGACGTGGTCCATCCTTCATCGAGATCAGCAGCGAAATTAGGATTTAGAAGATAAAACTTCTTCTTTCTCATCTTTAGCAAGTTCAAAATCAGGGTTCAACTCTAAGGATTTATCAAAACAATTGATAGCTTCTTGAAGGTTATTTAACTTCCTGGCGATTATTCCTTTATAATACCAAGCCTTAAAATTCGGCGCCTCAAGTTCCAAAGCAGTGTCAAAACATTCTAAAGCGTTATCATACTCTTCAAGATCTATTAAAACTGCCCCTTTATTGGTCCATGCCACAGTAGAATCTGGAAACACCTTCAAAGCCTTATCATAGTGTTCTACAGCTTTTTCATATTCTCCCCTTTCTTTAAGTGCATACCCTGCATTATTTAAGGCATCAAAATTATCTGGATCCAATTCTAAAGCCCTATTAAACGATTCTAAAGCTTCACCATGCCGTTTAAGCGCCCCTAAAACAAATCCTTTAAAAAGCCATACATTAGCAATATCAGGACTTAACAATAAAACCTCCTCAAAACATTCCAAAGCCGCTTCCTGCCTGTCAAAATTCATAAAAACACAACCTTTATTAAAAAGAGCATCCACATTTTCAGGATCCATCTCCAAAACCTGGTTAAAATACTTCAAAGCTTCTTCATGATCTCCATTATTTCCAGCATTTTTTCCCTTATCAAGCAAAGATTTCTTCTTTAAACCACCAAATAATCCCATTATAATACACCCCCAAACATTCCATCTTTCAGAATCATAACATTACACTAAAAAATTGATTTATGCCCTTACGAAGTTAAAGCTCTCACAATCAAGATCAAAAACTGCGAAATACCAAACAACACAAAAACCATTACAAACATGAATAAAAACCCATTTTTAGTCCTTAATTCAATAGGGACAATTTTATTAAGCTTATCCGGAAACAAGTACACTGTTTGTATGAGTAAACCAATGGCAATCGAAGCAATAATAAATTCCAGAGAAGGAGTACTATTAATAAGATAAGAATTTATACCTGAAAATCCTTTTCCTATGGTGTAAACTCCCAATGCCTCAGCCATAATAAAATAAGAAATAGGCAAAAAACCAAACCCATAAACTGTTTCTGTAACTTCTTTTCCAGATAATTTAATATCAGGTAAAGCCTCCTTGGGTACCACCAAAGGCCTTTCACGATCAGGTAAAACTACCTTCTTCTTACCAATTACCCTACTATCATCACTAAAAGTTTTAATCCTCAAAAACATTCCCACAATAGGATAAACAACAGCAACAGCACCGCCCAAACCAAAAAATATATTTCCAGACATTACACCTAACATTAACATTCCAAAGAAAAATGCAGGTGACACACAGAGTAACCAAATTACAACACCTTGATATAATAGCGTTAGCTGTGATGATCTAACTGGCGTAATTCCATATTTTTCATCTAGTCTATCCCAAAAATAAAAGACCACTGCAATTCCAATTATCATAAGATAAAAAATTGGGAAAAATAAAATAAAATTACCCCCAATTAAAACTCCAATAATATAACTAAAAATAAAGCTTATAATCAAACCAAAAGGTATAAAAAGAAGAATCTGAGTTTTGCGTTCAGATTCATTTATCTCATAGGGCATCATAAACAAAATCTTCAGCATACGTTTATATTTGTAATTCATTAAATCACCCAATTAAGCTGTTGCAAGATAATCCGAAACACTGTTATATTTTTTATAACCAAAAGCTCCATCTATATCCCCACTATTCCGATCTACCAAATATGCAGCACGATCAAATCCATAATCCGTAATCGCATTCCTAACATTTTCTTTTTCTGTCCATCCAAATGTTAGCCTAGCTACTCCTTCTGGAGAACCATAATTGACATAACGTGCACTGGTAATAGATCCTCCCCCCAAATTATTTCCACTATCTTTAATAGTTTGAATAACGTATCCATCATAATTTTTAGGAATATTAAAAAGCTCTTTTGAAGTTCCTTTAGACGTTGCAGTTTTAACAATTAATTTACCACCTATACTATTAGACGTTAAAGTTTTTAAACCTATCTTACCAAAATTACTTTCCAACCCGAAAAAAGGTATAAACGCAGGTACTACGTTTAAACCAAATTTTATAAGATTTGAAGGGCTCTTCTCTTCATCCAAATCCGCTGCAAAATAAGAACATGCTAATCCTGTAAATATCAAGCCGGCCCCAATAGCCCATCCTACAGGGCCAGCAGCTATTAAAAGCGGAGCCGCTGAAACTGCAATAGATATTGCTGTGCTGCCTGCAAATCCTAATACTTCATCTTTCCATTCATCGCTGCCTTGACCAAAATCTGTCGCTGCTTCACCAGTTTCCATAACTCCATTAATAACATCTTCATTATCAAGTATTGCATTACCATAACCATTGGCCCATTCTGTTTGCTGGTCGCCGTAGCATCTGGTGCCACTGATAGTATCATTTAGTTTTATATCTCCAAAATCCATTACAAGACCCGTTTCAGGGTCAATTATCAATAGTCTCTGGTTATCACCAACTGCCCTTATGATAGTATAACCATTACTCTCAAATATTTCCAACGGTTCACCACTAAGCATCATATAACCCAAACCCAGAGTTACACTACCCATAAGACCATCAGTAGAGTTAGATGAAGGGAATAAAGCACTTCCAACCCAGTACTCCACAAGCGAAAATGAAGACGAACACGCATAACGGAACGCCCTCACATTATCCAGATCACCAATAACATCCATACCCATCCTGTGATCCATTTCACCAGTTATATAAGTTGCAAATGCATCATCACAAACAGAAACCACAACCGGAGTAGTACGACTCCAAGTCACATTATTTATTAAATAAAATTCATATTAAATGTTTAAATCCAAAAAACAGTGATTAAACTAAATTTTTAATCGAAATAATCATATTATAATAAAATTAACTGAAATTAAGCCATAACATTGTCAGTTAATTCTTATAAATATTAATTAAAAAGTAATACTTTTATTATTACTAGAACTCCTAAATTAGAATACAAATCTTAAAAATAGATATGGACTTTTGTTAATTGCTAGTCTTAATTTAAAAAAATAATATTAACTTTATATACACTAAAATTTAATAAATAGACTCCCCATGCGCAATCGCGACAATACCCGGAAGCCCATCCACCACAAGCTCATGGATTGCCTCCATTCCTTCTTCTTCAAATGCAGCCACTTGTTTTGAGACCACTTTACTTGTAAGGAGGGCTGCAGCAGGAGGGGTTACAACAAAAATAGACCCCCATTTATCAAGCGCTTTAATTGTATCTTCGCTTAACCCACCTTTTCCAATGTGGATTTTCACCCCTGCCTCTGAAAGAAATGGAATGCTTTCCTCAATTTCTTCTTTGTTGCTTGTAGTGGGAGATATTCCTGCATCACTTACTGCAGTGTGCATTACAGCAGAACCATCGATATCAATTAGTTTTTCGCCGTTTTTAATTGATTTAATCAATTTTGGGAGTGCGGCATCCCTACCGGTGTAGATTTTGCCGTGTATTTCGATCCGGTCTCCCACCTTCAGATCTTCAATTACGTCACAAGTTACTGGTGTTTTAATTATTTTTGTGGTCATTTATTTACCCTGCGGTGTTTTATTAGTTAATTTTAAAGATGTTTTCCTTTCATTATTTTGAGGTATGTTCTCTAAAGTATACTTCGCATGAATCTTAGATAGGTCATCTGTAAATTCTTTGACATGTTCTATCTTAACATGAGGCATTACTACAATTCTTATAGCCCGCGGGTAAGATGATACTGAAACTGCCCATCCCTTTTCTTTAAGCTCATCTACAATAGTATCGATCTCTATTTCATTTGAATCAAATGCAACAAGGTTCAATTGAGGCTCAACCATTAAGTTAAAGCCCGATTCTTTGATTCCTTTCGCTAAGTATTCTGTAACTTCCATACATTTTTTAGCAATGGAACAGTACCCTTCTTTTCCAAAGTATTTGAGCAGTGCCCATGTTGCAGCGGTAGATGCACCTGTTCTGGTACCTACAATTGTAAACTGTTCCTTATCTGTAAGGTAAGGTGTTTCAGTGCTTATGCTTTCAAGATAACTCCTATCTCTAAAGATAATTCCGCCAGTTGGAATTGGCGCAAGACCCATTTTATGAGGGTCTATAGTAATAGAAGAAACCCCTTCAAGTGAAAAATCAAATTTAGGAAGATCACGGCCGCTAAGACCTAAAAATGGGATTGTGAATCCTCCAAATGCTGCATCAACGTGCAGGTAAATATTTTCTTCCCGGCACAGTTTGGAAAGCTCTTCTATAGGATCAATCACACCAAGTTCAGTTGTTCCAGCAATACCAACTACCGCCACAGTTTTATCTGATATAAGCTCTTTTACAGAATTTACATCTACCCTATAGTTTTCATCGAGTTCTGCTTCCCTGAGCTTCAGGCACAGCATATCTGCTGCTTTTTTAAAGGAAAAATGAGCAGATTTAGGAACAATTATCTCTGGATCTTTAATGTTGCTTGAATTTCTTGCCGCCCTCATTGCCATTATGTTTGCTTCAGTGCCGCCAGTTATGATATGCCCGCAAACGTCTTCTTTACCAAGAAGGTTTCCGAGCATCTGGATTACTTCTTTCTCCATCTTCCGGGTACCTTTAAATAATCCGGAATCACCTAGATTAGACTCTAGAAACATTTTATATGCTTCAAGGCCGACTTCATGAGGACATGTGCACATTGAACCCAGAATTCTTCCTGATCGGTAGGTCATGTCCTCCCCTTTAAATTCTTTGAGTTTTTCAGATATTTCCTGTTTTGTGATTCCTTTTTTATCCATTTTAACTCCCTGAAAAATAATTGTTATATAAACTTTAAAATCTGTCAAATCAAAAATTTGGCAGATTTTAAGGTTCGAAAATTCTATGAATTTTCTCAACTTCAAATTATTTGATTTGACATCTTTGAAAGTTCAAAAAAACATATAGTTTTTCAAACATTAAATTTTACCTTGTAATAATTTAAAGTTGAGAAAATATTACAAAATACCAATAGTATTTTCTAAAATTCTATTGAATTTTGGGTTAAAAAAAATCTTCGATTTTTAAGCAAAAATTTTGAAAAATTCAAACCAATTATAAAAAAAATAAGTAAAAAATGAGTGTTTATTCACTCATCATTTTTCTTGCAGCTTTTAAGACAAGTTTCTTTTCTACTCTTGCTACTGTTTCCCTTACAGTTGCAACTGCGTCTGTATTTGCAGATACACTTTCAATTCCAGCCTCTACAAGTTTTTCAACTATTTTAGGCATACTTCCAGCCTGTCCGCAGATACTTGTTTTAACTCCTGCCTCGTTACAGATTTTTATAACTCGAACTAAGAGTTTTAAAACTGCAGGATGCCCTTCAGAGTAAAGTTTTGCAACGTTTTCATTGTTTCTGTCAATAGCAAGTGTGTACTGAGTAAGGTCGTTTGTTCCAAAGCTTACAAAGTCAAGCCCTTCAGCAATGAAATCTTCAATTATAAGAGCTGCCCCAGGTGTTTCAACCATGATACCGAACTCAATATTCTTTTGAGGTTTCAGTCCAACTTCTTCAGCTATTTGTTTAGCTCTTCTGAGTTCATCAGGATGTTGAACTAGAGGTATCATTATTCCAATGTTGGTGTAGCCTTGTTCATGAAGTTTCTTAATTGCTTTGAATTCAGCCCTTAATATTTCAGGCTCGTCCAGTTCTCTTCTTATACCTCTCCATCCGAGCATAGGGTTATGTTCGTATGGTTCGCCTTCTCCACCTTCCAGAGAAATGAATTCATCTGTAGGTGCGTCGAGAGTCCTGTACCAAACTGGTTTTGGATAGAATTCGTCTGCAACTTTTAAAACGTTTTCTACAAGAATTTTTATGAGTTCATCCTCTTTTCCATCATTTATGAACTTTTTAGGGTGTACTCCTGAGGTTAACATCATGTGTTCAGTTCTGAGAAGCCCTACTCCGTCTGCGCCGGTAGCAGCTGCTTTTTTAGCTGCTTCAGGCATGCTGACATTGACTTTAACTTCTGTAACAGTTAAAATAGGTGCCTGTGCCATCATGGCAGGTTGTTCTTCAGCAGCTTCTTTTTTCCCTGCTTCCTCAAATTTGCCCTTGTAAACTATTCCTTTATTTCCATCGAGTGTTACCATCTCGTTTTCTTTAAGGATTTTTGTTGCATCTCCTGTTCCAACGACACAGGATATTCCAAGTTCCCTTGAAACAATTGCTGCATGGCAGGTCACTCCACCTTCATCAGTTATGATTCCGTTTGCCCTTTTCATGGCAGGGACCATATCAGGTGTTGTCATGACTGTAACCAGTATGTCACCGTTTCCTACTTTATCCAGTTCATCTGTGTCTTTTACTATTTTAACGGTACCTGAAGCCATTCCGGGACTTGCACCTAATCCTTTGGTGATTATTGTCCTTTCTTCTCCAGCACCTTCTTTTGCTTCGGTTCCATTGTTCATTCCGAGTGTAGTTATAGGTCTGGACTGGAGCATGAAAACTCTTCCGTTTTCCATTGCCCATTCAGTGTCCTGTGGGAAATCATAGTGTTCCTGAATCCTTGCACCAAGCTTGGTAAGTGCTGCAATTTCTTCATCACTTAGAACCCTTTTGTTTTTAAGATCTTCTGGAACGTCCAGTTGTACTGTCTTTCCAGCATCAGGATCTTTTGTAAACATGGTGTTCTTTTCACTTATATTACAGTTAAAGACCTTGCCGGTTTTCTTATCTACCCAGTAAGTATCCGGTGTAACGGTGCCAGATACTACAGCTTCGCCTAATCCCCATGCAGCTTCAAGTAATATCTGTTCTTCACCAGTTGATGGGTGAACTGTAAACATTACTCCTGCTTTTTCGGCATTAACCATTTCCTGAACAACTACAGCAATATAAACTTTGGAATGATCAAAATTATTTTCTTCCCTGTAAAAAATAGCTCGGGATTCGAATAAAGATGCCCAACATTTTTGTACATAAATCAAGACATCTTCTGGGCCCCTAATATTTAAGAATGTATCTTGCTGTCCAGCAAATGAAGCTTCAGGAAGATCTTCTGCTGTTGCAGAAGACCTTATTGCAACAAATGCATTTTCTTTACCAATTCTCTGGCATAATGCATTATAAGCTTCAATTATAGTTGTTCGTATGTCATCAGGTACATACGCTTTCATTATTATTTCTTTTATCCTTGCTGAAGCTCCTTGAAGTTCTTTTGTATCATTTACATCTATAGCATCAAGAATGCTCATTATTTCATCAAAGATACCTGTTTCTTTTATAAATTTATCGTAGGTTTCAGAGGTTATAACAAATCCTGGAGGTACATTAATTCCGGCATTTGTTAATTCTCCCAGGTTTGCACCTTTTCCACCTGCAACATCCACATCCTCTTTACCTAGTTCTTCAAAAAATTCGACAAGCTTCATGCTAAACACTCTTCTATTTAATTAGTTCTTCGCCCTTATCAACAACAATTCTACATGGAACAGGGAATTTCATTGCAGCTCTTTTTAATGCCATTTTTGCATCTTTGAAGTATCTTTTGTTTGTGTGTATTGTTATAATCTTTTGGCCGGCATCCACGATAGCAACGGAGCTTACTGGTTTTCCGAATGCTTTTCTCATACCGTCCTGAACCCTGTCAGCACCTGCACCGGTTGCCATTGGGTTTTCACGCACTATGTGGTGTGGGTACACCCTTATTTTAAGATGGTAACCCATTCTACCTGCCCTTCGCTGCATATACTTGTTTGAAGCGATCCTTGCTGCTTCTAATGCATTGTGAGATAATTGTGTCGGTTTTTTAACCGCTAGACTTACTGTCAAAGGGAATTCTGCTGAAAGGTTCCCCATATCATATTGAACTATCCTGGAGCCAGGAATTTTTCTTATATAGTCTTTTCTTGTGTATGCTCTAGTCATTAATAATCCTCCTCTATAACTTTCTTAGGTCTATAACTTAATAAATCTTCCATCCTATATATACAATGATCACATAAAGAAATAGTAGTTACCTCTGATATACGGTCATGTATATAGGTGAAATTATATGAAAATTGCAATAACTGGAAAAGGAGGGGTCGGTAAAACAACCCTTTCTGGTACATTAGCATGTATATTGTCACAACGTTATAAAGTATTCGCTATAGATGCAGATCCAGACATGAACCTTGCATCAAGTCTTGGAATTATGGAGCCAATTAGCCCCATATCCAAGATGAAGGATCTTATAAAAGAAAGAACCGGTGCAGAACCCGGATCATCATTTGGAGAAGTTTTTAAAATGAATCCAAAGATAAGCGACCTTCCAGAGTCTTTATCTATAAATTATGACAGTGAAGGCAATTTAAAACTCCTTGTAATGGGCACCATTGACAAGGGGGGCGAAGGCTGTATCTGCCCCGCTTCTGTACTCCTTAAAGCACTCATGAGAAATTTAATTCTTAAAAAAGATGAATTTATTATACTTGACATGGAAGCAGGGATAGAACACCTTGGTAGAAAAACTGCCGAAGCAGTTGATTTAATGATCATCGTTGTTGAACCAGGACTTAAATCCATTGAAACCGCAGCAAGGATTAAAAAACTCGCCGGCGATATTGGTATCCCTAAACTTGCATGTGTTATAAATAAAGTGTCCAATAAAATGGAAGAAAATTTTGCAACTCAAAAAATTAAAGAACTCGGGCTTGAAGTTATTGGCACTATTCCAAGGGACGAAGAAGTTATAAGAGCTGATATGGAAGGGCACCCACTTGCCAAGTATCCTGACTCGGCAGCTTTTAAATCAATAGCCAAAATTGCAGAAAATATTTTAAGTTAAATTAGAAGGTAAACCATGCAAATAGAATCTACAATTATTTTCACGTATGAAACAGAAGAAGAAGCCAAAATAGCTTTAGGATCACTTAAACCAGACAATATGGGTTTTATTGAATCATGTGTTGAAAATAACAGTCTTATTTGTAAGTTAGATTCAGAATCACTTCGAACTACTCTTGCAACGGTAGATGATATTCTTTTTTGCGAGATGATGGCCGAAAAAGTGATTGATTTTACAAAAGAAGAAATTAAATAATCCAAGAATAAAACATAATTTATATTTTATTTATAATTACAGTTTTTAAAAGGTGAAATTACATGAAATTCACTCTTAAAGGAGAAATATTATTCAGTAAAGATGCAGAAGATGCACGTAAAGATATAGAAGAATTTATAAACCACGCTAATAATGAAATATTCTTAAAAGGAGTACCTGAAGAGCAGGAACAGGATGCATCCCAGATAGTAAGCTGGGATTTAATTGGAAACACTTTGAAGGTTGAAATGGTATCTGGAAGACGGGGAAGGGCACATGATGCGTTATTACGTGTTAAAAAACCACTCACTCAACTTTTGGGTAAACAGTACCGTTTAGGTGTGCGAAAAATAATTGTGAATTATTATAAAATTGAGATACCTACTGAAGAAAAAGTAGATCTGAAAGACGTCCCCTATGTGGACAATTACGAAGTTAAAGATGACGAAGTAGTTCTTGAATTTAAAGATCTGGAAGAAGGGGACTTAAGAAACCATACCATTGATAGAGTTATTAAACACGTGACAAGCGCTATTGCAAGTTCCATTCCTGAAACAGAATGCGGTCCTTCTGATATACTCACCAAGCAGGTGACTAAAGTTGAACCCGGTACAATTTTAGGAAAAAGCTGCATGCAGAAATATTTCTTTGAAGGCGACCCGACTGAAGAAGCTGCTAGACTGGGATGGGTTAAAAAATTCCCGGGCAAAGGCCAGTGGTTCTACGCACCGCCGCTTGTGGCGCTTCAGCATGCATTAGAAGAGATATTTGTAGAAAAACTTATTGAAAAGCTTGATTTTGAGGAATGTCTGTTTCCAAAACTCATTCCAATTCCAGTGATGGAGAAAATGAAATACTTAGAAGGTCTTCCTGAAGGGATGTACTACTGTTCCGCGCCAAGGAGAGACCCATTAGTATTTGATAAATTCCGCAGTGAGCTTGAAATCAAACGCGAAGTCCCAATTGACCTCCTGAAGGAAGGTTTAAAGGATCCTTCTTATGTACTGGCCCCAGCACAGTGTGAGCCGTTCTACGAGTTTTTAAGCCACCAGGTTGTGGATGAAAAGGACCTCCCAATTAAATTCTTTGACAGGAGCGGTTGGACATACCGTTGGGAAGGTGGGGGAGCTAAAGGTCTGGATAGAGTCCACGAATTCCAACGTATAGAACTTGTATGGCTTGGAACACCTGAGCAGTGTAATGAAATAAGGGATCAAACCGTTGAAATTTCCCACCAGATCGCTGATGATCTGGAACTTGACTGGTACACAGAAGTAGGAGACGATCCGTTCTACCTGGAAGGCAGGAAAGTAGAAAACCGTGGAATTGAATTCCCAGATATTCCTAAAAAAGAAATGAGACTTAATGTGCCCGGTCAAGAGAAAGGAGTTGCAATCGTATCTGCAAATATCCACGGAACCCACTTTGTGGAAGGATTTTCAATAAAAGAAACCCACAACCATGGAGTATGGACAGGGTGTACAGGTATTGGTTTAACCCGTATTGTATTTGGGTTCCTTGCACAGAAAGGTTTCGACCCTGAAAACTGGCCAGAAGACGTTAGAAGAAGGTTTAAAAAAGTTAAAGTGCCTAAGTTGCTGACTTGGCCTTAAACTTTATCTTTTTTCTTCTTTTTTTACTTAAAAATCCATCCATTATAAATTTAAAATAGCAATGATCAATCTAAAACCGCTAATAGTAGGATTTTTTACAGCAGTGGTTGTAATCATACTTCTTTCTATTAAAATTAGGGATAGATTAAACAGGAAAAAGGTAATTAAAGAGAGAAAGGAAAAAAGCGCTCGAAAATTTAAAAAAAAAATCGCTGATTATCTCTAATTAAAGTCTAAGAACAATTACCTAACACCAACTAGATTTTCTACTATTTTTTTGCAAATAATCAGTTTCTAAGCTTTTTTATCTCCTTTTTCTGGGTCGTAGTAGCCATCACCGCCGCAGAATTTACATCGGGTTCCACCAGTTCCATGGCATGCAGGGCAGATAATCTCCCCAGTTCCATGGCAGTATGGACAAATAGTTCCATTTTTACATTCGCCAGTACCATTACATGCTTTACAAACTATAACACCCGTTCCATTACATTTCAAGCATATATCCTGCCTGCACCATCCAGTACCTGCGCATGCATCGCACATTTCTCTTTTAGGAGAAGATACATAGTTGTTATTTTCCATAGCTGCTGCTGGAATCAAATTACTGTTGTTAGTCTTTAATGAAGGAGTAGTTCCACCGGTTTGTGACATAACGTATCCTGAAACACCTACTATTGAAATTATGATGACGATTAAACCTATAAAAAGTTTTTTGGCCATAAAAAAATCTCCTATTATTAAAAATTTTATAATTAGTATTATATAAAAATTAATATTTACCTTTATCGATTTTAATAGCAAAAATAGAGAATCTAAAGATCAAACTATAAATTAAACTGTTAATTATGGTTTAAAAAGTAAAATTAAATCTTATAACATCCCCCCAAAATTAATGAAATTTTTGAAAGGTCACAAAAATGATTTAATGAATTATGTCCAAAATAAAGATTCTATAAAAGGATAATACTGGCTTAAAAACTTTTTAAAGGTTTTATAAGCCCAATATTTACTTAAAAATAAAAGAAGTTAATGAAGTTTAAAGCAGCTGAATTATTCTTCTGCTTCAGTTTCTTCTTCTTTTTCTTCTTCAGTGTTTACTTTTTTCTCGAATACATCCACAAATTCGACCCTGTCTATACCCATGTTGTCCCATATATCCCTTGCAATTCTGAATTTTGCATAGGTAATTTGGTTGTCGAATTTAGCCATTTCATTGAGGTAAATCATTACTTTTCCGTCTTCCATTTTTACTTCATGGTCTTCAGGTTTTATATTTGGGTTAGGGTACTGGAGTTCTATGATTCCGTACACTTTTTCTGTGTCGTCTTCAATTATTTTTTCAACTTCCACATCGTATACCAGTGTTTTTCCAGCAAATTCATGGTTGAAGTCTACGGTTACTCTTCCACCACTTATGCTCCTTATTTTACCATTGTGCCCTTCTAATGTGATGTTCATACCTTTTTGAGGTCTGATATTCTGTTTTTTGAATTCACTCATTGGTATAAGCTGGGTTAATTTTGGGTCTCTTACTCCAAATCCTTCTTCTGGAGGTACTTCAATTGATTTCGCTTCACCTACTTCCATGCCAACTAAACCTTTATCAAGTCCTTTTAATACATGTCCTACTCCTACAGCTATTGGGATTGGACCAAAAGTTTTATTTTCAGTGACAAGTCCTGCTTCTTCAGCTACTTCTTCACTTGTTGTATCAAATATATCACCGGTTTCCTGAACTTTTCCAGTGTATTTAAGCCTTATAAAATCTCCTTCTTTTATTGCCATATTTCTATCCTCCTTGTGGGTATATTATTTTTAAAATTTTTAAGTGTGTCCTTATCCTTAAAGTTTAACACGCGGATAACGGATGGATACTTATCAATATATGAGGATACTGTTTTTTTATCTATTCTTGCTTCCATAGATGACAAAATTCTATTTTTATAGTGCCTGCTGAAACCCCATGAAACACATTCTTCTATATCAGCCATATTTTTAAACGGCCTGTTTTTTATGAGGTTTTCTACAGTTTTATCATCTAAAAGTGCAAGCGATTTTAAATATTCTCTTGATCCTTCATTTACAAGTTCAATTATGCCTTCTTCATCTCGACAGTTATGAATGGGAGCCCTTTCACGTGCCACTTCCCTGTTTAAAACTTCAATAGTTTCAGGGGGCAGCATATCTTCAACAGAACTTAAATTTCTTTTTAAAACAGCTTCTCTAATTTTAGTGCCACTTACTCCTTCAATACGCGGTACGAAGATGAATTTATCTTTGAAATCAAAATTTATCTTTTTAAGGGACCTTGAAAGAGATACGATGACATAATTATCTTCATGAAGTTTACCCTTAATTAAAACCTCTTTTGTATCCATATCAATTATTTTGTAGGGTTTTGGAGCTACTCCTTTTCCATCCGAGATTCTATGGAGTATCTCTTGAAAACCTTGAACCGGTTTATAACCCCTAGGAATATAATCTGCATCCAATGCTTTAAAAGTCTTTGCAAGACATAACGAATATTGACCAGAGCCCATTATACCCATTGGAGGGCCTTCTATGACTATATCTGCCCCAACAGCCACCGCAGAATCCGCCCTTGCATGGCGTGACATGATGTATGGCAGCCCCCTGCCGCTTCGCTCAAATAGCCCAGGAACTACTGCAACAAAGATTCCATCTTCAACTTTTTCCTTTGCCCCCATCATGCAGTGCCTGTGACCCATATGCAGTGGAGAATATTCTGTAAAGTCTGCAATTATTTTAAATTCGTTTTCATGCTCTGCATATTCCTGATCCTTTTTACAATCCTCAAATAAGAGTTTTCGATCCCGCTCTATAAAATCTCTGACAAATTCTTGTTTTGAAGGCATGATATTACCTTTCTTTTTTTTTAGATAAATTAATTATTCCCAATGATCAATTTAATATATATAGTGATTAGAGACTTATTAACCAAAACATACGTATAACTAAAATTAAACATTGCTAAAGAATCCATAATCCGTCTAAAACAAGATAAGTGATATTTATGGAAAACACACAGGAAAATAAGATTTATGGACATCTAATTGATGAAAATAAAAAACCTTTATCTAATTTAAAAGTTAAAGCTTTCAAATATTTTTTTTTAAAAAATACGGAACTTGGATCAGCTATTTCTGATATTAACGGTGATTTTCAAATTAATTATCATGTAGAGCCCGAATTACAGGATAATATAAATATAAAACTGGACATCCTTATAGATAATCAAATTATAATGTCTAAATCAAGAGAAAATGTTGCAGATATTCTTGATTTCGAAGATTTAGAAATAAATAATGGCAATATTGGTGTTAAAGGTAGGATTATAGACGAAGAAGGAAATCCCATAGCCGGATTAGCAGTTGTAGCAGAGGATGTTGATTTTGGAAAAATAAAACTAAATGCCATACATTTAGTGGAATCTAAAGTTAAATCATTTATATCTCCAAATATGGATCTTGGTGGCTCTTTACAGTTTATAACAGACAAATATAAAGGGCTTTTCTTTTTAGAAGATGATCTTTTAGGGCACACAATTACAGATGATAATGGATATTACAGGATACTTTATCCCCAAAATAGATACAAGGAAATTGCAGATAAAGAGCCAGATATAAGAATTATTGTTAAAGATAAACTGGGAGTTTTTGAGATTTTAAGGTCCCATGTTCATGAAAATGTGAAAAGTACCATAAAATACATTGATGACATTGTAATAAATCAAAGCATGATAGAGGGATGGTTTGTTACATTAAAAAATAAATCACCATCCAGATTTACCTCCAGTAACAGCTTTGAAATTTTAATAGATAACAAAAAGACACTAGAAAAAATAGTAGATTCAATAGATAATGCAGAATCATATATTTATTTAACCCAATTTGCATTCTATCCTGATTTCATCCCCCGATTTTTTGAGGATGAAAACATATATAAAAAGGATAAACCCCTTGTCGATAAACTTTTAGATGCCGAAAGTAGAGGGGCTGAGGTTAAAATTATAATAAATGAAAATATGGTTATTCCAGATAACTATGATGAACTACATAACTATTTTAAAGACAGTAATGTGAGTGTCAGGAGATTTCCGGCAAGAGGGCCTTATGCCATGCATGCTAAAGTACTGATTGTCGATGGAAAAGAAGCATTCATCTTGGGCTCTCCTTTTAGTCAAGCTTACTGGGATACTAACCAGCATCTAGTTAATGAACCCCGCCGTGGTGAAAAAAATGAAGGCCCTGTTCATGATGTTTCAATATATTTAAGTGGTGAAGCGATAGGACATATAGAAGAATTTTTCATTGAACTTTGGAATTATCTTTCAGATCTCCATTTTAAAGGTAAAGATAAAATTTTTAAAAATGAATCTCTAAATTTAGGAAACACTTCCAAAAATAACCTAAACAATGTAGAATATCAAAATAAAATGTTTCAATATAATAATATGCCCCTCCAAATTGTGAGATCAATTACTCCAGGTACAATAAATGATAAAGGAGAAAAAGGAGTATTTGAGGCGTATAGAAGAGCCATTACTAATGCAGAAGACTTTATTTATCTTGAAAATCAATATTTTACCAATAAATATATTGTCAGCGCTTTAAAAAATGCCCTTGACCATAACCCAGAATTACAGTTAATTATGGTAATTAATGAGGTTCCTGATGTTCCAAGCTACAGGACATGGCAACATTATGGCTTTCAATTAATGGGAATGGATCTAGAAAAATCCGCATTAGATCATCCTAGAATAGGCATATACTCATTATGGTCAGGTGAATTTAAAAATGGAAAAAACAAACTGAGACATTGTTATGTACACAGCAAGGTTGCAATTGTAGATGATATATGGGCCACTATAGGCTCGTCTAATTTAGATGGTTCCTCCCTCAGTTGTGCCGAAGAATTTGGCAGCCGCGATAGTTCAACAAATTATCTCAATATGGAGGTAAATGCCCTATTTTTTGATTTTGATAAGCCAAAAAGAGACACTATAAAAAAATTCCGGCAAGAACTATGGAACGAACATTTAGGGATAGATATTAGCAAATATTCAAGACCCGATAATGGATGGCTTGATCTATGGAAAAAAACAGTTTATGAAAATATCGAAAAATTGGAAAGTGAAGAAATTAATTTTTACGGTGATGCTTTACCTTACAGTCCTAAAAGAAATGCTGAAGAACAGATCAAAGATTTAATAGAAAAATATAGAAGGATAAAAGGAAGATTCAACTTATAATCATTAAAGAAGAATTAACTTAATTAAATATTATCATTCATATTTATGAGGTGCAGAATGATTGATTTATGTCTTAAAAACTGTAAACTTGTCCCCGAGAACAAAGAATGTATTATAGGAATTGAAGAGGGTAAAATTGTATCTATTACAAAGATAGCTCCAAAAAGCGAGGAAACAATAGATATCAAAGGAAATATAGTTTTACCCGGACTTATTGACTCACATGTACATTTTAGAGACCCTGGATTTCCAGAGAAAGAAACTTTTAAAACCGGATCGGTCGCAGCAGCCTGCGGTGGATTTACCACAGTAATGGATATGCCAAATACTAATCCCCCAACCAACACTGAAAAAGCATTTATTGAGAAATTAAACATCGCGAGAAAGAAGAGTGTGGTTGATTTTGGACTGCATGCAGGCGTAGGTAATATTCGTGAGATTAAAAAAATAGCAGAGCTTAAACCTGCATCCTTTAAAATATACATGGACCTTATTGATGATGAGCATCTGTTAGAAATTTTTAAGGAAATTAAGAGGTTACCTGAAGATCAGCTAATATCAGTGCACGCTGAAGATATGGATACAGTTAAAGAATGCACTGATAAAATGAAATCAAGCGGCAGTATAGATCCTGAAATTTATACAGATGCCCGTCCGCCGCTTGCAGAAGATATTGCAGTTTTAAAAGCCACTTCCCTGGCAAAACAGTTGAATTCGAGAATCCATATCTGCCATGTAAGCACTAAAAAGTCTCTTGACATAATTCAAGAAGCAAAAAGTGAAAATTGCATGGTTACATCAGAGATAACTCCCCACCACCTATTTTTAGATGCATCTTATTTTAAAAAATGTGGAAACCTTGCAAAGACCAACCCTCCACTTCGAGATAAAAAATATGCCTTAGGGATTAATGAACTGGAAAAAATAGACGTAATCGGAACCGATCATGCCCCCCATACAATCCTTGAAAAAGAAAAAATAGTATGGGAAGCCCCATCTGGAATTCCCAACCTTGAAACAGCTTTACCTCTACTTTTAACTAAAGTAAATAAAAACAAGATGGCTTTTGGAGATATCAAACGGCTTTTATGCGAGAATCCCGCTGAAATATTTAACCTTAAAAATAAAGGAAAAATTGCAGAGGGAATGGATGCAGACTTTGTAGTGGTTGATATGAAAAAAGAAGGGATAATAAACCCTGGTGAATTCAAGACAAAAGCTAAATATTCTCCATTTAATGGATTTAAAGTTAAGGGCATGCCTGTTATGACAGTAGTCCGTGGGAATGTTGTTATGGCAGATGGAGAAGTTTTTGAAAATAGTGGAAAAATTGTATAATAGCAAATAAAAAATTACATTAAAAACATAACTACGAGTGGTGATAAAATGTGCGAATCAACAGTTTACTCAACCGACGGCGATAAAATAATGGAAGATGCGTTGTTTATAAAAATTGATGGTGAAAATATAGGGCTTACAGACATATTAGGTACTAGAAAAGACATTACTGGGGCAATAGTTGAAATTGACCTTGACAAACATGCCATTTATGTTAAATTAAGTGAATAATCCTTTAATTATAATCTAACTATTCTTTTTTGATAAACCTTTTTAATTTTTGTTAATTAAGAATCTTTCTGTACATTAGTGTAAGTTAAAGATAAAAAGAATTATTATCCGGCTTATTTTTCAAGTGTATTCCTTAATTACAGTACAATACAAAAAGAGAGTATTTACTGACATTTTATTATATTAAATTTCTAGAAAAGTAAATATTTTGATTAAATAGTGATAATTAAACAGGAAAATTAACCTTAATTAATTTGAGTCATAAAAATAGTTTCAATAAATTTTTAAGCAAAAATAAAATTATGGGGGTGGAAAAATCCACCTTTAAAAAACATTCTTATTTTATAGATAATGCTGTGTTTGGACAGTGTTCAACACATTTTTCGCAGAGTACACAGTACCCTTTGACTGGCATTTTCTTGTCGCCTGTGAGTTCCAGCATGTTGTATGGGCATACTTCGACACATTCGCCACATTCATCACAAATTGATGGGCTGAATTCGATTCTATCCCTTTTAACAATTTCGCCGTTAACTTCTTTGTCGATCTGTGTTACTCTAAGAGCTCCAGTAGGACATGTTGATGCACATGCTCCACATCTTGTACACATTGCATAAGATTCGCCTGGTTCTACTCTTATAGCTCCAGTAGGACATACAGGGGCACAACTGCCGTCCAGTATACAGAGTTCTTCGTTTCTAACGAGTCCTTCTTCGGATGCTGGTTTTGCAGGTCCAAGTTCGACTTCGAGATTAATTGCTTCAACTGGGCACATTTTTGCACAGAGTCCACATGCTGCACAGATTTCAGGAAGTTCCACTGAAAGGTCTGCTGCCTTGGCTTCTATAAAGTCACCAGGACATGCTTCGACACATACATTACATCCGATACATGCATCTTTGTTGAGATCGAATGCTACTATATCTTTAGTCCTTTTGACTGGTTCTTTACCTGAAATGTAAACTGCATTCCATGGGCATGTTTGAGAACATACTCCACATTTTATACATGCATCTTCATCAATGTTGATTACTTCCCCAGTTTCAGAAAGGGTAATAGCGTCTACAGGACATTCTTCTACACACATTCCACAGCCAACACAGCCTGAAATGTATATAGGTCCTGTGATGTCTTTTTCAATTACTTTAGGTTCTTTGACTCCTTCTATACCAATGACTTCTACTGGACAAACATCCACACATTTCTGGCACATTACACAGAATCCGTGTAAAGGCATTGTTGTCTGGACTTTTCCTTCATCCATTTTCAGTACATTTGGAGGGCAGACATCTACGCAATCACCACACTGGTTACATGCTGAAGGACTAAACACTATGCGAGTCTGAGTTTTGCCAGTGTCCCCAATTGGCATTTCTTCCGCTTTGAGGGCACCTGTTGAACAGGCTGCTACACATTTTGGTTCGCCAGAACAGAGATCACAGAAAATAACATCTTCAGGTGTTACTGAGATTGCTTCTGTTGGACATACACCTTGACAAGCTCCGCACTTGATACATCCTTCTTTGTTTACTACTATCATTTTTTTTCACCCTTAAATGGTTTTAAAGTTTGTTTATTAAGTGTCCTTCACTGTCGTATACTTCAAGGGTTGAAAGTTTCATTTGACTGTCGATTTCGTGGGTTGCACAGGATAGACATGGGTCGTATGCTCTTATTACCATCTCCATTAGGTTGAAAATACTGTCATCTACTTCTACACCAGGTTTAATGTAGTCTTTAGCAACTTTCTGAATACCCATTTCCATGGATGGGTTGTTCTGGATAGTTGCAACTACAATGTTTGCTTTAGTGACAAGTCCATTTTCATCTGCAGCATAGTGGTGAGTTAAAGTTCCCCTTGGTGCTTCAACAATTCCTACACCTTCACCAGCTGTTTTCTCAAGAGAGTCCTGCCATTTCTGACCGGATAAGTCCTGGTCTAAAGTATCAGCAGCGAGTTCAGCACATGCGAGTAACTCTATGAGTCTTGCCCAGTGGAATAAAAGTGGTTCCTGAGCGTAGCCGAATGTTTTTCTGAATTCGTTGAGGTAATCTTGAGCTTTAGGTGCAACATCAGGCATTTTGTCTACAACGTTTAACCTTGAGAGAGGTGCAACTCTGTAGATACCTTCTGGGTAACCTAAATCTTTAAGATATGGGAATTTCAGGTAGGAGTATGGTTTTGTTTTTTCTGCGATGTAGTCCAGGTAATTTTCAGGAGCAAATTCTGCGTAAGGGTTACCTTCTGCGTCTTTAACTCTTACATCACCGTGGTAAACATCCCATACACCATCGTTTACAAGACCTGTGTGGTAAGTTTTAACGTAACCAAGTTCTTTAACAAGGTCTAAGTTTTCTTCAAAGATTGGAATTGCAGTCTGGATTGTAGCATCTGCTAATTCTACATTTCTTTGAGCTTTTGCCAGTAAGTCTTTTTGAGTTTCATCATCAAGTTCTGTGGAAATTCCACCAGGTAAGTTTGATGTTGGGTGAATTGGCCTTCCACCAGTAGCTTTTACTATTGAAAGAGCGTTTTTCCTGAGTTCTATAGCCTGTAAAGCTAATTCAGGTGCGTCTTTAATGATCTGGAAAACGTTTCTTGTTTTCCTGTCTTTTCCTGCTATAAAGTCAGGAGCTGCGAGGAAGTAGAAGTGAAGTGCGTGGGAGTGCATGTATGAACCCCAGTTCATGAGTTCCCTCATTTTGTATGCTGCTGGGAGAACATCATCCTGAGTGAAACCAAAGATACCGTCGACAGCTTTAGCAGCTGCAAGGTGGTGCTGTACATCACATATACCACAGATCCTTGGTACTATCCTTGGTACTTCTTCAATTTGTCTTCCTTGTAAGAATTTTTCAAATCCACGGAATTCCATAACGTGGAGTTTGGTATCTTGAACGTTTCCTGCATCGTCGAGTTGTACGGTAATTTTAGCGTGACCTTCAATTCTTGTTACAGGTTCAAGTGTTAATTTAACCATCTATTTACCCTCCTGTTTCCTCATTCTCATAGGTACTAATGAAGCTGGAAGTGTGAATGTGTAGAAAGTTCCAACTACATCGTCAAGCTGATCTGCAACTGTTTCTGGATCGATAGTTTTATCAGATTCAACACCGAAGTCAGACCCAATCGCACTGATCATTTTTGCACCCTGGTCAACTACATTTCCAGTTGGTCCGTAGCAACCTCTACAAGGTACAGCTATACTTGGGCATTCTGCTCCACAGAGTGAAACTGTTGCAGGTCCCATACAGACGAGTCCTTGAGTTACTAAACATACTTCTTCTTCAGGTTTTCCAAGTTCGAACTGCCTTTTAATTTCTTCCATTGCCAGCCCTTCAGGCGGTTTTTCTCTTGGACAAACTTCACAGAGGTTTGTTGTTGGTAATTCCAGTGGTTCTCCTTTAAGTAAAGACATTACTGCTTGTGCAACAATGTCAGACCTTGGTGGACATCCTGGTAAGTTTAAATCGACATCTATAACATCACTAAGAGGCCTCATTCTGCTTTCAAATGGAGGTACTTCTTCAGATGGTAAAATACCTTCAGGGTTTATATTACTTGGGCAGTTAATGTAAGCCTCAGTTAAAAGTTCTTCGTTAGTACTTAAGTTTCCAAGTCCCTGAATACCACCATATACTGCACATGTACCGTATGCTATAACAAAATCAGCTTTTTCCCTTACTTTTAGAGCCATTTCGTGGTTTTCTTCGTTACGGATTCCTCCTTCAACGAGAGCAACGTTTACTTCTGGAATTTCATCATATTTTACATCCATTAAAACAGGGCTGTGTTCAAAGTCAGCGAGTTCCATAACGTCTATAAGTGCTTCGTTTATATCTGCAAGCGCTAAGTGACAGCCGGAACATCCTGAGAGCCATGTTGTTAATATTTTGACTTTTTGACTTTCTTCTGCCATGATTATGCCTCCGCTTCTTCAACTTCTGCTAATTGTGCTTTAAGCGGTGATGGTCCGAGATTCTTGACACGAGCTACCATCATTTTAACTGTTTCTGCGAATTTTTCTCCTTCTGATGCGGAGATCCAGTCGTGGTATACTCTTTCTTTTCCAATTCCTAGATCATCTACTAATTTGTAAATTAATCTCATTCTTCTATCTAATTTGTAGTTTCCTGCGTCATAGTGGCAGTCACCGTGGTGACATCCTGCAATTATAACACCATCTGCACCTTCTCTGAATGCTTTAAGAACAAATTGTGGTTCTATACGTCCTGAACACATCACTCTAATTACACGTATGTTCGGAGGATATTGCATCCTTGCGGTACCTGCTGTGTCTGCTCCACCGTAGGAACACCAGTTACAACAAAACATAACGATTTTTATATCATCCTCAGCCATAGAGTTTCCTCCTTGCGTTTCTCAATGTACTAATTAGTGTACTATTACTGTACGTTATATGGATATAAAGACACTAATTATAAAGGTTACTTCTAAGACAATTTCGAAAAGTTTATATATAATGACATGAACCTTCGTTTTCTAAAAAAGGCCAGTATGGACTTAAATTTATTATATTATCTATAATAATGCCCCTTAATTTTATATAACATGATATTTCATCTTTATTTTTCAAAAAAACTAAAATTTATTAAGCTGGCCTTCTACTGTAGAAAATTATTTGTATGTACTTTATTACTTTTGCAACTACATACACATAATATTAGAATTTTTTACATACCGTTCATCAAATTCAACTTTATAATAATATCAAGAGACGACCTTATCATATCAAGTTTTTATGCAATAATATTAACAATAGTTAATTTATATATAACATCAGATATATCCAAAATGAGTTACAAAAAGATTAATTTAATTAAAAAATAGAATTCCTCAAACACAAGTGTTTGAGACCCTTGAAAATTCCCTCAAAAAATCTGTTAAAATCTCTAAAAATTCTTTGAATTTTAGAAAATATGAAGCATTCGAAAATTTTCAATTTTGACAACATTTTTCTATACGTAAAAAATCATAGATTTTTTAAGGTTTTGAGAGTTTTACAGGCAGCAAAATTCTGCAAATTTTGCATGCTTTGAATTTTCGAGTGTAATACTAAAAACGGTGGTGGTAAAACTGCTACTTGAAATAACTGATCTAGCTGTTGAAGTAAATGGAAAAGAAATACTAAGCGATATCGATCTTTATATTAAAGAAGGAGAAACCCATGTGCTCTTAGGACCAAATGGGTCTGGTAAAAGTACGTTGTTTATGAGCTTACTTGGATTTCCTAAGTATGACATAACACGAGGAGAAATTATCTTTAAAGGAGAAGATATAACCAATTTAACCACTACAGAACGTGTAAGAAAAGGTATAGGTGTAAGTTTTCAAAATCCACCCGCCATAAGAGGAGTTAAACTTAACGATCTCCTTAAAATTGAACACGGGGAAAGTGGTGAAGAATTAAGTCCTGAAATGAAGGATCTTGCCACCAAACTTAAACTTGACCAGAGATTCTTAGAAAGAGATGTTAATTTAGGATTTTCAGGAGGAGAAGTAAAACGGTCCGAAATCTTGCAGCTCCTTGCTCAACAACCAGATTTTATCATGTTTGATGAACCTGACTCTGGTGTGGACATTGAAAATGTAGAGCTTCTTGCTGAAGAAATAAATACTCTCTTAGATAAAGACAAAAAGCCAGGTATGAGGCAAAAATCAGGGCTTTTGATAACTCATTTAGGTTATATTCTCAATTTTGTAAGTGCTGATACTGCCCACGTACTTATGGATGGTAAAATAGCCTGTTCAGGGAATCCCACTGAAGTTTTAGAAGACATTAGAAAAGAAGGATTTAAAGGATGTGTTGAATGTTGCAAACTCCACTAGAACGTGCCCAAAAAGCCCATGAAAAGAAAGCTCTTTATGGAGAAGACATAGATCTTGAAAAATTTATAAAAGAAGAAGCAGGGGAACATGAACGCGTAGAAAGAGCTGTTGAAATTCCTAAAAAGGTTCAGGATACATTGCTGAAGGTAGGGGTAGACACCACTGAAAAAGAACGTTCAGGTACATTTATACAGATGGACCAGAGTGGAGTCTATAACGCATCTCCTTCTGAAAGTGTTGAAATAATGGGAATGAATGTAGCGCTGGATAAATATGGATGGCTTAAAGATTACATGTGGAAAGCTGTAGCTCCTGATGCAGATAAATATACTGCACAAACCGCAATAAGAGAATCAGAAGAAGGGAGCAGTGGTTATTTCATAAGATCTTTACCAGGTTCTAAAGAAGTATTCCCGTTACAGGCATGTATGTTCATCGGTGATGAAAAGGTAATGCAGACGGCCCACAACATAATCATTGCAGAAGAAAATTCTGAACTGCATATTATAACTGGCTGTGCCACTGGAGAAGACGTAAGCTCTGCACTTCACGTAGGAGTTTCAGAATTTTACCTTAAACCCGGATCTAAAATTACGTTTACAATGGTACACAACTGGGCAGAACAGGTAGATGTACGCCCAAGAACAGGAATCATGTGTGGAGACGATTCAACTTATATAAGCAATTATATCCTTACAAGCCCCGTTAGAAGTATTCAGTCTTATCCAACAGCTTACTGCAGCGGTAAAAATTCTAAAGTTTTATTCCAGTCAATTCTAGGAGGCCAGAAGGACTCTATATTAGATATGGGATCACGTGTTTATCTAGAAGGGGAAGGAGCAAGCACAGAAATGATTTCAAGGGCAGTTTCCAAGGATAACTCTCAAGTTTATGCCAGAGGACATCTAGCAGGTAGAATGCATGATACCAAAGGACACTTAGAATGTCATGGTCTTGTCCTATCTGATGATTCTATGATATATGCAGTTCCAGAACTGGAAGGTAGTGCCAGAGACTTAGAACTATCTCACGAAGCAGCAGTAGGTAAAATAGCGGAAGAAGAAGTGTTATACCTAATGTCCAGAGGACTTACAGAAGAAGAAGCTGCTTCTATGATTGTAAGAGGGTTCTTAAGCATGGACATTACAGGACTGCCTCAAGAACTTGCAGATGAAACCAAAAGAATGCTCGATATGAGTTTACAGGGCATGTAACTTTTTATTTTTAAACTACTTCTTTTAATCTTCTTTCTTTTTTAATTTAATTAACAGAATCAGAACTGATTTTAGAGTTTATTAAGAAAATAATCTTAAAAAATATTAAATTCCATTAAATACATAAAATAAATGAGAGGTAGTACCATGTATTTAATTGGAGAAGCACGGTTTGGAGAAAAAGTAGAAGTTGCACATATAGATCTCTTAATAGGTGATAAAGAAGGCCCCGTTGGGCAAGCATTTGCGGGTGCTCTTGCAAATCAAATGGACAAGCATACTCCTCTTTTTGCCATTATAGCCCCTAATCTTACAACAAAACCAGTGACACTGATATCACCTAAAGTTTCACTTAGAAGAAAGGGTGATGTTTTAAGGATATTCGGACCTGCACAAAAAGGTGTGGCAATGGCTGTTGCAGAATGTGTGGAAGAAGAAATCATTCCTGAAGATACAGTGGAAGATATTTGCATAGTCTGCAGTGTCTTTATACATCCTGGTGCTGAAGACAATGATAAAATATACAGGAATAATTATGAAGCTGCAAAATTAGCCATAAGAAGAGCATTTACCAAGGAGCCTTCAATTGATGAAATTTTAAGCGAAAGAAACTCTGTTGTTCATCCTCTTTATAAAGGATAAATCTTACATATAATCTAAAAATAAATAGGAGATAAATTTAAGCTTTAAGCTCCTCAATTTTTTGTTTTACGCCTTTAATCTCCTTTTCTAATTCTTCTATGTATTTTTCCAGCATTTCAGCTTTTTCTTCCCTAGTTAAGAAATGTCTATGCATTCCCCCAGAGTGACATCCCCTATGATGCATGCCCCTACCTTTTTTATCTTTATCGTGTCCACAACACCTATCTTCACACATATTAAATCATCTCCTGGTATACATTTAATAGTAAGTATGTGTCTAATATCTAGTATACAAAAGAAAGTATTTAAAATAAAAAGTTTATATTAATAAACAAAGTATACAGAAGGGTACCTGGTATGTGCAAGGAAAGTAATTGTGAAAAAGAGGCTTTTTGCCTTTGTCCCATTCGAGGCATAGTGGATGTGGTAAGTAAAAAATGGGTGATGTGCGTGCTGACATCACTTAGAGAGGATCCACTACGATACAATCAGATTAAAAAAAATATAGGGGAAATATCTCCAAAAACTCTTTCAAATACATTAAAAACATTGGAACATGAAGGATTAATAGAAAGAAATGTTTACGGCGAAACACCTCCCAGGGTGGAATATTCTCTCACAGAATCAGGAAAAGAATTACAAATAGCATTGATACCTCTAGTTGAATGGGTTAGACGCAGGGAAAATCATGATGAACCACATACAGGCCACAAATCCCATAAAAAAAATCAAATTAAAAACAGCACATAATCTTAAAAAAAATTATAAATTAAAAAAATTTAGGCTTCTGAAATAATTATAAACTCGCCCACTTTTTCAACTTTTCCAAATGGAACTAAAAGGTGATCTCCTTTTTTCTTTGCACCTTTAACGTTTATGTTTCGGCCTTTTTCAACTTTTATGACGACATCAGTTATTTTTCCGGTCTTACCGTTTATTATAAGCTCGTCCAGTTCACCCAATATACGTGCATTATTGGTTGCAACCTGATATCCTTTAATTTCGCTCCAGATCTTTTCTTCTCCCTTAATAAGTTTCCTCTCTTCATTCATCCTGATCACCCAATAGATTCTTAAGAAGTTTTATGTCTTCATATGTATTAATGTTTAAGGCTAGTTCTATCCTTTCTATAATTAAAACTTTCTCATCTTGTGCCTTATTAATACTTCTTAATACATTTAATCCAGATGGTATTAAATTCTCAAATCTCATGGTGGGTTTGATACCATATTCCTCAAATACATGAATGGGAACTAAAACACTCATAGCTGGCTTATCAGATTTTTCATATTCCTCAAGAACATGGCTAATTATATCACTATTTACAAGGGGCAGGTCTGCAGTAATAGTGAGTAAAATATCATCTAACTCAAAGTTTGAAATAATAAACCCAAGATCCTGCACATAGCCGTCTCCAGGAGTTTCAATTGTATCCATACCCTGTTCCTTTAAAAAAGATTCAGTTCTGGGAGTGTTTTTACTTGTCGCAACTAATATATTGCTGATTTTATCTGTATTTTTAAGTGCATCAACTACATACTGAACCAATGGCTTTCCATTTACCTCAACAAGTGGTTTTTCCACATCAAGTTTCATCCTTGTTCCTTTTCCCCCAGCCATTATTAAAGCAGTTACCATCTGAAAACACCGAAAATTTAATTATTTATAATTTAGATTTAGTCACACAAAGTTTATATACCTAAACTTACATTTTATAGTATTGTGATCTTTTAGTAACCTGAATAAATAAAAAGATTGAAAAAAGATCAACGTTTAAAAACTGGTGATAATCAAATGTTTGAAAACATTAAAACATTACTCTTATTAGGTGCATTAACCGGCTTATTAATAGGCATAGGTTATTTCATAGGATCATTATTTGGAGTAGGACTTTTTGGAGCGTCAGCTTTCTTCTTACTTGCAATGATCATGAACTTCAGTTCATATTTCTTTTCAGATAAAATTGTGCTTAAGATGTACGGTGCAAGGGAAGTATCAGAACATGAAGCTCCAGAACTCCATTCAATTGTATCAGAACTTGCGCAGAACGCAGGAATTCCAAAACCAAAAGTTGCAATAGTTGAAAGTGCGACTCCGAACGCTTTTGCTACTGGCAGAAGCCCTAAAAAAGCAGTTGTAGCCGTAACTACAGGCATACTGAATTTGCTAAGTAGAGACGAACTTGAAGGAGTTATAGCTCACGAACTTGGACACGTTAAAAACAGGGACATATTGATAAGTGCAGTAGCTGCCACAGTGGGAGGAGCTATAGTCCTGATTGCAAATTATGCAGGAATGTTTGCATTTCTTGGTGGTGGAGAAGATGGAGAAGATTTATTAGGATTAATTGCAATGTCCATACTTGCTCCAGTAGCTGCCACAATTGTTCAACTTGCAGTAAGCAGAACTAGAGAATACAAAGCTGATGAAAGCGGTGCAAAGATATCTGGAAAACCATGGGCACTTGCAGATGCACTTAGAAAACTTCAAATGGGAACCAGTTCAAGACCAATGAGGGACGCAAATCCAGCTACAGCCCATATATTCATAGTAAATCCGTTTGGAGGAAAAACAAAAACTTTAATGAATTTATTTTCAACTCACCCTCCAATAAATGAGAGAATAAAAAGGTTAGAAGAAGTAAAAGCCTTTTGAAAAAATTTCTAATTTTTTCAAGGCCCCGAACATAAAATGTTCGAGGGCATTCTAACTTTACCTATTTTATTTTGAAACTGGTTAAAATTAATTCAACGTCTCCGTGATTTGTCCTCAAAAAGGGAAGCAATATCCGCGGTTGTTCTAAATTTTTCCATTGGAAGATTTTCTATTTTATGGATAACATCATCAGAAGCGTTATTCTTCTTAGCTTGTTCAACCATTTCTTTTTTAGTTGCTGGATAAGATACTCCTTTTAAAGAAGTTATTACATCTTCTGAAGTCACTTCACGCATAATATCATCTCCTCTTAATTTTAAGGTAAATTAGACAAATCTGTAAAATAAAACAACATAATTTAATTACGCTCATGTCGGGATTGTTATTACTATAAGTTATGTAGATCATTGATTAAATAAATGGGAATTTTTTTTTAAATGACTTCAATTAAGCAATATGATAATTTAACATGAGGTATAAACTGTGCACAGGATCATGGACATGAGCGTTTAATTAAATGCATTACAGTATTGGATTTAATTTTTGAAATTTCTAGCTAAAAAATATTACTATAATTTTATAAAAAATTATTAAATTTGGAGAGATCAAAATAAATGATGTAAAAATAGTGATCGCTGTGCAGTTATAAATATTGAAGAATACTTCGTGTAAATAAAAAGAAAATCAAAAAAGATAATAAAAAGAATGGTTTTAATTAATCTATCATACCCTTCTGTTTCTGCAGTTTTCTTCGCTGACCCAGTATACATGCACCGCCCTGTTTTCCGCCGATAGGAATATGTGGTGTTCCCATGGAATTCATGCACCTTGCCATTACAGCAGCACCCATTGCAAGTGCGTCAGATACAAAAATAGTGCCGTTGAATTTATCTTTAGAATAATCAAGGACAAATTCAGGTTTTCTTCCAGTTATTCCTGCTCGGCCTGTTACCCCAAGCATGGAACCGGGTTCAACAACTCCTTCTTCAAAAGCTTCATCAGCTAATCTTTTTACAATATTTGCACTTACATAGTCAAGTGTTGCAAAAAGTGTGTGTATTCCACTATCAGAGTAAATCTCATGACCCATATCAGTTAATTTAGGGATTTTATCCCCATTTTTACCTACATCACACCCTATAAGGGTTGTTCCCGCATCATACGCTGCCTTTGGATCCACAGGCACGGTTCCAAATCTATCCCTGTTTTCCGGAACTTTTCTTATATCTATATGATCATGTACACGTGCTGCATACTCTTCAGCTGCTTTCCAGTCAGCTTTTTTTAATATGTCTCTAGAATAAAGATCTAAAGCTGCTCCACCCCTTTTATCTACCTTTTCAGTTCCACGTATTATTGCATCAGATACTGCCCCTGCAAGCCCACAAAAATTTCCGATCGTGCGTGCATAAGGTTCCTGCCCATTTGTTATCCTTCCTGCAAGAGTTGTTCCAAAATCCATTGAAACACATGGGTTACGGAAATCAATATTAGTCCATTTAGCACCAACTTTAATACCTGCAGTAACGAGTTCCCCTTCCATTTCATTTGCAACAACAGCCTTTCCAGTAGGTGGAAGCACACTTACAACAGCACCGTCAAACATAACCTTTTCAATCAATGTGTAATCCCTTAACCTTTCAGGGAAGCTTTCCTTAGTCATTGCAGGTGCCATCTTACTTGGAGGGATTCCTGCATCAAGACATCCATCTGCAAGGGCAATTATAAGATCTCCAACTTCTTTAGGAGAAGCAAATCCGGCAGTAACTCCTGTTGAACGCACAACAAAATCCAGATCTTTATCTATGTTAATTTTAGAACGTTTTATTGACTCAAGAATAGTGTCTCTTACCATTTCAGAAACTGACTCTTTTGTAAGTTCTACTTCCCATACAGTTTCACCAAAGACATTTTCCCCAGGCTTTGGCGGCCGTATATCCCTGGTCATTTTAACTGTCTTGTCAAGAAGATAAGTTCTACTTGTTTCAAGATTTGTAGCTGTAAGGATACATTTTGTGGTTGTGTTTCCGAGTTCTACAGAAGCAACAATATAATAAGTCTCAGGCTTGGTTGAAAGCCCTGCACCTGCTCTTTTTTTGGTAAATGCTGTTGCCTTCACATCTTCAATTGACACATACCTGCTTTTTGCTATAACTGGTTTTGGACCTCTGCTGAATATTTTCCCCAATAATGACAATGAAATACCCCCTAAAATTAAAACTGTAAATAGATTTAATGGAAAATAATATAAATCTTGTGAAATTTTTCTTTAAATTTGAAAAATAATTTATTTTTAAATAATGTAAAAATACGTATTTTTAGAAAATCAACGAAATTAACTTTAAAATAAGAAAAACCTTAAAAAATAGAGAAAGAGAGCGATTTGAACCGCCTCTTAATTTTTAGAACTTATAACAGTTTGAACATTGGGTGTCCTTCGACTGCTTCAGTTCCTATGTCTTTAGCTGCTTCTGCTATGAATATATCAGCCATAGCACATGCAGGGAACGCCATTCTAGCGTTTTCAATAGGACCGAATAATACGAAGTCACCACCGGCCATTTGCTGGACGATGTTAGAACCTACGTCACAAACAGGCCATGCTTCTTTGTGTTCTTTTTTGTATCCTCTTAACCAGTCCCATGCTGATGGAACGTTGTGAATACCACTACCTACAGGGTATCCCCATTTACTTTTAACAGCAAATGAAGTTCTGCATGCAGGACCTGCACCTTGACCTAAAGGAGTAATAGCTACGTCCATGAATGGTTTATCGATTCCACATTCTTCAGCTGTTTCTAATAATCCTTTGTCTAGTGCTGATCCACCGTTTTCCCAGATGTTGATTTTACCTTCAACACCAGCTTCCATTGGGTTGAAACCGAGAACGATGGATGATGTGATGTCTGTTTCTTTAAGTGCTTCTACTTCAAATGCTTCTGTAGCCATGTTCAGTGAGTTGTATATAGCCCTGTCAGCTAATCCTGCTTCTTGAGCGTATTTTGCACCTGCAGCTCTAGCTTCACCTGAAGTTGAGTCTATCATGAATGGTTTGTCACAAATGTCACCTACAAATTCCAGGTATTTGACTATTGCTTCTGGTGTTGCACCAAAAGTCTGTACAATACATGGGTTTCCAGTAACATCAGACATTTCTTCCATAGTTTTTATACGTTCTTCAGCTGCGTCTTTATCAAAGACACCTGCTTTTTCATCGCTTATAATCTTGTGTCCACCATAAAATATGGTACCTGCCAAAACAGTCGGATATTCACCAGGCTGGCCTCCAACTTTAACTCCGGCAACATCTATTACAATTTGTTCTTTATCAAATCTAAACATATGTAAACCTCCTAATTTACACGCCTAAAGATTGTAGTATTGCGCCTATTGCTACTACTTTGAATGTTATAAACAGGATTATGAGTCCTATTATTATTCCGTATAGGATACCGATATCCCTACCAATTTGTTGACCCATTCTCTGAGAGATTTCACCCCATGTGAATTCTACTTTTTCTTCCATGTCGTCTAATCTCTCATTAGCCTTATTGAAATCATCGGATGGGACAATAACTGTTGGTATATTATCTTCTGCCATATTTATCATGCCCCTCTATCTTATTACCCATAAAATTGGGAGTCCTACTAAGAGTATTGCCAGTATAAAACCCATAACCATACCCTGTATTCTGGTGGCCATAAGTCCGGCAAATAACCTCTGATCTCTACCGATTAATCCTGCTCGGTATTTTACATCTTCTGCTACTTTTCTTATGCCTCTAACATTAGGTTTATTTGATATTAACATCTAAAACCCCCATTATTTCAAGAGTAGTATGGTTCCAATGACCAGTGTAAAGGCTAAACCAAGCATGATTCCCTGAACTTTTCCAGAGTACATACCTGCAAACATTCTCTGTAATCCGCCCACGCTTTTAACCTGGGTTTGAATGTTACGCATTCTAGCTTCGATTAACGCTGTTTCAGGAGCTACAGGCCTTATTTCTTCGCCTTCTTCTTCTTCTGCGCCACCTTCTTCCACTTTAATGACCATTGCTTCTTCTTCGAATGCACCTGGGTCTTTTTCAATACACTCTTTAACTTTAGCTTGAATTTGTCCAGCATCTTCGATATCAATCATGCTTATGATTTCCATTTGTTGCTGGAACCTTTCTATACCTTCATCTGGAATGTTTTCGATGAATGGTATAGCACCGGTTGCACCGGCAATTTTTCTTTTTTCATCTACACCGTTAGCGTGTAGTGCTTCTATACTTTGACCTGTAATGTGCCCTTGCACTTCAGATCCACATAATATAAGGAATCTTATGTTAGGGTTCGATATCAGGTTTGCAACCATCTTTTCGACTCCTAGGTTCTCGGTTTTACATGGTCCTGCAAGAGCAGTTCCAGCCGCTGCAACTACGTCTTCATTGTGTGATCCGAGTGTTGTTGCTGCTACAGGGCTTTCAGGGTCACCGACTATGTAATCCCCGTTAACCACAGGCCATCCTTCTGCGGGTGATTTCTTATCAGCCAACTAAAACACCTCCTAAATTCCAAATAGAGCGACAAGCAGTATTAGCCCTATTATAAATCCGTAGACCACGTTGGTTAGTTTACCTGCACTCAGATAAGCTCCTTCCCTTCCAGGATATGATCCTGGGGAAACAGTTGTTGGATCTAGGGATGTATATAAATCTTCTACTGCAATTTCTAACTCATCTAATTGTTCGTTTACTGTGTCTAAGGAAACTATTACTGCACCGCCCACTGCGGCCCCTAATTTACCTGTAGAAGGGTCAAGGGTCAGGTTCATTTCAGGAACAACTTTTACTAAAGGTAAAATTTCTGCCATCTTTATTCCTCCTTAGAGCTCCTCTTCTTTAGGCATACCGGACCATGCAACTGATGCTGCGTCTTCGGTTGATGCGTCTATAAATGCTTTGACAGATACCAACCATGCTAAAGTACCGATTATAGGAACTATAGCAACCCATGAGTTACCTGATGCTAGTAATGCTATTAATCCTACTACTGCCATGGAAATAAAACCAGTTGATGCAGCGAGTTTAAGGGTCCTTGTCTGTTTTTCGTTTGGTCCTAAACATGCGTTGAATGGATGCTGGACAGCCATTGTGTTTAAGATAAAGAGCAGTGCTATAAATCCAGTTGAAATAACTGAAGTCTGTATTACTGCCATTGATAAACTTCCGGCTATAGCTACTGAAAATCCAATTACAGATAAAGCAGATGCACCTGCAATTTCAGTTGTACATGGTACTAAAACTGGTATTTTCATTTTAACTATTTTTCTAGCTACTAAAGCAACTATTGCACCTACTATCATAGCTATAACAAATCCTAAAACAGGGCCTGCAAGAGCTAAGCTTGATCCGAATAGGGCTACGCCTGCTATTCCAGCTAATGATCCTATGATACCTATAGCAAGTGACATGTATCCGATTGAAGGTACACCAGTACCTAAACCGTAACTTGCAACTCTTCTTATAGCGTCAGCACCCCATATTATGGCTGCGACTGCACCGAGTGATGCTGTAAGTGCTCCAAATACTGGACCAAGGAATGGTGCTAAGTATATACCTACAAGGCCGCCTATAACTCCAAGAGCTATAGTTTTTGAAGCTGATACATCTGCACCTGCGGGTCCTCCGCCTGCTGCTGACATTATAATACACCTCCGCCTTGAACTAATAATGCTCCTACAATTCCTACCACGAGTGATACAATTATACAAGCTAATGCTCCTCTAGGGAGTCTTTTGAACTTAGGATCGTGGAATCCTTCTATAGTACCTCCTATGTTATAGGAAGCTACAACCGCATTTATGAAGAATGTTCCTAAAGCGAATATTCCTGCAAGTGTTGCGGCAGCTAAAGAGAATGTTGATCCTGCAGGTACTGCATAAGCTGTAGTTGCAGTAAGTGCATTGTAAAGAGCGTAATAAATTAATCCTCCACCAATTCCACCTAAAAGTCCACCTATAATTCCGCTTACAAAACAAACGGTAGGTATTCCGTGACCTTCGGTACCTGGTGTTACATATTTACTTTGTTCCATTTTGGTTATTGGGTCTACATCTACTTTTGCTGATGATGGTACACATCCTACACCCCATACGTATATGAAGTTACCTGCAAGCATGGTTATACCGAGCATTAAACCTGAACCGATAGCACCTGCTGCCAGGATAAGTGGAAGTGACTGACCTGTCATGGCCGCTGCAGTTATGAGTCCTGTCATACCACCACCGGCTGCAAGCATAGCAGTACCGGTTCCTACACCTGTTGCTGTTGCCATAGCTGCTGGAGCACCACCTACAGGTATGAAGTGTACACCTCCACCAATCAGGAGCCCACCAGCGGTTACAGCGCCGATTAAAAATAATGGATCCATATAATTCCTCCTTAATCTCTCTCGTATGGTCCGTACTTGCTTCTGGCAAATACTTCTACCCTGTTGTTGATGATTATCAAGAGTAAGATTATTACAATACCTGCAATTACCCCACCTAGTACTCCAAAGACTATGGTAATCCAGAAGCTTAAGAATACTATGAGACCGAAAGCAAATCCGGTTACAGGTCCACCATATTTAGAACAGAAGTAAACTACATCCATACTATTTCTAGGACCTAATTCTGATTTTCTGGTTACGTCACCGTGAATAGCAACTGGAATACCCCCACCAAATGGGTACTGTTGATACTCCCTTTCAGCACCGTAGTGAACATCCCCAGTGGATGAACCTATAGCACCTATTGTTATTCCCCAGAGCACTGCAAGTAGTGGTAATGGGAATGGGTGTCCTAATCCTTGAATTGGTAAGGTCATTAAGTATGATAATCCTACTATTAAAAATGTTACAATAAATCCATGTCCTGCTATTGGTCCTAAGTGTGATGTTATTACATCAAGGTACACAGGCTGATTGAATTGGGATTGACCAACAATCCTTCCTAAGTACGATGTTGTAGAATATACTGCATGAACCAAAGCAGTTGTTGCTGCACCTGCAGCTATCGCCATTATGACTGGTAGGTGTATTGTTGCCATGAGAACATATGCTAATGAACCTGCGATACCGACCATTGTACCCCAAAGTACTGGTTCGCCTGATACAGCCTTGTTAAACAATCTGTGAACATTACCCATCTGTGGGGCCAGTTGAACCTGAGAGTTTGGGTTACTCATGGAACCAATATCTGATTCAAGGTCCTCAGCAGCTCCTGCAATAGTAGCAGCAGCTCCCATAAGGGCAACAACACCTAATCCTGTTATCATAGGGTCTACCATGTTTTTTTCCTCCTCGTTTTCAATGAAATAAAAAAAATAGGTGTTTGCGTTACACCTATTTATTTAGCTGGAGAGATAAGAGCTCTTTCTCCTGCTGGTTCGAATTCCCGTAATGCACCTTTTGCAAACCCAGCACGTACGTTAGAGAAGTCAAATGCTAAGTTATCGTCTGCAAATGCAATTTTTACCAGTGGGTTGAATACAAATGCATCTTTCCTTGCAGCGTGTGCTGCCTGAGCGATACCTGCGTATTCTCCCTGGTGACCTACGTTCATAGCGTAGTTAGGATAGTTTGCTCCTCTTGCTTCAAGAGGTAATCCTTCGTCTCCACGGATAGCAAATGTATTTGCAGCACCACACTGATCCTGAAGGTCGTATCCGTAGAATCCAAGTCTGGAGTGCTGTTCTTTGTGTAAGTACATGGATAAATACCATCCACTTAAACCAGTTTGTGCATTTCCAGTTGCAAATGCAGTTGAACAACCTGCAGCTGCAGCAGTAACTGCTGCTCTTTGTGATCCACCGAACTGATCTTCAAGAAGTGCTGGATATTCTTCATACTGTTCTAATCCATAGAATGTAACTTCTGAAGCTACATCTAGAACTGTTTCCATAGTGTTTGGTGCTTCTGTCATTCCATATTTGTCTTCTACATATTCTTTACCGAAATATGTGAAGTCGTCAAGAATATTATCTGTGTATGCTGCTGTAGCGTACTGAGTGAATCCTACACCACCTGACATGTATGAACCAAGCCAGATTTGGTCGTAAAGCATTGCACCAGATGCAACAACATCAAGGGTTACCCGTACTGGGTCATCCATGTTTACTCTTGAAGACTGACATATGTCAGCTAAGAAACCGAATGCAATTCCACCAGGTTCATTTTCCCCTCTTGCTCTTCTTACAGGGAGGTATGAACCCATGTGTACAACTTCTGCGTGTTTTGCAGCGTATGCGAAGTCACCAGTTGCGGCTTCCCCTGCTGCTTGTTTGTATGCAGAAATCATAGACATACCAATTTGCATAGCAGACCATCTTGAAGTTGTACCACCATCACAAGTCCTTGAGACTATAGTTGGTATTCTTACAACCTGCCACATTGCGTCCCCTACTTCAGCTTTTAAAACTTCAGCTTGTTCTTCAGGGAACATTTTGTTGATGTTTATAACAAATGCAGGGTCAATTTCGTCTGCTATTTCGTCGTTACCAGTGAAGATTTTCACGTAACTGTCGTATACTAATGATGGGTTTGTTTCCACCATGTGTTCTTGAACAACTGCTGCACCAGGCATAGCGTGGTTTACAGTTTCTAGGTAAGTAGTAATTGTCTCAGGAGTAACTTCTTTACCTAATCTTTTTTCAATAACGTTGTGTGCTGTGTTCAAACCAACAATAACAGTTCTTCTTATGTCATCCCAGAACTGTTGCATTGCAGCGTTGTTTACAAAGTGTAAGTCATCACCTTCCACGTATGTGTCGGTAGTTGAAACCTGGTAAGGCATAAGTACCCTTTGACCGAGTGGTGTACCAACGTCTGGGTTGTACATCGGAATTCCACGTTTTTCGGCTATTTCTTTACCAGCTTTTACAAACTCGGTTTTCCTTTCAGATTGTTTCCAACCACCAAGGTCGTAGAAATGAGTTTTAGATTCTTCTGGGGCTTCTTCAAATTTCTTTTTTAAAGCTTCCATAAATTTTTTATCAGCCATATTAATCACCCTCCTGATTATTCAGGATAGAACCCACCTTGGGATCTTAGTACGTGTATTCTTTGACATACTTCAACTGCGTCTTTGTCGTCTCTGTATGCTTCACCATCTTTTCTGTAAATGGTGGTTTTATCTTTAAGGGTTTCTTCGTCTAATGGAGCTCCTAAAGCTACTGGTTCGTCGAGTTCGTCACCAATTTGGTTTTTGACGGCTTCTACTTGTCCAGTTTCTTTGTTCAGGATCTGTCTTCTGAGCATGTCAAACATCATACCGTCTTCATCAAGCCTTAAGGAGTGACCGTGAACAGATTTTCCTCTTATACCTGATCTTGCAGGGTCAAAGAATTCAGTTTCAAGGAGTTCTTTTGAGATTTTTTCAAGGTCTCTTTCTCTGGCTTCGATAATTTGTCTTCCTGAGAGAGTACCTGCATCTGCTCCTCTATATCTGCATAAATATGCTCTTGATCGGAGATATGGTTGAGCTGGAGCAAAATACATGGAGTCAGTAAACTGTATGTATCTTACTCTGTCACCGGCTTTAGCACCGTCGACAGGTTCAACGAGTTCCCTGATCGGGTCTTCTGGTTCATCCATTTCTTCAAGTGGTGGGTGAGCGCTTGGATATTCCTCACCAGGAGCTCTGTGTCCGAGTATGCTTACAACATCTTCGTCAGAGACTTCCCTCAGTTTTTCAAGTTCATATTCTGGATCTTGGAAATTACTTCTGTTTTGGGCAACCTTACTTGTTCCAGGATAATATTTTGCCATTATCATGCACCTCCTAGTGCTAACCTAACTTTTCTAATAATTTCATCCAACTTTTCTTGGGGACTGGTTTCTCCTCTAATTACGCCGCTTATTATATCCACAATTTCACCTTTTGTTTTAGGCTCCTCGGGCATTACAGCTTTAGTTTTGACACCAATCTTTGCAAAATCTTCAAAGTCAACTGGATATTCACAAATGATTACGCAAGGTTTCTCTACATGTCGAAGTATTAACCGGGCTTTGTACACAATGTGGTGTTTAACACCTCCGAGGTGTACCAGTATAAGTTTATGCATGTTTATTTGCTCTATTTCTGTTGGAGTAAGTCCAAAGAGACTGCCCCCTCCAGCTGCTGGAGCATCATGCGGAACACCGGCACCGGCATTCAACACGAGAGTACTTGTCATTATATTAGCTTCCCGTAACGCGAATGTTATCTCACAGACTGGTTTTGTTATGTGTCTCCTTCCCGGAGACATTGCTATTGTTAAAACATCACTGCCACTCTGGGCAAATGTTCCCCTTTGGGCAATTCCTCCTCCTTCACCCATACCCATCGCTACTCTGCAGTCTACGATGTGTGTGCCCTTACCAATCATTTTTCGTCTTTCCTCTTTAGTATTTGTGCTCTTTCACTGAGTTGTGCGTTCTGGTCAGTTAATCCAACCATTTCATCAGGAATATTATCTAATTCCTCGCCATATTTGAGCTGATCTGAAACTGTTTTCTGTTTTCTTATGAAGTGTCCAATATGGATGTTATATCCAAATGGTAAATGATCTTCACAAACTTCTTTTACATCTTCAATGACGTCTTCTGATTCGATTTCCAGTAGTATTCTACCGGGTTTCACTTGTACTTCTACTTCTTCTCCGCTTACAACTATAATTCTGCGGTCTGGGTGTCCTTCTCTCACTGGAGGAAGTCTCGGTCCGTGTATAATCATTCTTTTGATACCTTCGATGCTATCAAGATCATTTAATAATCTTTCAGCGGTATCTACGTTCAACAATCTGTGTGGAAATATCTCGATATCCATTGACTTAATGCCCCCAAGTTCGGATTACTTAAATATCGCCTTTTATGTCGGCAGCTGCTTCCACTACATATTTGAGTGGTTCTCGGAATTCATCAACTTGACTGTATACGTCTTTGATTAGTCCTGAGGTTGCTTCTGGGGAGAACATCTGTGTACCTGCATCAAGAGCCATTGCAGCCGCTACGCAAGGTATAGCGAATCCTTTACTGTGTCTTGTAACGATGTGGTTACCGTTAAAGATACCAGGTCCACCTCCACCATAGATGGAGTGACTGAAGAATGAAAATCCTACTGCTACACCTTCAGCTCTACCGAAGTCCACACCAGGTAATCCTGTTGCGAATTCAATAATATCGTTGTAGTATAACAATGTTGAGGATACACCCTGAGCTGCTCTTGCAGCACCCTGGTTGACCATAGTAGCTGCCATTTGTCCTGCTGCGTTGTATGCATTCCATTTGGCCAAGTCATCTGTTCCGTATAATTTGAAGTCGCCGCCCATTTCTTTTTCGACGCCTATTACACCATCTTCAGATGCTCTGTTAACTAGGTCCAGTATAACAGATCCTACTGTTCCTTCTTTACCGTTGTCTTTTACAAGATCATATACAATGTTATCAGCATTCATTCCTTGGTAAGCTAAACCAAGAAGGTGCATTCTTTCGAATCTTCCTGTTGCATCTCCCATTTCAAACATAGCTGTTTGTTCGAGGATTGTCGACAAAGCTGCTGCTTGCATTGTGTTTTTGAGAGTTGTTGCAACGACGTGGTTAACCGGAATGTTTCTTAATGCGTAACCTGGACCTTCTAATTTCTGAGGTACATCCAGCATGGTAGCCATGTTTCCACCTGCGTATTCTACGGTTTGTGGATATCTACCTAATACTGCTGCTTTTACCACGTTTGCATCATACATTCCAACGTCGAACTGGTTAACTATAGCCTGAATAAACGCTGACGCAGTTACTAATGATGTTGCTGAGTATTCAGCTGCTGCTTCAAGCCTTAGTGATGGTATTTGTACTAATGCTCTCTTTCCGCCTGCTAAAAGTTCGACTTTTGTGTCGTCGCCTTCTTCCACAAGAATCATTTCTTTTGCTTCTTGTGCTATGGCTTCAGCATTTCCGACTATGTCGAGATCTAATTCTCTTCCTAAAATTTTTCCTCCGGCAACCTTTCCGGATCTTAGAGCGTTCTCTATACCTTCTAGGTTAACTGCTATGGTCCTCTTAATACCCTGCACGATACTTCTGATCGCTGGGTTTCTCAAAGGACTTAGGGCTTCTAGTGGAACTTGTTCTTCAACAAGATTGCCTCTGTCGTCGTACAAGTCGATCTTATCTTCAAATCTTGCCATTTTTTCCCTCCTGAGAAAATTTTCGCATATCAATTCTTATTTAAAGTACCAATCCTCCGATATAAATGAGCCTTGCCAGCACTCATTTATAATAGAATCATTTTTAGTACATATTGATATACGAGACTGAATTTGTAGTCTTATATATTATTAAACTTTCTTTCTGATTAAAGTAGAAAGACTTATAAAGTATAATCGTCTTATGTTTATCTAGTATATTTTACCACTTTTTGATGCAATTAGTTCAATTTTTTTCAGAAATTATTTATTTTATGTGTTAAAACAAAGTAGATACTATGCAAATCGTAGCTGACGTAGGTGGAATACCCGGAAAAGACTGTAACGGTTTTTGTAAATACTGTTACTTTAGAAAAGTAAAAGGCACAGAAGCTCTAGGATGCAAAAATTGTTCTCTAGGTAAAGTTGGGTGTGACAGCTGTACAACTGGTATTAGAGAGATAGGGAACGAATTTCAATCACCTTTTTTTGTTATAAGCTCTGTACAAAACTCCCTTATGTTAGGAGACTATCGTGATGCTAATTTAAAAGTAAATATAAGCGGGGGAGGAGATGTAAGCTGTTATCCTTATCTCTTTGACATCGTTTCTGCATTCTCGGATTTTGGACTCCCAATACATCTTGGATATACCAGTGGTAAAGGTATTACTGATGCTAAAATGGCAGAAGATCTTGTTTCAAAGGAAGTTAATGAAGTAACATTTACTGTTTTCTCCACAGATCCAAATATAAGAAGAGAATGGGTAAACGATAAAACTGCCGAAGAATCCATTAATGCCCTTCAAATATTCTGTGAAAGCTCAGAGGTACATGCCGCTTCTGTTATAGTTCCGGGAGTAAATGACGGCGAAGATTTATTTAAAACATGTTCCAATTTAGAAGACTGGGGTGCAAAAGCATTTATACTCATGCGATTTGCTAATTTCAGAAATCAAGGTTTAATATTAGGTAATGAACCAATATTAGACGGGGTAGTGCCCCATGAACTTGACGAATTTGAAGCATTAGTTAGAAAAATCAATGACGAATTTAATTTCAAAGTTACAGGAACTCCACTTTGTGATCCTGATAACGATACTCCCTTTGCAATTTCAAAGGATAAAAATAAAGATTATTTAGATATATTATCCAAAATCACTTCTGAAGCCACCATATTAACAAGTAAAGTTGCAGCCCCATTTATAGAAAAAATAATTGGAAATATTGAAGCGTCTGATCTTGTTAATGTTGTTGCAGTAGATCAGGATATCGGATGCCTTATTACCCAAAAAGACCTTGAAGAGGTAGATTTCAGCCAGTTAAAAGAGACTGTGATAATACCTGGCCGTGCATATGTACACGATAAAATTGCTGAAGAAGTTTTAAGCAGTGATGGGGTAGATCGGCTGGTTGCAAGAGGCCCTGATAAATTAACTGCTGATGGAGAAATGAGCGGAACTTTAAGCCCTCAAGATGCTCTAAAGCAAGAATTAATCGCTTTTGAAGATTTGATAGGTGCAATAAACTTCTTTGGAGTTCGAAAATAAATTAAAATCTCCCTACTTGTTTTTTTAAATGAATATTTAAATTACTTAAACTTCATTACTACTATGTAAAATTAGTAAAAATTGAATACAGGGATATCATGTCAAAAAGCATTAAGATTACCGTTTTAACTCCTGAATTTTATAATTATGGTGCAATGCTCATTGCAGGTGTTTTAAAAGATGCAGGATACAATGTAGATATTCAAAAAGGTTTTGAAGGAATAATAGATGCCGACATTGTTTTAATAAGTCTTCATTCTACCATACATTTACTCAAATACAGAGAAGAAATTGAAAAAATTAAGAGTTTTAAAATAGTTGGCGGACCCGTAAGCAACAGTCCAGAACTTGTTTTCAAATATCTATCTGTTGATGCAGTTATTATTGGAGAAGGTGAAAGCAGTACCCTCAAAATTCTTGAAAATCTTGAGGCAGATAACCATGAAGCTGATCAACTCAATGAAATTGAAGGCATTGCTTTTAAAAAGGGAAATAAAATAATTAAAACTAAAAAAACAACCTCGTCACCTATGATACGGCCATTACCACTAATACCTGAAGACATCTCATCTGAAAACATACGAGGGGCAAATGTATACATCGAAACCCATAGAGGATGTCCCGGTAACTGTGGATTCTGCCAGGTGCCATGCTTCTTTGGAAGAGATGTCAGGAGCAGGACACTTGACGACATTATAATTGAAGTCAAAGAATTTCTTAAAAAAGGAGCTAAGCGAATTGCTATAAGTGGTGGGACCGGATCTTTATACGGCAGTAAAAAATTTAAAATTACAGATGAATATGCATTTACTGAACTTTTAAAGGAAATAAGCAGTTTAACCGGCCCTCAAAATCTTACAATTCCTGATATTCGTATTGATATGATGAACGATGAAATACTGGAAGCTGTTAAAAATTATACCAACGGATGGATCTTTTTTGGCATAGAGTCTGGAAGTGACAGAATGCTGAGGAAGATGAAAAAAGGAATAAAAGTTGATGATGTTAAAGACGCCATTGAAGCTGCACGAAAACACAATATCAAGATAGCTGGATCTTTTATAGTCGGATATCCTGGTGAAAATGAAGATGACTTTGAAGCTACAGTTGAACTTGCCGATGAATTAATGCTTGATGATTATTTTGTAAGCATCGCAGAGCCAATTCCAGGAACACCCCTTGCAGATGATGTAATTAAAACGCCTTTAAATGAAAATCTGCTGTTTATAAAAAGTGATAAATACAAGAATTACGAATTGAGCATTGCAGAAGAACGCTGCCTTAATTTGATGTTGGATTCATACGTATTTAGAAGTATTCCAGTAGCTATGACTGACAATTTATTTAAAACATTGTTAGAAGAAACTAAATCACAGGGAAACCATATAAGGACTGTAACAGAAATGATACTGGAAGAGAGTGATTTTTAGATTTCAATATTCAAGAATTAATTTCAAAATAAAAAAAATAAAAATTATTTATCAACGCTTATAGTAATTTTTCCGTCTTTAAGAACATTTTCATAGGCCTTAGCCTCTATTATTGTCTTGAGTTTAGAAAATGGTATTTTAATTCCATGGGAATTTAATTCCAGTACCAACGCCTTAATATCTTCGTATTCTGCTTTAAGAGATGTAATCTCATTTCCATCCTTTTTGAGATATTTAACCCTTATATTTGATTCTAAAGCTATGTTTTCTGCAGTTACTGTAACTATTTTTGTTTCTATTTCAAATGGAAATTTCAAATGGTTGTATTCAAATGTTTTAATTCCCAGTGTTCCAAATTCAAGGGCAAGGAGGGAACAAATATCATCTAATCTGTTTTTATCAACATCCACCAGAACCATGTACTCCATCCTTCCCTTTTTAGTGATGGCATTTAAAACATGGATATTATTAGCTCCCTCATCCAATGTCCTTTCAATAATATAAGGTAGGCTTTCCACTGGCAAATCATCTATAGTGGTCATTAGCAGCATTTTAGCACCACATGAATATTAAAATTCTGCCATCACGCGCATAGCTCGCATTGCCACTTCTTTTGCCCGCAGAACACCTCCAGGTATTGCTGAAGATATATAAGCCCCCGCAGCAACTTTTTTTGCTATATCTTCTGGAGAACTGATATTCATAGCCGCAGCAACAGCGGCAGGTACTATAAGGTTAATAATAGTATGGCCTGAAAGCTGAAGTTCTGTAACTGGTACTGCTGCCATAGGTATAGCTTCAAGTATGTCCTTTTTCTTGTTTAAAACTGCATCAGGTATCACTTTATGAGATAAACCTTCAAATACAATTTTCTCCCCGTCAACGGTGATCTCCAGATCTGCGTCTGTGTCAAATCCACAGTATTTCATTAAAAATTCGTTTTTTCTTCTCCGGGCACATCCCTGATACTTTGTGATTTTTATTTTTACTTCTTTTCCAGTCATATCACTGAACATTTTACTGCATGCAACTTCTATATTTTCCATTTTCTCATCGTCCAGCATGCGGACAATTTCATCAAGTTCTTTTCCTTCTTTTAGCTGGTTATAAGTAAATTCTGCACGATTATATACCGCTTTTGCCAGTGCCCCATCTGTGGCAAGTATCAACGCCTTGGTAACCGGACCTCTTTTTACCTGTTCTGACTTCCGGGATATGGTGTTAGTAGCTATTTTTGCGAATTCAGGTTCGATCCAGAAGTTTTCTTTGACTTCTTTTATTTTATCAGCAGCTTTTTCGATATCTCCCCCATCATTCAGGAGTAATTTCATTGCAAGGACTGCATCAGCAGTCATGTGACCCAGCGGGGGCTGTAATGGGCCACCTGAGAAACCTGCCCCTATTATTAAAGATTCTTCAAATGCTGCAAGCATTTCTTCAAATGCCATCATCCCTATAACTGATGGACCTCCAATATCTTTTATTATTACCCCTAAATCACCCACTAAACGCGCTGTATCATATTCTTCTCCTGTGCCCCGGATATGAAGTTTTTCAGGTAATCCTGCAGCTTTTACAGCACCTAAACCTGCAACGTATGCACTGTTGGCCTTAAAGAATTCACCATAAACTTCGCCTACTTCCGAATCAGGGTGGACTATCTCCAGTATCGCAGCAGCGCCCATTATTGCAGATAAAATTGGGCTTGGAGGCATTCCCACGTTAGCATATGCTTTTAACATGCCCCGAGTTCCTGCGGCTGCACCGTTTTTAGCAAGCTCAGGAAAACCAACATCTTCCCCAAGTGCACCGTGGCCGTACAGTGGCCCTCCACCAACGCCAAGTGGAACAATGCTTCCATCTATTCTTGAAATTTTGCCATCAAATATATCGTCATATATAGCTTTCACAGCTGCATAACCTGATATTTTATTGTTCGATTTTGCAGTTGGCACTGCAAGCACACCGCACCTATCAACTCCTGCAATCATCCTGGCTAAAGCCCCTAATTTTCTATTTCCTGCAGGAACTCCTGCCTGTGCATTTGAACCTGCCAGGTAACATAAAACTGCACTTAGTAGAGCCGCATTTGCAGGGTCAGCACCAGAAAGTTTTGCAGAATCTATAGCTTTTTTAAGCACGTCATCTATTGGCAGACGCTGAATATTTTCGTCTGTAAGCATTATTTTAGCGCCTTTTAAGACGTCTTCAGTTATGGAATTGGCCGCGCAAATTGCAGCAATATTTAACATCCCATGCCCTTTAGTAAGGGCTTCTATGCGGTCGTTAGACATCATATCTATATCCGAAGTTGAAGCCATAATGGCAGCTACTATTTCTTTTTCCATAAGAACACCACATAATAATATAAATATTATTTTATTAAAAAATTCCGATATAACTCCGTAATTCAAAATTGTAGCAATTATTGAATTTAATTAAAAATAATAAAATAAATAATACCGTATCTATCAAATATCCTTTTTTTATTTCATTAAAACATATGCTTTAAAGCATGAAAAAGATTTTTTGGATAAGTCCCTAAATGTTAAAAACTTTAATCTTTTTAGAGAATTGAAATTATATTTTTGAATTAATTCTTCGATATATTCGTCTGAATGCCCGTAAACTGCAATATCATATTCTTTATCAATCTCACTGGAAATTCGTGTTTTAGAATCTTTAACTGTAAAAGCAAATGTTCCTTCCTCTTTAAGTATCCTGTGAGATTCCCTGAAGAATTTCTCTAAGTCTTTAAAGAAGTGAAAAATGCCTACTGCAATTACATGGTCAAATGTATGATCCCCATAAGGAAGAATATTTTCATTTAAATCAAATAATTTAAGATGATGAAATATTCCTTTTTTCCTGCAAATATTGAGCATTTCCTCCGAATTATCCAACCCATAAATTTCTAGACCTGCCTTTTGAAAATGAAAAGAGCTAAAACCTGTTCCAATACCCAGATCTAATAACTTATCTCCAGTATCAACATATTCAAAAACCATACCAAATATAATCTCAGAGTTATAACATTCAAATTGTCTGGAAAGAGAATCATAATCCTCAGCACATTTATCATGCCCAGTTTTAACTTTTGGAGGAGTTTCTTTGTGCATAGCAGAACACCTTCTTTTATAATTTGATATTTAACCTAAATGGAATATGTTACTTAAACTATTAAAACTGATAGAAAATCCGTAAATGGTTTCATAAAATATATCATTCTTGTGATTTATTTATTATTTTTTATATAATGAAAAAATCTTTTTTATACATTCATAATTCATAAAACAGCCGTCAAGGGAGTAGATTAAAATTAAAATTATTACTAAGAATGAAAAAATTATAAATAATATTATCTATATAATTTTTATTAAGGATATATGTGATTTATTTGAAAATATAATTATTTAAGCGGAAATAATCCATATTTATACCAAATTAAGTGTTAACTATCATTATAACCCCAATTATAACCCACATAACATTGTATACTAATTTAAATAGTATATTTTATTTTGGAGTTGATAAAAGTGGCCTCTAAAGAGGAAGAACATAAAATGGCCTTAATGCAGCAGGATATTGAAATTATAAAACGTATGCATAAAATTAAGCATAAGATTGCAGTTATGAGTGGAAAAGGGGGAGTAGGCAAATCTACAATAGCAGTGAATTTAGCCGCAGCTTTTGCAAAGAAAGGCTACAAGATCGGCATTATGGATGCAGATGTTCACGGGCCAAATGTCCCTAAAATGTTTGGAGTAGAAGGAAAAAGCCTAAAATTTGATAAAAATGGAATAATACCCATTGAAACCGAAGAAGGTATTAAAGTCATGTCAGTAGGATTTTTCTTATCATCACAGGATACTCCAGTAATATGGAGAGGCCCTGCAAAAACTGGTGTAATAAGACAATTTCTAGCAGAGGTTACATGGGATGATCTGGACATATTAATAATTGATAATCCTCCAGGTACTGGTGATGAGCCTTTAACCATTTTACAGACTGTCCCTTCACTAGATGGTGTTGTACTTGTCACCACACCCCAATCAGTGGTACAAGAAGATGTGGAAAAAAGTGTTAATCTGGTAAAGAATCTAAATATTCCTGTAATTGGAATTATTGAAAACATGTCGGGTTTTATCTGTCCACATTGTAAAAATGAAATTTTAATATTTGGTAAAGACGGCGGTGCCAAAATAGCTAAAGAAATGAATATTCCTTTCCTTGAGAGACTACCATTAAATGTAGAAACATCTGTTGCATCTGACACTGGAATTCCCATTGTAATTAAAGACCCTAAATCAGAAATTTCTATTAAAATATCAGAAATCATGGATAAAATTGAATCAAAATTAAGAGCGGCCCCTAATTCTTAACTTCATTTTTATATATCTCGTAATTTATTCATGAATATATAAATGATAATTTTAAATAATTCATTATCCACTTTCATCCCATTAAACATCCTAATTTAGGGTTTTATTACATTGAAACATTTAATGGGATGAAGTTTTATTATATTCTGGACAATTTTCAATAAATTCTGTAAATTTTTCAATCTTGTTAATTGTTGAATTACTTAATATGTGCTCCATTGCACATGCTTCTTTCTCCGCAGTAGTATCATCAACGCCTAAAACATCTAAAAATTTTTTAAGGGTGTTATGCTTATGTATAATGCCCTCTGCAATTTGTATTCCCCTTTCAGTTAATTTTATTTCACCATATTTTTCCCGGGATACAAGTTTCAGTTTGGAAATTTTATTAACCGCTTCCACCACACTTGAAGGTTTAACATCAAGTTTTTCAGCGATGTCAGTTACTCTGATAGTTCCTTTAACCTTTTTCAAGTTGTACATCACTTCAATATAATCTTCAATGCTTTTTGTTAACTTAGGTAAATCTTCGTTTATCTCACTCATTTATATACATCCATTATCATTTCTTCAAGATTCTTACATCTTGGGACCATGACATCTATCGATTTATCTGATAAAACATATTTTGGGCCTTCACCCACTCCAGTACTTACCAAAACATCTACCTTTTCTTTTTCTAAAAATTCAGCAGTTTCAATTCCTTTCTTTTTTTCCAGTGTAGTTCCAGGATTATCTTTAACTACAGTACTAATTATTTGGCCGTTGACCACATCTGCAATTAAAATATAAGGAGCTCTGGCAAAATGCTCAGAAATATCAGACTGCAAACCATTTTTATTCTCCACAAGAACTGCAACCCTTAACCTTTCCTTTTTAAAAGGTTCTATCTGAACCGTTAAACTGTCTAAATTTTTAATTCTACCTTTTACGGCCTTTTTTATATTCCCTGTAATCTCAGATGCATTTTCCACGGATAATCCTTTTTTGGTTTCAAGATGTAGTTCTGCAAATACAAAGGGACCTGATCTTCTAACTTTAATAGCATGTACCCCTTCAACACCAGCAACATTTTCTGCAATAGTTTTAATTTCTTCAATCTTTTCAGGATCCATGTTGGCATCCAAAAGAACCAATATATCATCTTTTGCCAATTTAAAGCCTAGGTAAATGATTAAAAGTGCAACCAGAATTCCTGAAATTCCCTGTATTCTTAAATAGCCCATGTAAGATGATAGTATACCTACAAAAACGATTATTGACGAAAATATATCGATGAAACTGTGTTTTCCATCATTAATAAGTGCCTGAGAACCTATTGTTCTACCTATCTCCTGTTTATATCTTGCAAGTAAAAACGAAACTACTGCCGATAGAGCAGCAACAAATAGGGCAACAAGAGGTATTTCGATTGTACTTGGATTTAAAAACGCGTTATAAGAATCTAAAGCTATTTCTATACCTGTTATAACTATTATTACCGATATTATCAAAGATGCAAATGATTCAATCTTATAATAGCCATAAGGAAATTTTTCATCTGGCCTTCGCATGGATAGTTTTAATCCAATGTATACTGCCAGAGATGCAACTATATCAGAAAAAGAGTGAATAGAATCTGCTATTAAAGCTATACTTCCAGATAAAAACCCAATTACACCTTTAACTAATGCAAGTAAAAGGTTTATTAAGCTGGAATATATAGCTGCTTTTCCTCCTTTCTTTAAGTTATTTTTAGCTTCGTTATTCATCTAAACACATCATGTTCAACTTGTTATCCTTGTACCGATCTTCCATTTAGCACTTCTTTGTATGATCTGTATTTCTTAGAGTTACAGACGGAAGATACGTTCAATCCTTCAAAGTGCTTCTCAATTTCATACATCTGATCCTCTGATAGGTGACCTTCAGGCGAATGCCTTAAAGGAGTATTTATATAAACTTTATCCGGCTGAATTTCCGCTGCAACCTTTGCTAATTCACCTGCATAATCCTTATTTTTTTCAATAAACATAGTTTGGAGTTCTAATCTTCCTTCGAAAGAACTTTTAAATTTTTTAATCCATTTTAGGATATCTCCAAAATGTAAACCTTTTACAGGACGGTTTATTTCTTCAAAAAGAGAATAATTGTATGCATCAAGTTTTGCAACAACTATATCCAGGTCCCTTAATGTCCTTCGCATTTTTCCTAGAGGGAGTGTTGAAGAATTAGTCAAGATTGCAATTGGCAAGTCTGTAAGTCCCCTTATAACTTCAATTATCTCATCAAGGTTTTTTGCAAGGGTTGGCTCGCCATAACCCGAAATTGTCACTACATCAGCACTTGCTCCAGGAAGAACTCGTTTTAAATCTTCTTCAATTCTATCTGTGCTTATAAATATTTCTTTTTGAATTGTTTTATTGAGTGTAGGGCCGACCTGACAGTATACGCAGTCAAAAGAACAAACATTTTGACATAAAGGGTCAACACCTATTGATCTACCGAACCGCCATGAAGATACAGGGCCAAATACAGTTTTCATATTATTACCTCATCATTTAATTTTTCTAGTATCTGCAGGAAAATATCTGCAAATTCAGGTTCAAACACTACTAAAGGCTTTAGATTAACCAGCGCATAAACGAATTTTTTATCATAGGGTATTTTTCCAAGAATTGGAATATTATTGGAGGTGAAATATTCAGTTATTTCTTCAGTAAATTTATTATTTATATCATATCTGTTAATTACAACTCCATAGGGAATGCTAAAATGTTCAACGACTTTTATTGCTCTTTTAAGGTCCCCAAACGCGGCAGGTGTAGGTTCTGTAACAAGCATTACATAATCACTCCCCCTAACCGATGCAATTACAGGGCACCCAATACCTGCTGAAGAATCCACAATCAAAAATTGTGCGTTAATATCTTCTGCAATTTCTGATGCTCTCATTTTAACAGCTGTTACAACTTTTCCAGAGCCAGATTCACCTATATTTAGTTGCCCAGAAATTACTGGAAAGTTATACTCAGTTTCACCCACATTTATACTTGCATTTTCGACTGGCTCAAGTTCTAAAGCATTTTCAGGACATGCGACAGTGCATGTACCACACCCTGTGCAGAGCAAATCGTTTATTACAGGTAAATTTTTGTTGTAATCCCATTTAACAGCTGAAAAATTACATAAATCCGTGCATTCTTTGCATGCACTGCATTTTTCAGTTATTAAGATGGCTTTTTCACTGGTTTCAACACACTCTAACAGCTTAAAATTTTCCTCTTTTATGCCAAGCACCAGAGCCAGATTGGGTGCGTCCACATCACAATCAGCAGCTACTATTTTGTGTTTATCTGCCAGAAGAACAGCTAATGAAGCTGTTATTGAGCTTTTACCCACTCCTCCTTTTCCTGAAAGGACTGTTATTGTTTTCATAATAAACGCCCCATCCATTCTGCAATTTCTGAAATTTTTTCGTGAACAGCAGGAATACCTTTAGAATAACTTTTAATGATTTCTTTTGTGTAAGGTATCTCTGATAAAATATTTACTCCATATTTACAGTTTAATTCCTGTATTAATCCCAAATCACCTATATTTGATTTGTTTACAATTATTTCAGATCTTATTTCCATGATTTCCAAAAGTTTTAAAATAAGATCCAGATCATGTTTTCCAAGAGGTGTAGGTTCTGCAACCGCAAAAGCCAAATCAACATCCATTAGTGCAGCAATAACATTACAATGGGTGCCTGCAGCCGTATCTACCACCAAAAAATCATAATTTTCTTCCAGTGACGATGCAAAATCAATGGTTGCATTTACGACTGGCGAACTGGACTCGCAGCCTATATCTGTCTCCCCAGATATTAAAATAAAATTTTCAGCAATTCCCGAACGTAATAAAGGTTTTCCCAGATATATACTTCCTACTGCCTGTGTATCCTCTTCAATAGCTTCATTGGGACATGCTAAACGACATGCGCCACATCCTGTGCATTGTCCACTAACTAAAAAAGGAAATTTATTTTTAATTAATATTATAGCGTTTTCTTTGCAAATTTCGCCACATTTACCGCATCTTAAACACTTTTCTTCATTAAAAAATGGGAGAAATATGGTTACGTCCTTTATTTTCTCTCGAGGGATGGACAGGATAATATGATCATCTGGACACTCCACATCTGCATCCACCAGCATAACTTTATAATTTTTTGCAAGTTCTACTGCAAGCGCTGTTGATACTGTTGATTTTCCAGTACCTCCTTTTCCACCGGTTATGGCAACTTTCATAAGATTACCTTTACTTTAAATTTGTTTGAAATCATGTTTTTAATTGGAATTTCTGATTAAATTTTACATCCAATGTCCTAGATCACTCTTGAACTTTTACTGCCTCATTGAGACATACGTCCATACATACTTCACATACACTGCATTCATCTATGTTTTGAACTATAATTTTGCCGTTGTCAATTATAAAGACCTCCATAGGGCAAGCATCCACACATTCTGCACATTCTTCACCGTCACATTTATCGTAGTCTATTGTTATTTCAACCATTTTTTCACCGATTTTATGTTTAAAAGTGTTATCTGGTTTTTTAAAATTCAAAATTACTAATTTTTAAATGAAACAATTTATCTTCGTCCCATTCCACCTCTACCCATTCCTCTACCTCCTGCCCCTGGACCTCCAGTTGCGGGGGTAGCTATTTCTTCTAACTGGCCGTCATTTAATAACTTCAGATTTTCTTCCACAGTTCCTGGTTTGGGCATATATGCTTTTATTCCCACCTGTTTCAAAATATCAAATGCATTTGGACCTACTGCTCCAGAAATTAAAACTTCAACTTCTTGATTTGCTATAAATTGAGCTGCTTTAATTCCTGCACCTCCTCTTTCATTTATTGCAGGATTTTCTACAGATGAATCCCCTTTAATATCACCATTTTCCATATCTGCAATTATAAAATAAGGGCACCTTCCAAATACAAAACTTACCTGCGAATCTAAACTATTTCCCATGGATGTAACAGCTACTTTCATACAAATTCCCCCTTTTCTTAATATTATATCTCATATTTTATTTACAATTTTTCAGTATCCTCTTGAAATTCCTGATTTTCACTTTTACAACCATTTAACTTTTTTTTTATGTCTCCAGAAATTATGGGCAAGGGAATATTTAAAACTTAAAAGTTTTTATTTACCTTTCCAGAATTATTGTTTCCAACTTCAGTAAATCCAGAGGATAATAAATTCATTTCACCAATTTACCTTCTTTAAAATATTTCAAATTGGTCTCGACATTTTTCAAGTTAATTTTATGAACTTTAACTTCTGCATTTTTTAGGATGCCAATGCAACTGGACTTAACTTTCCTGAAATTAAAGTTTCAATTTTGCATCCACCATAAACTGTGCAGCTATTCCTGCTCATTTTTCATTTCTAGCAGGGTTTACTACGTGTAAATTCTTTAATTTTGCCATTCCATATATACAGTTACAAAATAGGAGTATATTCCAAATACAATGCTTATTTTAGAATTTAAGCTGCTCCCTGTTGATTTAACTGCTATTTTCCTGCAGATTCTTCCTTTAGTACCTGCTTCTCTATTTTAGTTACAACTTTCAATATATTTTTAGAGGTTTCAGAATTGCTATTTTCTACCAGAAGAACATCATCTTCTTTTTCAAATCTAATATCAATTGGAATGCTGCCCAATAAAGGTATACCTGTCTTAGATGATATTTCACTGCCCCCTCCTCTTCCAAATAGAGGTATTTCAGTTTCACATTCTGGACAGATAAGTCCCGACATATTTTCTACGATTCCCAGAACCTCGATTTTTAAATGCCGGGCCATGTTTATAGATTTTTCCACATCATCTAAAGATACTGTGTGGGGCGTGGTGACCATTATTATCCCATCAATGGATGGGATTGACTGTAAAATTGCTAAATGCTCATCTCCAGTTCCAGGAGGGCAATCAATTACCAGGATATCCAGATTTCCCCATGATACATCTGAAAGAAATTGCCTTATTGCCGCTGTCTTTTTAGGACCTCTCCATATTATTGGCGAATTTTCATCAGATAAAAGGAACTGTGAAGACATTACTTTCAGGTTTTCTCCTACTTTTACCGGCAATATTCCCTCTTCATTAACTTTAAGGTCTGTTTTTCCAATTTTGAGCATTTTTGGAACGTTAGGACCATGTATATCCACGTCCAAGATACCTGTTTTGTAACCTTTTTTTGCAAAAGATGCAGCAATATTCACTGCCATGGTAGATTTGCCTACTCCCCCTTTTCCACTCATAACTGCAATTTTATGCTTTATCTGGTCCATTCTCTTTGTAATGATAATATCCTGTTGCATGTAAGCTAATTTCTGTTCCTGATTTTCCTGTTCTGTAATCATTTTTTTGTCCTCTTTATCATAAAATAAAAAATATAAATTCAAACTCTAGAAGTAGTTTGAATTTATTTAAATGGCTGATTTGAAGATTAATTAAATATAAATTTAGGAAATTTAACAGTCATTTTCATTACAGGAATTTTCATCTGCAACTGTCAGATTTCCCACTTTCCATTCTTTTAAAACGTCTTTAACTTTTCCAGATGCCCCTGAAAATATTTCCATTTCACCATCACTCAACATGGAAACAGCTTTTGACCCTAAATTCCCACAAATTAATATGTCTGCCTTTGAATTCATTATGATCTCTGCAGGTGTTTTAGAGCCGCCGCTATGCTTACCAAAAATCTCAATTACTTCAATATCTTTAATTTCATTATCTTCATATTTAATTAAAGTGAAATAGGGGGTTTTTCCAAAGTGCATTGAAATGTCTGCCAGTAAACCTCTTTTATCAAGGGTAGGTATGCCTATAATAGTTATTTTCACCATCTCCATCTTTCGCTATTTAATCTGCCCCACATAGTTGAGTGCCGCATTCAGGACACTTGGTATTTCTACATGGAACCCCTGGTATTTTAGGGGCTTCATATCCACAATTTGGACATTTGCAAACTCTTGGTTGACCTGCTCCCATTCCACCGCCAAATCCTCTCCTTCTTCCCATTCCAAGTTGTCCTGGGGGTGTTTGAGCCTCTTCAGCTGTGCTGATTTTATAAATATATTCTGATCCACAGTCTGGACATTTTTCATATTCTTTTTCAGGGCTGTACCATTCAAAGCTACAGCTTTTACATTTATACCTTTCTTTATCTACCACAAAATCTCCTCCTTTAATTTTAATCATTTTACCCTCAATAAGGGCCATTGCAACTTTTCCTCGAGCCAGATTTAAAATCCTGTGAAATGTGGGTTGTGAAACATCCATGATCTCTGCTGCTTTTCCTTGTTTAAGGTCTTGATAATCTTTTAACCTAATTGCTTCAATTTCATCCATTGTAATCTCTACAGGATCAATATGGTCAGCATTACCCTCTAAATCCGGCCTGAAGCATCTGATTTGATGCTCTTGGAATATTCTTCTAAATCTTCTCGGCCTCACCATGTTATGAATATATATTCATAACTGTTATATAAAGGTTTTGAATATTTATTCATAACCCTAAAATGAAAAATTTTGAGCATAATAAAAAAACATAAAATAAACTTTTAATTTATTCAAATCAATTTATTACTCTTTAAAATCATATATAAGTAACATGCATACGTTTTAAATTTTTTGAATAAGTAAACTGCTTATTAAAACATTTAAAGTAGTTTTTAACTATTAAAATTAAAAATTAACCCAGATATACTGATGAAAAATCTAAAGATGTTTATTCATCCTAATTTAAATATAGTTGCACTAACTTGTGAATAAATTAGCATAATGCCCCTATTTACATATATCCCAAATTACTTCTTTTTGAGATTAATTAAGGTTATTTCACTTTTAGAACCAGATCTCATTGGGGGGCCCCATGTTCCAGTTCCCGGAGATACATAAACCTGTGTTCCATTATGATTATATAATCCCTGGAAATACGGAAAAACAAGTCTTCCAAGGAAATTCAATGGGAATATCTGCCCTTTATGAGTGTGTCCTGAAAGCTGCAGGTCAATGCCAGCTTCACTCGCATATTCAACTTCTATAGGTACGTGATACATGAGAAGTGAAGGCTTTGATTTATCAATATTTAACCCCGGAAGTACAGTTTTAAGGTAATTTCTCTGGGTTGAATACCCAACCCCAACTATCTGCAAACCTTCAAATTCAACCACTTCATTTCGCAGTATATTAATATTTGTAGTTTTAAGAACCTCAAAAACGTTTTTCAGCCCTCCATACATATCATGATTGCCTGTTACAAAAAAAATCCGGGATTTAAGTTTATTAATTGAATCAAACATAGAAGGGTGTAAACCTACAGTTCCTTCAACAAGGTCTCCTGTTATTAATACAAGATCTGGATTTAAAAGGCTAATTTTTTTAACTATTTCTTTCATAAATCCAGAATTTCTGATAGGTCCAATATGAGTATCACTTATTTGAGCAATTCTCAATTCTCGCTCTAAATTTAGTATTGGTATCTCAATTTCCCTAATATTCAGATGCAAACTGTTAACAATTGAATATGCGCTTATAACGGAAGCGACTATAATTACTGCAATTCCTGCAGTAAATGACGGAATATTAAATACAAAGTTCAATATTTCATAAACAAGAAGAGTATACCCTAAAACAAGTGCAATACCCATCCACGTAGCAGATAACGTGTAAACTATACGCGTAAATTCATTGGATAAGGTACCTTCAAGTACCGCTGCAACAGGATAAGCAGCGGTAAATATAATTACCATTATTGTGATTATAGTCTGAGATACGCCTAACAGCATGCCCAATCTATTAAAAATATAGTAATCAATAGCTAAGAATCCTAAGAAAAATACGGATAAGAATAGAGCAAGCTGAATAATTCTCCTCATTTTTAGACTCCAATACAAAACCAGTTTTTAATCTTCTTATAGTTACTTCTATATCACATAATATTTTAATTTTTTTATATTATCTCTAAATTATAAAATAATTCGATAATAAACTCCCATTTAATAATAAAATAAAAAATCAGGTGAAAATCAAAGTGCTTTTTTAATATTTAGAGTTATAACTAAAGAATAGAAGATTCAGGTAGCAGCTTAACCAGAATATAATCGTACATTAAAGATCTCCTTATTTCGGAAACATCTTCTAAAATGTACTCATCCACCTTAACTTTTCCAATTTCATCTTTATATTCATCATAATTCAATTTAACCCTTACCCCATCCAGCTGACTTACAACTGGGGCTGGTGAATAAACATCTTTTACTGCATGTATCTGGTTTTCAATCTCCGTTTTTACAAGTATTGATGGCACAATAGGTGGATCTTCAGTTATTTCTTTCCTTCTATCATCAAGAATTCCCTCAACAGTTTCAGCCAGACTTCTGAGGGCCCTGATATGTTCTCCACGTTTAAGCCTGCTGGGAATTCTACCCAATCCCCCCACATATGCACTTGCTCCAGGAATATCCTCGACATCTATATCTGGAGCTCCAGTTACGACTACAGGGATTTCAAGGTCTTCAAAAAGATGTGTTTTGTCCAATATACACTCCCTAAAGCTTCCAAGTGCAAAAACAGCCAGATCATGTTCTTCGATTAGCTTTTTTTCATCCTGTGAAATTCTGGATATGCCCTTTCCAGCTCCACGGGAAAGCCCAATCATGTTGTCCTTTGCTCCATATCTCCTGAGATATTCTGAAATATCACACGCAGAATGGGGAAGGTGCTGCCTTGCAAGAGTTGGAGAAACTATAGCAATCTCCGTACCTGCCATTGGGGCAATTTTTACTGTTCCAAGGAGTTCTTTTGCCTTTTCCTGAACTTTATCCACGTCTTCTATTGGAACAGCAAGTGTTATAACGAGATCCATTTGACTCAGGTTTTCCTGAAGTACAAATCCACCCAGATCTTCTATAAGCTCTGTAATCTCTTCATGCTTGTGAACTCCTCCAGTGTAAGTTAAGGTTTCATACATAATCTTTTCTCCAGAATGTTATACCTCATTTCAGCCCGTTCTATTGCAGATAAAGGTACATTTTTGTGGGACGGTATTTCAACAGTTTCTACATCTTCATTTACCACATTATCTTTCATATAATCAGGATAAACCACAAAATTATAATCTTTATCAGCCACGCTAAAACCCATATCTTTTACTATCTCCTTTAAAAAATTTGAATAAACTTTTACTTTTATCTTTCGATTTTTTTTAGATCCCACAATTTCTTTAATTTCGTAATCTAAAGGGGAAGTTTCAAACTTCTCAGAAAGCATTTCTATACTTTCTTTAATCTGTGAGAACGTATTCAACTTAATTTTAATAGATTTAGTGGATAATTTAGTTTCAGATAAAACAACAGCTATATCTGCTCCAACTGAATCTGGAGTTTTATTTACTACATAGTTTGAAATACCTGCAAGCTTTACGATTTCTTCACACATAGGAGTTGTTACAACTTTTAAGGAAAATTTCATAGTCTACCCTTGGTTTTAAAATATTTAAATTTGATGTTTTTATCAGTTAATATAAAATCATACCTACCACAATTCACCGAATTTTAGAAAATACATAATATGTTTCACTCTTAAAAAATTCATGAATTTTTGAGGAATTTTAATATAATAAAAGCAATATAATATGTATTACAAACAGGAGTGTATCCTATTTATTAAACAGCACATCTTAAAAAGGTTCAAATTGGCTTAAAAAATGTAATTTAAATTAAAAATCTTTATGATTAATTAAAAGAGTGATTAATATGAAAATAGATGATATTAAAGGTAAAGAAGTAATAGATGGAAAAGGAAATGTAGTTGGAGAAGTAGAAGATATCGATTTAGATTTTAGAAACCGCAGAATTGAAGGTCTTGTACTTCGAGAAGCAAGCATCACTGGCAAAATAGGACGTGGAGAAACCAAAGTTATTCCATGCAATATGGTCGATGCAATTGGAGAAAAAGTACTTCTAAAAGGAAAACCACTTACACAAGAAGATTTAGACGTTATAACTGGTGGAGAATAATTAAATCTAAAATATAGAAAATAAAATAATTATTTAAATAAAACAATATTAGACCTGCTTAGATCATTCCACAGCATCTTCCTGAAATTTAAATTTAATAAATGCCACGACTACTCTCTGGAAAAATTCCCTTTTATTATACTCAGATAGATCATCATAAATTGATAACAGTTCATGGGTATCAAAAAGATGATTATCTATCCCCTTTTTAATTATTAATTCTTCCAGTTCAATATCTTTTTCAGGTTCTTTAGTGAAATTGTTGAAAAATGACCCACCCATACTCATTTTGTACTCTTCTACCATTGATTCTATTGTTTTATCATCGTCATTCAAGCCTATCATCCTCTTAAATTTTTATCCTTTAATTCAAATTTTAGTTTGGTTTAATATACTGTTAGTTTTATATGCATGATCAAAACACTTAAATACTATTTTAAATCAATGAAATTCCTTAAATTCTACAAATAAGCAGTTGTTAATAATGTTATGAAAACATTTATATAATAACTTAACCGTATATCTAAATAAGACCAACTTAGTTTTGGTCGAAGGAAGTGAATGAATTGTTCGGAACAGATCAAGGTCCAAAAACTGCCCCTATTTCAGAAGGGGAAGAATATGATGTGAAAATAGAAGATGTGGGTAAAGAAGGCGATGGAATTACCCGTATAAATGGTTTTGTGGTATTTGTACCCGGTACAAAAGCTGGAGAAGAAGTTAAAGTTAAAATTGTTTCTGTAAGAAGACGTTTTGGTTTTGCTGAAAAAATTAGTTAAAATTGTTCTGTAAAGACATTTGGGTACTGAAAAAATTTAATGAGATACCCATTAATTTCGTTTTTATTTGTTAAATTTCCCTATTTTTGGTGTTTTTAATGTTAGTTTCTTTAAGTTTAGATAAATCAATCTCTAAAGATGTTGCAATTATGGTAGATGTTTTAAGAGCTAGTGCTACTATAAATGTTGCTCTAAATAATTTTAATAAAGTTATAGCAGTGAAAGATAAAGATAACGCAATAGAACTTGCCAAAAAGTACAATGCAGTCCTTGCAGGTGAAAGAGATGGAGCTCCCATTCCAGGATTTGATACTGGAAATTCACCGGTTGAAATGCAAAATTTCAGCGGAGACACCCTTGTACTTACCACTACAAATGGTACCCGAATTCTTGAAGGAATAAACGCAACAGCACTGGTTGGATCATTTATAAATGCAAAATCTGTAGCCCAAAAAGCTTCTGAAATTGCTGAAGATCATATAGAAATAGTAATGGCAGGAGTTAGAGGAAGATTTGCAATTGAAGATTTCCTTGGAGCTGGAGAAATAATATCTTACCTTAAAAATTACGAACTTGATGAAATGGCCATGGCAGCATACATGGCATCGAGAGACGAAGAAATGGTTAAAAAAGCAATCATGAATTCAAAGTCTTCTTTGACCCTCCAAAAACTTGGATTTTTGGAAGACATAAAGTTTAGTATTAAAAAAAATATATATGATATTATCCCCATATATGAAAAAGGGATCATTAAGAATTATACAAATTAAAACGTGAGATTTCTATGGCACCAGAATCACTTGAAATAATCGGAACAGCGCATGTATCAGAAAAAAGTGTTGAAAAAGTTCGAAATAGCATTTTAGAGAAAAAACCAGACGTTGTCGCTATTGAACTGGACATTAATCGTTATACTAATCTATTAAATGAAAAAGAAGGGGTTGAAACTCCCAAAGAGGAATTTCAAATTAAAAAACTGATTAAAGGTGACAACCTGACCTTATTCTTAGTTAGCGGATTTTTATCATATATGCAGCGCAGAATAGGTGATGATGTAGGTGTTAAACCTGGATCAGAGATGATGGCTGCAATAGAAGCGGCAAACGAAATAGGTGCAAAAATTGCCTTAATAGACCGTGACATTTCAATAACCCTGAACCGTGCATTAAACAAAATGAGCATCATCGAAAAAATGAAGTTCATATACGGCTTAATAGCATCTTTCTTCAGCAAAGATGAAGAAATTGAAGATATTGAAAGTATAACCGAAGGAGATGCCCTCGAAGAGGTTATGGGCTATTTTAAGGAAATGTCACCCAAAGCATACGATGTTCTGGTAAATGAAAGGGACCAGTACATGGCAAGAATGCTTACAGATATTCCAGATGAAAGTGTAGTTGCAGTGGTAGGTGCGGGGCATAAAGAGGGAATTACAAAATATATCAATAATCCAGATGATATACCTCCACTTTACGACCTTTTAGGCGTTAAAAAATCCAGATTTTCATTTATGCAGATCCTGCTGTTTTTAATACCCGTTGTTTTCATCGCAGTGTTTGCAATGGCATTTTTTAGTGGAATTAATATACAGACCAGCATCCTCCAATACGTGCTGCTAACAAGCGGATTATCCTTTGCAGGTTGTATTCTATCAGGATCAAAGATTTATTCTGCAGTAACTGCATTTGTTGTGGCCCCATTAACAGTTCTACATCCTCTTCTTGCTGCAGGATGGTTTTCAGGAATTGTAGAAGCCAAAGGAAGAAAAGTAGGGATGGATGACCTGGCAGGTTTTAAAGACTGCGAAAGTTTAAGGGATTTCTGGGATAACAACCTTTTTAGAGTTTTAATAGTTGTAGTTGGGACCAATATTGGTGCATCCATAGGGGCATTCCTTACGATACCCAATGTATTTTATCCATTAATTCTCAAAATTTCTGCAGTCATTAATCCAATAATTATTACAATTTTTAACACATTCAACCCGATATTAGGCAAAGTTTTTGGATGGGGATGATTGCAGACCGAAAGCCAACTTTTTGGCCAAATTAGATATTTCTAAATTCTTTTTTTTAAAAAATTTTAAATAAAGTGAAGTTACATTATTAATACAATCCAGTGAATTTAAAAATTAAAACAAAAATAATATTCAATAAGTTAACACGTGATTTCATGTATCTCATATTTAGATGTAACTGTGGACGTGCAATGTACTCCAAAGAAGGAGTAATTCAAAAAAAATGCGTTTGCGGTAAAATATTTAAGGTTAAAAGTCGACGTATCCTTGCAAAAACTGAAGATGTGCAGTTAGCCATCCAGAAAGTTAAAGAATTACAGGAAGAGAAATACGGCGGCGCGGTTTTTACAACCGCCGATAAAATCTGATATTACCTTATTTAAGAAATTGTAAATAGCTCAATCTCATGACAAGCAGCATCTATAATATTACAAAAAAAGGTGAAAGAAGAAATATAGAATTTAAAGAAAGCCTTAAAAAAGATTATCATCTTCAAAAAGATAGAAAACAGCGCCTTGCATCCCAGATGAAATACAGGATGGAACGGGGTAGCGGAGAAGCTATTTATTTTATAGGTGTAGATGATGATGGAAACCTTCTGGGACTCTCAGATGAGAAAATGGAAGAATCACTATTTGTTTTAAAAAGTATCGCAGAAGAGATAAATTCCACCATTTTAAAAGTTGAAAAGTATCCTGGAAACAACGGCGATGTAGCTCGAGTTTTTATTGGTAAAAAAGATCTTTCTAAGCGAGATCACATGCTTGTAGGCGTTGCAGGACATGTAGACCATGGAAAAAGCACGCTTATTGGTACTTTGACCACCGGCAGCCTAGATGATGGCTCCGGCAGGACACGGATATTTTTAGATCTGCAGAAACATGAAATAGAGAGAGGGCTTTCAGCAGATCTCTCCTTTGCAATCTATGGATTCTGTAATAGAGAACCTGTAAGGGTTAAAAATCCATTAAATAAAAAAGAAAAGGCGAAGGCTGTTGAAGATTGTGACAAGCTCATATGCTTTGTAGATACTGTAGGCCATGAGCCCTGGCTTAGAACAACTATAAGAGGAATTGTAGGTCAAAAGTTGGATTATGGGCTTGTTACAATAGCTGCAGATCAGGGGCCAACTCACATTACCCGAGAGCATATTGGAATTATAATGGCCATGGATTTGCCTTTAATTGTTGTAATTACCAAAATTGACATGGTAAGCGCTGAAAAAATAAAAGACACAAAAGATGAAGTATTCAATCTTTTAAAACTTGTTGGAAGAATTCCTTACATGATAAAAACATGTGAAGACGCTAAATTTGTGGCAGAACACGCTAATCAACATCTTGTCCCAGTGATAAATGTTTCTTCATTAACTGGTGACGGCCTGGAACTTCTTGATGAATTATTTTTAAACCTTGAAGTTGAGGCAAAGGAAGAGGATTCACTAAAACCATTCATGATGTATATAGATAAGATATATTCCGTTGTAGGTGCTGGAGTAGTCGTAAGCGGGACAGTAAGACAGGGAAGAATTAAAAACGGTGATAAACTGCTTCTAGGCCCCGATGGAACTGGAAAATTTATGGACGTTAGGGCAAAATCCATTGAAATGCACTACTACAAAAAAGATTATGCTGAAGCTGGAGATGTCGTTGGAATCTCAATAAAAGGAGCAAATATCGAGGATATTAAAAGAGGCATGATTTTATGTGATCCTAACTATGAAAAACGATCTGTTAAGAAATTTGAGGCAGATGTTGCTATATTAGTACATCCAACAACAATTAAAGAAGGTTATGAATGCATAACTCATATAGAAACAATTGCAGAAACTGTTATCTTTGAACCTCTTGACAAAGAGTATATGTCTGCCGGAGATACAGGTAAAGTTAAAATGCAATTTAAATATAGGCCTTTTTCTGTTAAAGAGGGTCAAAAAATTATATTTAGAGAAGGTCGAAGTAAAGGAATAGGTACAATCACCCGGATCATTGAATGAGAATTAAGTTACGTTAAAAAATAAGATCTAATTATTCTTTTTATGATAAATGAGTTAATATCTACCTACTTTTTATTCCCAAAAACATTGCATTTTCTAATGTAATATCTTTTTATGGTTAAAATTTTAAATTATTTTAAAGGCCTATTATATTATAGCAATCATTTTAAACTGATTAAAATACATTTTAATGCTTAATTACAAAGATATTAATACCTGAAATATGAATATTACTAATAAGATATTACATATTAACTTTTGATCATTTGACACCATGCCTTCAATTTACTTTTCCGTGTTAACTCCATTTAAACATCAAACTATTATTAAACTAAACTACGCCCCCAACCTATTTAAATTCCTTAAAAACCTAACTGGAGGTGATTGAATAAATAGAATCATATGCATTTTGTTATGCCTGTTAATGATGTTCTCAGTAGTTAGCACTAGCTCTGCAGCCGTTATAGGCAGCACTTCATACGGTTATGTAGAAAAGTTTACCTATGGAAACCCCAATTCTAACGTTAAGATTGTATATATAACCGGAGTTCACCCCATGGAGGATGAATTCAGCTACGATGTAGCAAATGTTGTGAGAAACAGATCAAATAGCTTAAACTACAGATATATAGTCTATAAAGTCCATGTAACTAAATCCGCGTCAAACTATACCCAAGGAAGAATAAACGGACAGCTGCTGGCACAAAAATTCGTTGTCCCTAATGTAATTAGAATTAAACCAACATTTGTATTCGATGTTCATGAAAACCACGGCGCTTCAAGCGGATATAAATATTACAGGTTCTTATATCCAATATCAAAAGGTTCTTACACGCTTGGAATTGCCAGATCTATAGTTTACAGAATGCCTTCGCTGGTAATTTACACCCCACCAAATCCAACAAGCCCTCAGTATGTCACTGTACCAATTGCAAATAATGGAACGCCCACCATAATTCTCGAGACATACCACTTTGATTCAGCTTCCAAAAAGCTACAGGATGCAAGAAGATTCGTAAATGCAGTTGACAATACCTATTTTAGATAAAATACTTTATCTTTTTATTTTTTTAATTCCTGATCCTATTTTAAAAATAATTCCAAGATAACTATTTCTTCAAGCATTACATGCTTACAAGTACCTTAACAACACTAAATTAATAATTTAACGCTCATGCCCAGAATGTTGTGTGAATAATATCGCTTCACTCGTGTGTCTGGTTAAGTAAATTGTATTTTTTTTAAGATAAATCCTATATAATCAATTAAAATTACAATTTAACATAATGTATAACTCATGCACAGGGTCATGGACATGTAAAAATCTCTCAAAAAACCGAAGGTTTTTTGGAGCGCAAAATTAGAAATTTTGCAAGCCGTCGAAAATTCGTAGAATTTTTGGGCCGCAAAATTAGAAATTTTGCAAGCCGTCGAAAATTCGTAGAATTTTTGGGCTGCA
>NZ_LMVM01000040.1 GCF_002287175.1 Methanobacterium bryantii | reverse complement strand
CAGATACTTCACCAGCGGTTTTAAGCATCATAGGACCTTGTGCACCCATGTAAATTGGGATTTTTTCCTGAACAGCTTTGGTACCACCTAATTGTGCACCGCTGTCTGTTTTTTTACCAGCCATTAATGTTTCCATCATGGTGATTGCACTTTTAATTGTGCTTACTGGTTTTGTCCATTCAATTCCTAATGCATCGAAAGTTGCTTTGTCACCAGGACCAATACCTAATGTAGCCCTTCCGTTTGAAAGTTCATCAAGTGTTGTAATTGCAGAAGCAGTTATTGCTGGGCTTCTTACATATGGGTTGGTTACACCAGGACCCATTTTGATGGTTTCAGTTCCTTCGGCAAGTAATGCCAGGGTTTCGTACACGTTCTTGTTGTTGTAGTGGTCTGTAATCCACGCGTATTCAAAACCTACATCTTCAGCTAATTTGACTAATTTAACTATTTTGCTTATAGGTTCATTTGGAACAAATTCTATACCAAATTTCATATTATTACCTCCAAATTCTTTGATTTTAGGCCACCAAACATAAATGTTCGGGCATTCGAAAATCGAAGTCTACAAAAATCTTTGATTTTTGTGGCGTGCAAAAATTTAAATTTTTGCAGTTGCGAAACAAGTTTCGCAAACGTCAAATCAAAGTTAGAAAGATATTTACAAAATCTCTCAAACCCTTCGGGTTTGGAGCTCTCGAAAATCACAGATTTTCGGGGCACCGAAGCTCTGCTTTCGAATGAACAAACCAGAAGTTTGTAAGCTTCGATTTTGTAGCAGCGAACACGAAGTGTTTGCATGCTTTGCATTTTTCAACATGAAAAATCAAAGATTTTTTTAAGATTTGACAGATTTTCGAAAGTTCGAAAAACCATAGGTTTTCCTCAACCTCCTAAACTTTAGGTAATTTATAACCAATGGTAAATATTTTATAAAACCACTGGTCATAATTTAGGATAACTGTCGGTTATTGTTTATAAATGTTTTTGTTTTTTCTTAAACCATATTAAAAAATCATAATAAATCAAAGGACAGTGTTATAGTTATTATTCATTACTATCAAGCATACCCCTACCGAAGAAATCGATGATCTCCACTTAAATGGAATTTATGATAAATCACCATATAAAAACGCGGAATTACAAATAGATTATAAACAAAGGCATGCGATTAAAAATAAACATCTAATACTAATTATTATACAAAAGAAAGGAGCAATATCTCAAATAACTTTTATATAGCTTTATAAAAAAGTATGGTAATGTTTTATTGAAACTATTTAAGAAAAAATTAGAATATTTCTTAAATATTTATATCCCTAAATTTATAGGATATATAACATTTAAATTAATTTAATGATATATTTAATATCAAATTAGAATTAATTTTCATAATATAAATAAAGCTAATCGGTGATTTTATGGCAAAAAAAGATAAAAAAAGTCTCCCACCAAGTGGAGCCGGCCTTGTAAGGTATTTCGAAGAAGAAACAAGAGGACCTAAATTAACACCAGAACAGGTCATAATTGGAAGTGCACTACTAGGAGTAATCTGTATAGCACTACGTTTTACAGTATCAACTTAATTAAAAAATTTTAGACTAGAGAGATACACATGGCAATTCACCCTATTGAATACAGGTACGGAACAGAAGAAATGCGAAATGTCTGGGAAGAAGAAAATAAACTTCAAAAAATGCTCGATGTTGAAGCTGCACTTGCAGAAGCAGAATCTGAATTTGGATTAGTTCCAAAGGAAGCTTCATCCCAGATACGAGAAAAAGCAAATACAAAATATGTTACACTGGAAAGAGTAAAAGAGATTGAAAGACAAACCAATCACGATATTGCATCCATTGTAAAAGCTCTTGCAGAAGCATGTGAAGGAGATGCAGGAGAATATGTTCATTTTGGAGCAACCTCCAATGATATAATCGATACATCACAGTCACTTCTTTTTAGAGAATCAATAGAAATTTTAAGGGAAAAACTGGTTAAAGTTACTAAAACCCTTCTTAATCTAGCTGAAGAACATAAAAATACTGTTTGTATTGGAAGAACCCATGGACAGCATGCACTTCCACTAACTTACGGTATGAAATTTGCATTATGGGCGGATGAGTTCCACAGGCAGATTGAAAGAATGGACGAATGTAAAAACCGTTTATGCGTCGGTATGCTAACTGGTGCAGTTGGTACTATAGCAGCGCTCGGTAAAGAGGGTTTAGATGTTCACAAAAGAGTATCTGAAATCTTAGACCTTAAACCAGTTTTAATCTCAAACCAGATCGTGCAGAGGGACAACCACGCAGAATTCATTATGGACCTTGCAAATATAGCAAGTACCCTTGACAAAATTGCTGTAGAAATTAGAAGTCTTCAAAGGACTGAAATTAAGGAAGTTGGGGAAAAATTCGACCCTAAAAAACAGGTCGGCAGCAGCACAATGCCTCATAAAAGAAATCCAATTACAGCAGAAAGAATCAATGGAGTATCCAGAGTAATACGTTCTTACGTTACTCCTGCACTTGAAAACAACCCATTATGGCATGAAAGAGACCTTACAAACTCTTCCTGTGAGAGAATAATTCTTCCGGAGTCATGTATCCTTACAGATTACATACTCAATCTAACAAACAAATTACTCAACAATCTTGTCTTTTATCCAGAAAACATTGAAAGAAACCTTAACTGTACCCACGGACTAATAATGGCAGAAAGATTCATGGCAGAACTTACAAGAAGAGGAATGGGAAGGCAAACAGCTTATGCCCTGGCAAGAGACTGTTCAATGGAAGCTTACGAAAAAAATACGGGACTGCTGGATACAGTTTTAACAAATGATGAAATTAAACAGTATTTATCAGAGGCTGAAATTAGAGAAATAATGGATCCTCACACTTACATCGGATCATCTGTTAAAATAGTAGATAATGTTCTGGAAGCCTCAAAAGAATGGTTCTAACCATATTATTTCTTTTTTTATTGTTTATTACAGGCATTACTTATTTAACTTCCAATTTATTTAGAAACTCATTTTCATATTAACTCACCATTTTAGTTTTTTTAAATTGTTTATTTTAATTAAGCACCCGAGACATGATTTTATCCTTAACTCCACTAATTTTTCAACAAAGAGAGTTATTTCAGGATTCAAATAGAAAAAAATATATGTTAATGTCACAAAATATAAACTAAGTATAATTAGAACTTAAAAGGAGGTAAAAAAATGGTAGATGTAAAAGAAATTAAATCTGTGGAATTAGCACCGTTCACATTGATGTCATCATCGATACATGCAATTCTGGCATTTATTGCAGCTATAATAACTTTAATCGCATTCGGAATCATAGCAGCCTTAGTCCCTCAAGCTAGTGTCTTTGGATCAGTTATTACATCCGCAGGAGCCGCTTTAATTATAATATATCCCATAGCAGCATTCTTTATATACTTAGCTATAAGTTTCTTCACTATACTGCTTTACAATGGTTTAGCACCTAGATTAGGTGGTATAAAACTAGGATTAGAAGGAAATGAAGTAACAAATATCCCTGTAGTTTCGTTTTCACTAATATTAGCAGCCATAGAAACAATATGGGCCTTTATTATAGGAGTATTTTTAGCAGCTGCAATTACACCAGTATTTACAGCTTTAAGCAGTTCCATCCCAGTTGTATCACAGGCTATTGCCAACGCCACCAATGCTACAAACATGACCATCCCTACAGGACAGGCTGTAGCAGCAGGAGGAGTATTCTTAGCCATAATCCTCATTATTGGACTGCCAATAATGGCGTTTATATTTGGATTTATTGGTAATGCATTAGCAGCGATATTCTACAACTATATAGCCACAAAAGTTTCTAAAATACAGTTAAACTTTGATGCAGTTACTGGAACATTGAAAAACCTGACTTCTATACCTGTTGTACCAGCATCACTGGCTGTAGCAATCGTTTTCACTATATTTGGGCTTCTCAGAGGACTTGCAGATCTAGCCTCACTCAGTGCAAATGGAAACGTAGCTGGAGGAGTTGGAGCACTAATAGCATCCATAGTTGGTTATTTCATAATGTATTTCATAGGAACCGCGCTGATAACAATATTCTACAATGCATTAGCTCCAAGAATTGGTGCAGTTAAACTGGAACTTGAATAAATTAATTCCCTACTTTTTTATTTTTTAATTTTAAAATTGGTAATACATTAAATCCTATTTTTTAAGTTTATATAACTTTTAGCATATTTTTTAGTTAAATATCACCTTTGAAATTCAATTAAATGATTTTAAAATTAAAGAAAATGTTATATAAACCAGTGAATAATTACAAATTAGAATAACTTAAAATGAGTTTGAGGAAAACTGTCAAAATCAGAGATTTTCGACAGCTATGTTTTCCGCATATTGAAAACGTTTGAAAGGTTTTTTGGAGTTCTCGAAATCTTCCAAAATTCTACGAATTTTGAACGCACAAAACCAAAGGTTTTGTTAGCTCCGATTTCGGAGCCCTTGAACACAAGTGTTCAAAGCATCAAAAGACTGAAAGTCTTTTGAATGCATGAAACAGAGTTTCGCAAGCTTTGTCTCGAAGCCACGAAACTATCGAAAATCTACGATTTTCGATGCAGCAAAAACTTTGTTTTTTGCAAGCTTCGTTTGTACGGCACTCAAAGATTTTGGAGGTAAATGCATGGTCGACATTAAAGAAATCAAATCAATTGAAATTGTTCCTTACACATTAATGACATCATCTATTAATGCAGTATGGGCTTTCCTGTATGCAATATTTACATTAATTTTAGGACTAATACCCTTTGCAATCTCACCAACTGCAGCTAACTCAACTGCACTATGGTTTTACATTGCATCTATCGTTTCTTCACCGGTAGGCAGCTTTGTTCTAGGAGTCCTTCAGTCATTTTTATTTGCATTAATTTACAATTTATTAGTCCCCAAACTTGGTGGAATTAAACTTGGACTTGAAGATCTAAGGGAAATAAAATCGATTCCAGTGATGCCGTTTGCACTAATAACTTCTACCATTTCAGCAATTTTTGTACTTATAATTGCCTTAATTGTTATGCCTTTAGTTGCAGCATACATCCCTGTAGTATCACAAATAGCAAGTTCACTGCCGCTAAACGGGACAAATGTAACTGCAGAAAGCATATCCTCATTAGGAACATTTGGAGTTATAGGATCTATATTATCCATTATAATACTGCCAATAACAACATTTGTAATTGTATTTGTAATAAATGTAATATTAGCTGCATTATACAACTTAATAGCGCCAAGGGTTGGTGGAATTAAGCTTGAATTTACAGCAGATGCAGAAAATATGTATGAGATACTGTCAGTTGCACCAGTACAGCTGGCGTTAATAACTGCAATTATTGCAGCTATATGCGGAATTATCATTGGAATAATCGCAGTTATAATCAGCGCACTATATGGAGTTGCCATCATAGGAGTTATGTTCCTGGCCGGATTTACAATCGGATTCATGGTAGGTGCATTTATAGCATATGCAATTTTAGCATTGATATATAACTTCTTAAGGCCAAAAATCGGCGGGATCAAGTTAGAACTACAGTAAAATCATTATTTAATTTTTTCTTTATTTTTCTTTTTAATTATTGGATATAACGCTGAATTGAATCTTCATATTAGACATCCTTAAAACCGCTGATTTATGTGTTGCCAGTTAAAAGTTACCTATAAAACAGATAAAATACTAGATAATTTTGTTTGATTAAATATTAGATACATTTAACTAAACCGTTAAATTGATTCATATAATTATTTTACTGATTAAAACGTGATTTTATGCAAAAACAGGTTATAAATTGTAGAAAAATTTCTAAAGGACATGCCCGGGGAGAAGTTATAGTTACAAAAGATTCTATAAGTTTTTTAGGTGGAGTAGACCCAAAAACAGGAGTTATAATTGATTCACAGCATGAATTGTACGGTAAAAAAATAAGTGGAAAAATTCTTGTAATTCCCTCTGGAAAAGGATCCACTGTAGGATCTTATGTTATATTCCAGATGGCAAAAAATAAAACCGCTCCCAGTGCGATAATATCATTAAAAGCTGAACCTATTATTGCAACAGGCGCAATAATGGCAGAAATACCCATGGTAGACCAACCAGATGCAGATATTTTAAATATTTTAAAAGAGGGAGATATTGTTGAAGTTGATGCTGATTCGGGCATTATAAAAATAAACTGAACTATGATTTTGACTTATTAAATCAATATACTTATTTTAAAAGAAGTAAGAATGAATTTAAGGATTCATTCTTTAATAATTTTCATATCCTCTTCTACCTGCAGATTGTACATATTCTCCTATAGCTCCGCCAATAGCAGAAAGAATTCCACATATGAACACTGCAAGTATTGTAAAGAAAATTACAATTAAAATTCCCAGTGCTCCTACTGCAAGTCCTATTTGTGCCGCTAAAATTGCTATTACGGCAGCTATTATCCCAATACCAAATAGTGAGAGAATTCCAATTATTAAACCACCAATAACTCCCGCTAAAGCGCCATTTATTATACCACTTTCAAATTCATTTTTCATCAAATAAACTGCTAAAAAACCGCCCACTATTGGCCCTAAAAAGAACAATGGGAAAAACACAAGGGCAAGAACAATAGTTAAACCAGCAGTCACTATTCCACCTATTCCAACAGCTGTCCATTCAGTCATTTTATCACCTCAATCTTGAGTCAGTATGCATTATGTCCTTAATCCCTAAAATACTTATTTTGCTACAGGGTAATCCCATTAGTTTAATAATGAATTTTAAAAAATAAATGAAAAATATAAGATAATAACTTAATATAACTAATTTAAGCTTCTATTTTCAAAATCTGCCCCTTAGCCAATGTTCCTAAGATCCAACCCGATTAATTCAAGTACTGCACCAATTACAATGCCCTAATTGCACAGATAGCCATAATAACAATTAACAGTTCTAAATAACTTCTAAAAACAGGGACTAGCTCTCTTATGCCCAAAATTATAAATACCGCTGCAAAGCCCGCCAAACCGCTTGAAATATTTCTATTTATGATATTATCCACATAACATATCATTTATATACACAACAAGGAAACCGGCAATTATTGGTTCTAATACATGTAGCAAACCTCTTAAAATGCAGATATGCCCAAGCACCTGCATCATACCACATCAATGTAGTTATAAATCCAATAAAGACGTTTTTCAGTTTAAAATCATTTTATTTTAGATTAATTAAAACAAAAAATAAGATATTTTCAGTTAATTAAAGGTTATATCTGATATTATTAAGTTACAGGTTTTTCTTTTGATGTTCCTGATTCTTTTATAATGACCCCTATTGTTCCACCAATAGCTCCAACAACTGTCCAGATAACGATTAATAAAATCATTGCATCCAACCCAACTGCTGCTTCCATTATTCCCAATAACGCTTTAAAACCCATAATAGAAAAGATTCCTGCGATTATTGCCCCTATAGTACCCACTAGTGCACCATGAACTGTGCCATTTGTATAGTTTCCACTAACAGAAAAACCTACATATATCGTTGCTAAAAGTACACCTGCATATTCGCCCCATGATCCCGATATCATTTTAAAGAGCGTTGCCAGTATTATTGCTAAGATTATACCATTTATTATGGGTGTCGATTTTATTTCAACCATCATTTCACCCATTTTCATTTATCTATGTTTAAATATTAATACATTTCTTATTTATTTTTAAATCTATATCCAAACTTAACAAAATACATGCCATGCAGTTAAACTAGTCCCAAGATATATTTGAAAATATTTAACCCTGTTTACATGTCTAAATTAACCTTTTAAACCTTTAAAAAAGTTAATCTATAAAAAAATAAAAAAAACAGTTTTCATAACTATTTTAAGATTTTAAACTGCAGGCTCTTCTTTTCTTGAGAAGTACACGCTGATGATGAACCCAATAATACCGCCAATGGCCCCAATAATACCATAAAGTGTTGATTCTAGCACTAAAACTGTTAGTGAACCAGTGGTTACTACAAAAGTTCCAAAAATGGCTCCTGTAACAATTAAAGATACTAATCCCCCAATGAAACCTATAATTGCACCATAAATTGCGCCATTTATATAATTCCCATCAATACTGTAACCAACATATATGGTTGCTAAAAGATATCCAATAATTTGTCCAGTATTGCCCCCATTTGATCCAAAAGCTGCCCCAATGGTTAATCCAATGAATCCCAGAAATTCAGATAATACTACCGCTAAAATGAAACCAATAATTACAGTTCTCCAGTTGACCATGTTTTGACTTCCTTAGTTTTTAATATAGTTACACTTTGTATTTTCTTCTTAAATACTTAAAATATTCTCTAATTAATTAAAAAACAACCTGAATTTCAATTTTTTATTTGATCACTTAAAATGATAATTCAAAACAACTTATTTACGTTATCATAGCTCCAAAAGCTCCCCCAACCGCGCCTAAAATTACATCAGCAATTATCTCAACCAGTAAAAGAACACCGAATGATTCCATTATATAGGGCCCTCCCCCCACAATTAATACAATGATTACAGCAACTATCCCCCCAAGAATTCCAATTAATCCGCCGTGAATAGCTCCATTCATCCAATTATAATTAACCATGTACCCTACAATTATACCTGCGGTTATAACACCAATATATGAACCAAAACTTCCAATAACCTGGTTTAAAATTGAAGTAAAAATAACTGTGAGAATAAAACCAATAATTACTGCCTTCCAGTTTACCATGTTAATTCCTCAATTAAAATATAACTGTAGTTAGACTATCATCATATAAAAAAAGATGGTTAATTCCCATAAAACGAGATTATTTCATTAATATCTAAAAAAAGAATAAAAAAAATTACATTTTTCTTCCAGTTACTGCAGAACCTATAATGCCTCCAATTGCACCTACAATAATATCAATTATCCATGCAATTATTAAAGCTGCACCTATTATTGATCCGGCTAAACCAAATGAGGAACCAATTAATAATCCCAGTATTAAGGCTATTATTCCTCCTATAAGGCCTGCTATTCCACCATGCACTGCTCCTGTTACTATATCTGTATCAACCATGTATCCCACTACTATACCTGCTATTAACACTGCTATCATTGGACCATAAATGAGAGAAACCATTCCAAAAATTATTGCAAGTACTATGGCTATAATAGCCCCTATGATTACTGCTCTCCAGCTAACTATCATAGTTCTCACCCCCTTTATTATTAATTTATACTATATTTTTATTAATAATCCCTAATATATTTTTCTTTAAGCTGTGGCTTTTTGGAAAAAATAGGCTTAAAAAAGTTAGTATTTAAAAATAAGAGTAATTAAAATGTTTTAAATGAATTTTTAAAAGGTTAAAAAAATTAAAAAACAATTTTAAATTCAGTTCCGCCCTTGACATTAAGTTCAATTCTTCCATTAAGCTGTTTTACTAATTTATTTACAAGTCTTAAACCCGAAGTTTCTGCATGTTCAAGTTCAAAACTTTCAGGGAGACCACTACCATTGTCAGACACACTTAACCATGTTTTATCGTTGGAATGGAATTTAATTTGTACTTTCCCTTTAATTTCAGATTTAAATGCATGTTTAATAGAATTTGTAACAAGCTCATTAATAATAAGGCCACATGGAATTGCAACATCAATATCAAGGGGTATACCTTCAATATCCGTCTCAAGATTGATTAAATTAGAATTGACCCCATAGAAATCAAATAAATAATCTGTAAGATCTATAATATACTCTGCAAAATCAATCATTGCAAAATCCTCAGACTGGCAAAGCTTTTCATTAATTAATTCAACAGCTTTTGCACGGTTTTCAATTTCCTGATTAAACTCATTGGAATTCTTACATCCATTTTGCAAATATTCACTGTCTATTATACTTATAATTGTCTGCAGACTATTTTGAATTCTGCTTTGAATTTCGTCGAGAAGTATCTTTTTCTCCTCTAGAGATGCCCTAATTTCTTCTTCTGCCCGTTTACGTTCATTTATTTCTATTCTAAGTTGTTTATTTGCTTCTTTCAGTCCAAGAGTACGCTTTTCAACCAGTTCCTCCAGATGATCCCTGTGTTTTACCAGCTCTTCTTCTATCTGTTTCCTTTCAATTGCATAAAATATAGAACGTGTCAGTAATTTACCATCAACTTCTCCTTTCATCAGATAGTCTTGAGCTCCTTCATGTACTGCATCCAATGCAGCTTCCTCATCAGCAGCACCGCTCAATATTACAATGGGCAGATGAGGGGCATTTTTATATGCTTCAATGAATGTTTCAATCCCAAAGGAGTCCGGTAGATTAAGATCAAGTAATAATACATCAAATTCATCATTTTTAATAGATTTAAGTCCTTCATCCAGACGTTCCACATGTTTAAACTCAAAACTAAATGAAGGAATTTCCTTAAGCATTTCCTGTATCAACCGGACATCTTTAAAATTATCTTCTATTATCAAAATCCGAGTAACTTTCATCTTATTAATACACTCCGATGATTTTTAATTTTAACCCTTAACCCAGTTAAACTACAGTTTAACCTCTTCAGCTTTCTTTAAATAATGTTCAAACAGTCGGTTTCCCCATTCAATCGCTTCAGCATCTTCATCTATTAAATATTTATGAAGATCGTATATTCCATCAGTTGAAAACAAGCCCAGTGCAATAAATTTATCTGTTACTGTAAAAGACATTCTTGCATCATCTATCTTCCATATTTTAAAATCTTTTTCTTCAGTCGCTTTTTTTAAGTTTTCTCTGCCCTTTATTTCGATCCATTTATCCAGTATTTCCGGTGTTACCATAAGCTGCAGTGAACTGCTTTCCAGTAAATCCTCGAACATCTCTATTTTTTGAGGAAGAAGGACTGAAGATATGTAATTAATCTCTTTGGCCTTTGATAAAAGTTCGGCATAAACAGTATGGGGTTTCATAACATCTGTAGGTGTAGACTCAATTACTACCGAGTTTTTTAAACTACCAATAGTTTCAAGCAAATATTCAGGGATAGCCTCTATTTCATGCCTTAAAAATATTTTTTCAAGTTCTCCCAGAGAGGTGGAAGCTTTTATGAGGCTTATTAAATGAATTGCGACAATTTTGCCGGTTTGAGAAAGGGAATAACCTCCAGACTGTTTAAGTATGAAATTTTTTTCATCGAGCTGGTTCATTCCATGTAAAATAGTTGCTGAACTCAAATTTGTTTCGTCTTTAAGGTCGCGTAAACTTTTTAATCCACCATTTAAAGTTATAATAATCCTTGTTCTAACATCAGAAGCTGTGAGAAACTTTAAATCATCTCTTACTTTCCCATAAAGCTTTAAAATCTCTTTAGACATATTTTTCCCCTTCAAATCAAATAATAATTATTATCATTGCCATCTTATGCCAATAGTATGAATTTATCATTTAATTTATATTTTAATTAATTAAAATAATGAATTACTCATTATCTAAAGATAAGAAATCAATCAAATACATCAAGTTGATAAAGAACAATTTGTTTTTTTTAGTTATTATTTTTTATCATATGAGATTCATAACTCCACACATCAAAGAAGCAGTATCCTAAATTAATATTAATTGTCTTAAAGCCACAAAATAAGATTAGTTTATTATATAACCTTTTAAGTTGTAATTGAAAGTTAACATACATTATTTAGACTTTAATACTGATAAAATTGATTTATTAATAAATTAAATAGAGTTAAATAACATAAAATTATATGGAAAATAAAATATGACAAAATATTTAGTTTCTATGAAAATAAAAGCATTAATAAAGTTAAAAATGTAAATAAAAATGAAATTTTATGTTTATCCCCCTTTATTCATTTTATCAAGCTCTTTTAACCCGTGATTATATTCTCTTTCTCCCATTTCATTATTGTCAAATAAAGATTTCAATTCAGCAGCAATACTTTCACGGGTAACTTTTTCTTTTCTATCCATAATGTTAGTAACTGCCATTCTAAGCTGTGGATATTCATCAGTGATATCTAGCAGAGTAGACGCCCTCTGGGTTTCTGGGTTATCTTTAAGCTGAACACTGATAACTTCTAAATTAACCGCCTTAGCATTTATACTCGATGGTGCAACAGCTTTAACCGTGACCCGAGAGATATTATCATTAACAGATTTTCTAAAAGTTTCAAAGTCAACTGAATAACTATCTTCCAAATTTGTCATGGATTTATTAACAACATGATTTAAACTGTCAATAAAACTGTAGACCCTTCCTCCCCTTTCACCATAAATAGTGCCATTTTCAGGATAATAAGAAGTTATAAGCCCACAAATCCATTTAACCTGAGTATCATGGTCTGTTATTATTATATAAAACTCATTTATCTCTTTCTTTTTGACCTCTCTTTTTTTAATATCCCCCACATAAATCTCACCGGAAATTTCTTCTTGAGGCACTAATTCATTTAAATATTTAACAGCATAATTTTCAGTCCTTTCTTTACCACTTTTTTTTATCCCCAAATCCAGCATATAATCACCAACCGATCCGTACTGTAGTATTATTTGTTAATGATTCTATATTACTATTTTTGATAACCAGCAGTATTATAAATTATTATATAGATTTCAATTTAAGACGGTGATTTCTCGATTAACTGGATTGAGATTGTAATTTAAAAGATAACTACATATAAAACATGTTAATACAGGAAAATCCCATATATTTACAAATTTAAGCGCCAATAAATAAAAAAAATAAGTAAATTGTCTGATTTTTGATTTGAAAAATATCAAGTTTAAAAAAAAAGAAGAATTGAATTAATTCAATAATCTTATTTCAATTGAATTAGACTGCACCCTGCGTATAACACCTTTACTATCTTTGAAACTGAGATAAATGCCACCAATTGTATACTGGCTGTTTAATTTAACACCACTATCATACCACGATGCTAAATCATTATCAGTTGGAACATATTCCATATATGTATATTTTTTAGTTTGGCCAGGATCTAAAGTACCAATATCTTTTCCAAAATCTTGAGACCATACTTCAACACCATATACCTTGTTTTTCCCGTTGTTTGTTACTGTATAATATATAGGCACGCTTGTACCTCTTTTTTGAGGTGTTCTAAGCCCTTTTTGAGTTATGGTTACATCATTATATCTTGCACCATCTACGTTTGTTTCATTATCTTGAACTGTACCGTTAGGTGTTGCATTTTGAACTGTGTTATTTTGCTTTGTATAATTACCTTGTTGAGTGTAACCATAAGTTAAAACAACCATTCCTAGAATTACGAACACCAAGACTGCCATCAGCTTTTCATTCATAGTATACCTCAAAGCAATAAAAAAGAAAAAATCGGATTAATTCAACAGTTTTATTGAAATCTGATTAGAACGTACTCCATGTAAAACGCCCTTATCATCTTTAAAAGTAAGTATAATGCTTCCTAACTCCAATGAACCTGTCAATTTAACATTACTTCCTTCAAACCACTCTGTTAAGTCTTTATCAGTCGGTATATACTCCATGTATGTATATTTTTTAGTTTGGCCCGGTTTCAAAGTACCAATATATCTATCAAATTCTTGAGCCCCTACTTCTGCATCATAAATTGTCTTTTTCCCTTTATTTGTTACTGTGTAAGATATAGATACACTTGTACCTCTTTTTTGAGGAGTACTGGGTCCTTTTTGAGTTATTGTTGCATCATAATCTTTTAAAGTGCCCTTTACATCTTTTTGTTCACTATTTTGAGTTGTATTATTCTGTGTTGCATTTTGAATTGTGTCATTTTGAATCACACTGCTTTGTATTGTATTCTGATCTTGTTGAGTGTAGCCATAAGTAAGAACAGCCATCCCAATAACCACAAATACCAAGATCACCAATAGTCTTTTATCCATTTATATTCCCCTAGCTAATCAAATAAAATAGTTCTAGTGACCCAACGACATGCATAATGATTTTTTTAGATTATATCCATTTAGGTGGGATTTTTCATCGGCAGAACTATTAGTATTATCATATATCCATGGAAAAGAAGTATTAGTTAACACTTTCCGTAGTAAAATTATTTTATTATCCAATAATCTAAAACCAATATTATAATCAGGATATTAATCTCTAACCCATTTTATACGACTTATCATTTTAATATACAATCTTAAAAATAGTTATTTTATTTTAGAGGTGTTTGTTAATAGTATTAAATATTCAAATTAGTTTAAAAAGATGAAATAAAAGTTATAACAACATTACGCCGTATTCTTTCCTTAACCGTTTACATTCAAAAATAGCATCTTCCTTTAATAAAAAAGAACCAAATTTATGCTGTTTTTTGTTAATACTAAACGCAATAACCCATCTTCCCGATTTATGCCTGCTAACTCCAGGATAATCTTTTATAATAATTGGAGCATCGGTTACTTCCCTATAACTAAAATTATACCTGCTAAGCCTGCATAATCCTTTAACATTTCTTAATGATTCAGATTTAATTACCGTACCATGCTTTTGTAATCTGCGCTGTATAGTCGAGGCATGAGTATCATACAGTTTTGCTATTTCATCAATGTCAAAAGTAAATCCCAATATAAAAATGTTAAATAAGAATTATCTGGGAGATCCTGCCTATATCTTGGATTATTTTTACCATTTACAATTCCGCTATTTCTGACGGTTTCACCCATCTTTTTAGCTGTTTCCGGGTTTTTCATGGGGTTGTTTCTAGTTAAAAGTAGAGATTTATGTTTTTTCATTGAAGGGGTGTGTCTTACCCCTCCACCGCCAATTAACATATTATAGCCGTATTTTTGATTAGTACTTTTATATCTGGCAATATAATCCATTTCAAGCTTATCTAATGCTTTTTTTGATGTGGCGTAGTTTAAAACTTGAAAATTAAAAACATTTCCATATTTATTAAAACTGTTTTGTAAATGGCGGCTGTGGTGCGTATTCATTCTCAATTTTTTAAGGTGGTCTTTCCACCTTTTATCTGGTTTCCCTGTAGTTTGGCCAATATACACTTTATTCGTTTTATAATTTACAATTTTATAAATATACCCGTATACCATAAGTATACCCCTAAATAAGAAAACAATTAAATTCATTTTCAATAATGGAAGCGCGAATTTCTCTAAAATAATATTAAGGGCATTAAATAGAGGTGCTGTACCGCCCTTCTATTTATTATTAAATTTTGGAGATATCATACTTTATGGTACTAAAAAAGTAGGACTGTAATAGATTTGATTTATTTTTTGAATTCTTATTTAATTTTTAGAATGAGCTCGTTTTAGGGTTTCTTAAATAGTCTTTTTAATTGTCTTAGTAATGATTCACTATTTTTCATATATTATCTGTAGAACCAAAAGATTAATGTAAAAAATAGGAAGAATTTAATTTATGAAACTTCACCCGCTCATATCTATAATTTTGGGATTATTTGTGACCCTCCTATTGGTTATGATTCCCTTAGTGTTTGATGCACCCCCATTAGTGGGAAATGCTATGTTTATTTTTGCATTTATACTTGGAGGTTTTATAGCTACTTATTTCAGTAAAGACAAAAAAATAAGATATAGTATTTATATGGGGCTAATAGCAGCAGTCTTATTTTCAATCATAGAATCTCCAGATGGATTCAATAAATTACCGGCCATATTGCTCGGATTTATACAATTCCCAGGGATGTCACTTATTGGTGGTCTCCCTGGAAAAATAGATTACGAACGTGTCAAACAAACAAAGCAATTTGGCCCAATCATCGCAATTATAGCAATAATTGCTATATTTATCATTGGAATATCACTTTTTAATGTTTACTATTAATAATTAGATACATCACATAATAGATAGGATCCGCATGCAAAAAAATATCCAATATTTTTATTTTATTTAATCTAAAACTTTGTAACTATGATTTTTTCTGAATATTACAACTCCGATTAGACCGCCGGTTAATCCAAATATTGTTAAGGTCATAAAACCACCTATAAAAGAATAGTAATCCATTGTAAATCCAATTGAATAGACCATTCCTATTATTAAACCGATTATACATCCATTCAAATAACTTTTACCCGAAAAATAACCAGCCATAGACCCACTAATCAGTATCGAAATAAGAAATATGCTAAACTGCCCAGAGATGGATAAATGGCCAATATACATGACTGACAATATGAACAATATATTTTGAATTACAAAAAAAGCTATTAATCCAATCAAGATAGCTTTAGGTCTAATTATTTTTGGAAATAGTCTAATTAATCCCCCCATTGTTAATATAAGACCTAAAGGGACCAATAAGAGATTACTAATTATCCCTAATGAATCCAATATAATCAAAATAACGCCCATAATCGTTGTTAAAGCATAAATATAATGTTTATGTCCATTTTTTTCATCTTTAGTTATTTTCAAGTCTTTTGTTAAAGGAGTTCCACATTCTTGACAGAATTTAGCGGAATCATCATTTTTCTCCCCACAATTACTACAAATAACCATATATACACACCATTTTCATGTATGTTTGTTTGAGGTTATATAAATATGCCCATCTTTGTATTAAAAATGGAAGTAATTAATTTGTATTAGTATTACTTTGAGAACTTTCACAAAAAAGCGTTAAATCTATTTTTTGGTAACTTTAATTGAATCTAGTTATGGCCTTTTCCAGAAACATGAAAAGTTTCACCTTTCAAACTAGCAAGTAAAAATCTAAGTTCAGCTTCTTGAATTGCTTCCATAAGGTGCATATATTTGGTTTCAGGTGAGATTACTCTATTTAGTTTGAAACCGCTTTTATCAATCATTAATTAAATCATTTAAATTCTATTTTAAGCTTCTTGAGTTAGAGCGTTAGAAAAGTAACTTATTATATTTCAATTTTAATGAGTACGAAAACCTAAAATAAAAAAATTATCCATAATTTGTTTACCCTAATTTTGAGAATATATCTATACTAATATATATTCTAATTTAAGGTTAATCAAATAATTTAACGAAATCTTCAAAGCTTTTAATCGCTTCAAACACTATTATTTCTAAATCTTCATTTAGGTTATCTCCATGCATTACTTCATTCCTTTTTTTCCTTATTTTATCAACTAATTTATTCAATTTTTTACGAGAAATGGGAAAAGGACGAACAATATTACATTCTTTCAGTATTTGATAAGTTGAAGGAACATATGGAGCTATCAAATCCTTTTTAACAGCTTTATTAAATGTTTCTTCATCCATACAATTTTTTAGTTTATGATATTTGTAGTCAGGTATACCATCCAAATATTCCATAGCATTTTTGTTACCCCAAGCTTCACTCAAAATTTCCTGTGCCTTTAACATTAAATAGTTTTCAAATGCTCCATTAATAGCATAAATTGCTTCTTTATAATTTCTACGGAGTAGATAATCTTTCGCATCAAGTAATAAAGAATTCCATAAATCTAATCTATCTTTTTTAAGATTATTCATAAGTTCTTCTAATTTTTCTTGGGATAACCATGGATTTCCTAAGCTAATTTTAATCCTTTGACTATGAAAGTTCCTAATAGTATGTATTTTAATATTCCCCGCAGTTACCATACCTTTATAATTAGGAATCATCTTATGAAAAATATTTTCTAACCAATAATTATTAGTAGTAACTCTGTATCTTTCAATAAAAAAATTCATCACTTTAATTGTTTCAAGAATTGCCTTTGATGTCTTTTTATCTTGAGCTAAAATTTTTAATTCAATTATTTCATAAGGATTGACATACCTAAATGAAGTTAATTTTACTTTGGATCTAATAGCAAGACCATATTTATCTTCTACAATTTCAGCAAAGCATCCTTTACTTGGAATAGGACTTACGGGGCTTTCAAATAATTCTATTTCTATAATATGTTTGACATCATCATATTCAAATTCAATAGGTTCATCTGTAACTATTAATGGAAAAGGAATTTCAAATTCAATTGTAGTTTTAATATTGTCTTTTTCCCATGCTTCAATGATTTGTTTATCATCTAAAATTTCCTTTTTTAACTCTCCAGAAGTTATTTTACCTGCATTTTTAATCAGCTTCTGGTTTAATTCTTTAGCTTCAAGTATAAGATCTTTAGATTCATCACTTAAGCCCAAAAGTAACTTAGAATAAGAAAGAAGTCTATTTAATGAACATTTCCCTATAGTTTCAAGATTCGCATATCCTGACATATTTTTTGTTAATTCTAAACGATCTATAGCATCTTGATACTGATGATCATTAAGTAGCAATATTGTAAGTTCCAAACTTAAGATGCATAATGCTTTACTGAGCTTATCTTTCATTTCAGGAGATAATTTTTCAACTTCTGAAAAAATAATTTCTAAATAATATTTTTGATTAACTAAATCTCCGTTTTCTTTTGTCTCTTCATATTCTTTTGTTAATTCCATAATATGTTGAACATCAATATGATCTACCAAACCTTTACATATCAAATAAGTTTCATTAGGTTTTTTTAAATATGCATTCAATGAGTCCATATATTTACTCATAATAACACCTATTGCTGTTATTATTTAAAGTAAGTATAAAAGTTACTATTTTATAAATACAGAAATAAGCTAATTCTTAAAAAGAGTTAAGGATGACCGTGATCTTAAATGATCTCGATCATTAGTGCCTTTTAGTTTTTAAAATAGAATACTGTTGAAAAAGGAGGAGAAATTCCTTTTTGTTTAATTTAAAACAAATAATAACTTTTTTCCATGTGAAAAGTACTAAATTTAATTATAAGAAAAATAGTAGCTGTATTTTACTTAAATAAAAATAAAGTTATTTTTCTTGTTTCTTTATACAGTCACGCGCAATCAAAATCAATTTAGTGAGCTCCATCCCTATAGCTCCTTTTTTCATCATTCCAAAATCTTTAAACGCTTCATTTTCAAGGAATTCTGCAGCTTCTTTGGTTACCATACCCCTAACCATGATTCTTTCTGATTCTGACCAGTTCTTCTCTAATTGTTTAATTTCCTCTGATTCTCGCGACATTATAAAATATGTTTTTGAATATGTACTTATTTTTTTCTTCAAAGCATCAAGTAAGTATTTATATGTTTACTTATTATTATATAGCAACAAAGCAACAAGTTAAAAATAAGTAGTTTAAAGTATAGTTTGAAAAGGTGTTTGGAATGAGTAAAGCTAAAAATAGCGATTTGAAACATGAAATGAAGAGTATTAAAAACGAATTGGCCGCTGCACTCATAGAAAATATGATAAAAACAAAAAGAACCGTTACAAAATCAGATGAAATCGAAAAATTGCAAAATACATCTCTCGATGTTCTTCTTTTAATTGATGAATTTAAAACTAGGTTTGAAAAAATTGGCGAAATAGCAAAAGAAATCGCTGCAAAAGACGGTAGAACCATTGTAACCTACGAAGACGCCGAAAAGGCACTAAAACAAATACCTATAAAAAAATGAAGGTAAAAAAGATTTAACTTATTGGTGTTGCGTTTATAACCTGTATTGTAATATGATCTAATTTTTTCTTAGCATTAGGAAAATCTGCTTCGCATCCTGTACTTTGATATTGATTATCTAAAGTTGGTACAAATACTTTATCCGTTCCTATAACTTCATTATCCACAGTATAACCTGTGGCTATAAATGTAATGTTTGCATATGACTTTTGAGCTTTACTTGTTATCCATGCATTAACACTCCATCCACCATCTTGTTGATATGGACTTGTTATTTGATCTAAATATATGTCCTGAACAGGATCTATCGCTTGCCCAGTTGAAGAACTATCAATACATCCAGAAATTCCAATAACAGCTACGATTAAAATTAAAACTAGAATTGGTGCTATTTTCTTCAAATTATCTCCCCTTTCTTTATGTTAAATAAGTATTTTCCAGATGATAATAATATTATTTACTATTATAGATAAATGGAAAGAATTATATTCTCTGTTCATAAATAATTAGATATTCTTGTTCTAAATCAATTAAAAAATAATTTTAAGCTTCTATGTATATTTAAAAAGAGAAGAACATCTACAGAATAGCATTATTTTGTACTATTAAAACTATAAAAAAACCAGAATCATCAGTATCATGAAAATAATTTTATCTTAAAGACCATACTAGTTAATAAACAATCCATAATGCCCAAATTACCACAAAAACCCCATAAATAGCTTTATTTCTATACATCCTTTAGAAATATAATTGTATCAAAAATTTTAATTTCAATGAGCACCATAATATAATTTGTTTTACTCTGATTTGGAAGGCAATTATATGTAAAAACCGGGGCAAAAAATGACAGCATATTCTCTTATCCATAACGGGACTTTAATTAACGGCACTGGAGATGAACCTCTCCTCAATGCAGCTATTTTAATTAAAGATAACGAAATTGTTGAAGTTGGTGAGGAAAACTCGATTTCTCTGCCTGAGGAGGAAATCAAAAGGGTTGACGCCGGCGGGATGTTCATTTTGCCGGGATTCATAGACACCCATATGCACTTAATGGCAAACGGGTTTAAAGATAAAGATACGCTCTACGATCCCCTTTCACTCTATTTCTATAAAGGCGCTGAAAACTGCAGGAAAACAATTGAAGCAGGTGTAACCACTGTAAGAGATGCAGGCCTTGCAGATCTAGGCGTTAAAATGGCAGTCGAACAGGGATTGATACTAGGCCCCCGGATACTGATCAGTGTAATGCCCCTTTCTATAACCGGCGGCCATTTTGATTTCTGGCGTGCTTCGGGTTTTGATATTAAAATTTCTTACCCAGGTCTCCCCGAACATATCTGTGATGGTGTGGAAGAAGTGCGTAAAAGAGTTAGGGAAATAATCCGCTGCAAAGCAGATTTTATTAAAGTAATGGTCACAGGCGGAGTTATGAGTGCCAATGACGGGCCAGAACATACACAATTTACAGTGGAAGAATTGAAAGTTGTGGTGGAAGAAGGGGAAAATCATGAGGGCATAAAAGTAATGGCACATGGACATGGGGCTGAAGGGATTAAAAATGCCCTTAAAGCAGGTGCTCATTCAATAGAACACGGAAGTTACCTGGATGATGAAGCAATTCAAATGATGATAGATCAGGGCACATACCTGGTGCCGACATTTGTAGTTATGCACCATAACAAAAAACTTGCTGAAGCAGGCGAGTTACCTGAATGGGGAATAGAACAAGCCCTTGAAATAGTTGATATACATAAAAAAAATATAAAGAAAGCTTATGAAGCTGGTGTTCGCATTGCAATGGGTACTGACTGCGGTGTTGTGTCCCATGGAATTAATCTGGAGGAATTAGGCTTTTTATGTGATATGGGGATGAGTGCAGAAGAAGCTATAGTAGCAGGGACTAAAACCGCCGCTGAATGCATTGGATATGAGGACAAAATTGGTACAGTTGAAGCCTCCAAATTAGCAGATATTATAATCTGTAAAAAGGACCCTATTGCCCATATAAAGTCTCTTGGAAATCCAGATAACATAATACTGGTAATGAAAGATGGAAAAATTGTAAAAGACCTCAGAAATTAATTATTTCCCCCTTAAATTACATTTTGAAGCATATTAATTATTTATATAATTTTTTTATATAATTCTAATTTTAAATACCTTATTAACTGATTTAGGGAAGATAAATGTCAAAAATGCAGTTTAGCAACTTATATATCCTACAATTTCATAATTTAAAAATGTAAATGTAAACTATCCAAAAATACATTCTCTCACTTAATTATACTATTTGGACACCATCACTTTATAAAAAATAGTTAAATTAAGAGCTTATTTCTGCATTTAGCAGTTAAGAAATTAAATTAGTTTATTATTAAAATTAGAAAGATTTATAAATATAAAATCTAAATTTAATTACTTCATATTTAATACGCCCATGTCCATGATCATGTGCACACTTCATGCTTTATGTTAAATTATAATATCAATTAATTATATGAAACTATATTTGGAAGAGTGTAATTTACTTAACCATATAACTCATAAAAATTCAAAGTAACATCGGCACAACCATTTAAACATGAGCGCTAATTTAAAATTTATAATATGTAAATCACATTGAAAAATAGTTACATAAATGGAAAATTTCAATTATAAATTCCATTTAGATGACTTTGTTAATTTTACTGGAGAAAAAAAATGAAATGGTGGTTAATTGCACTGGCTATTTTAGCCCTCATTATAGGTTACTCTTACATTACAGTTTCAAACGGCCCTATTGAGCCTTTAGGAAGACTTTCATTCGTTAAATTATCTAACCCTGACTTTTATCCAGGACATCCCCACTCTGAGCTTTTTGCACAGCAGGTTAATAAAACCGGTTCTAAAGTAGGTTTAATTGTACACATGTATGGAGGTTCCAATTATCGTAGTTACCAGGAAGGGGATATTTACATAATTGAAGTAGCCTATATCGACACTGAAGGTGCAGGTTCAGTAAGTTTAAATCATATTGACTTTTTAGACTCGTTTAAAGTAGCTTTATTTGGTGTTCCAGACGGCAGATATAAGTACATGTCTGACGGTCATGTTTACGACACTTACGACGAGATGATGGCCCATGTAAATGAACTTGCCGAAGAACACGGCCAGGAAGGCCCAATTCCAATGGCTTATCATGGAAATGTTCGAATTGGTAATCCGGTCTTAGAACCTGGAGATGGATTCCCATTATATTTCCAGGTACTAACAAAAACATACGGGATAATTCCTGCTTATATCTACATGATTTCAGGAATGCTCACCCCATACTTCAACAACCCCTATAGAAACTTTGAACTAGGACACGCTTCTCAGTTACAATATTACTACAACCATGGTTTACTCAACGAAAACTATACGGAAGTCAATTCAAGCACCAAATCATATTACCACAACCTGTATCAAAGTAACCTTGCAAAAGAATATGAATAAGTCAAATGAGATTTAAATTATCATTTAAATCGTGTTTTAGGAAAATAATATCCTAATTCATCTATTTTTATTTTTAATCTTTAAAAAATTAAAATTCTTCTTTTTTAAATGAATCCGCAGGATATTCTACAAAACCGTTATAATACTAAATTTACATATTATATTATACTAGTTCAGGACATCATCGGAGGAGTTAAAATTAATCAAGATGATTCTAACCATGAAATGGAACATATGCATCATGAAAAACATGGTAAAAAGGGTAAGTGCATTGTTTGTGGCCAGCAAATGGAAGAGGAACACAGAATACATGGTGAGCATGCCCATAAAGGTATGCTTGAAGATTTAAAAAGAAGATTCTGGATATCATTAATTTTAACTGTACCTATACTCATTTTATCCCCTACAATTCAAGAATTAATTGGATTTGGCACATCAATTAGATTTCCAGGAGATTCATATGTCTTATTTATTTTATCTTCCATTGTTTATTTCTATGGCGGCTATCCATTTTTTAAAGGGTTTTACAATCAACTAAAACTACGAGTTCCAGGAATGGACACATTAATTTCCGTTGCAATTACTAGCGCTTATTTATACAGCAGTGCAGTAGTTTTTGGTCTCATGGGCGAAGTATTTTTCTGGGAACTTGCAACATTAATTGATATTATGCTTATAGGTCACTGGTTGGAAATGAGATCTGTGATGGGCGCTTCCAGAGCTCTTGAGAAGCTGGTTAAGCTCATGCCGTCAAGTGCCCATAAACTAATGGATGATGGAAGTACCATGGATATTCCATTAGATAAATTATCGGTTGGAGATCATGTGCTTATTAAACCCGGCGAAAAAGTCCCTGTAGACAGTGAAATTATTAAAGGGAACACTTCTATTGACGAATCAATGCTTACAGGTGAATCACAGCCGGTTTTTAAAGATGTTAATGCTGAAGTAATCGGCGGATCAGTCAATGGAGATGGATCTATTACAGTTGAAATTAAAAAAACAGGAAAAGACTCATTTTTATCACAGGTTATAAACCTTGTTAAAGAAGCTCAAGAAAGTAAATCACATACACAGAATATAGCGGACCGCTTCGCAACAGGACTTACTGTAGTTGCCCTTAGCGGTGGATTTTTAACATTTCTAGTCTGGTTTATCTTTACTTCATTCGGCTCTGAGTTTGCGCTGGAGAGGGCTGTAACTGTAATGGTAATTACATGTCCTCATGCACTTGGACTAGCAGTTCCACTTGTTGTTGCGGTTTCAACAGCATTATCTGCACAAAATGGGCTTTTAATAAGAAATCGCGCATCTTTTGAAAAGTCAAGAGACATAAATGCCATAGTATTTGATAAAACAGGTACACTTACACATGGGAAATTCGGCGTGACTGACATCCTTCCTTTGGGTGAATACAGTGAAAATAAGATTTTAAAATATGCAGCTTCACTTGAATCCTACTCTGAACACCCTATTGCAAAGGGAGTCATAAAATCTGCAAAGGAAACTTTTAATGTTGAAAATTTTAAAGCAATCCCGGGAAAAGGAGTTCAAGGAATCATCGCAGGCAAAAAAGTTGAAGTGGTTAGTCCAGGATACTTAAAGGAAAAGAACATCCCTATTTCAAATGAAAATTTAAATGAACTCTCCTTTCAAGGAAAAACTATCATTTTTGTAATTATTGAAGGCAGGCTTAAAGGAGCAATTGCACTTGCAGATATTATAAGAGAAGAGTCCAAAGAAGCAGTACAAAAACTAAAAGATATGGATATTCAATGTATAATGATTACAGGAGATAGAAAAGAGGTTGCAGAGTGGGTAGCAAAGGAAATTAGCCTTGATAAATATTATGCAGAGGTTTTACCCCATGAAAAAGCCCAAAAAGTTCGAGAAATCCAATCTGAAGGATTAATTGTTGCTATGACTGGAGATGGTATTAACGACGCTCCTGCACTTGCACAGGCAGATGTGGGAATTGCAATCGGTGCAGGGACTGATGTTGCCATTGAAGCTGGCGATGTTGTTTTGGTAAGGAGCAATCCTCTTGATACTGTTTATGTAGTTAAGCTTGCAAAATCTACATACCGTAAAATGATCGAAAATCTACTATGGGGAACTGGATACAATGTTTTTGCAATTCCAATCGCTGCAGGCATTCTTTTTGCATATGGAATTATATTAACTCCCGCAGCAGGGGCCATATTAATGTCAGTAAGTACCATAATTGTAGCTTTTAACTCAAGATTCTTGAAAATAGAGAAATAAATTGAAAAATTTTGGGACATAAAAGTTGGATGTGATTTTATAGATAGAAACACTGCAATTGTATTAATCGTGCTAATTATCGCAGTAGTAATCATAGTAGCTATTTTTGTATGGATGTGGATGTACACACCTTATATGGGAGGCTATCACGGCCACTACGGTAATAATACGGGCCATGGTATGATGCATGGATATTAAAAATTTATATGTGTACTTTCAATTTCTTAAAGTTAAAAAAACCTCAATTGAATGTACTAAAATAATTCAAATGATTCAATGCAGCTAAAAATTATTAATGTATCTGGAAAAGATGATGATGAAGAAGATATTAAAATAAACCGTATTTCAGTGGGTGATCTACTTAAAAATCTAGATATTGATGCATTTGGAATCATTGTAACAAGAAATGGCAAAATTGCGAGAGAACACGATATTTTACATAAATACAGATAGGATAATAATCTCTGGGAAGGGGTGCTGTTAAAGTAAACAAAAAATCATCGAAACACGACTTAACCTTTTTATTATCACTTTTTATCCTAATTAACATTTTTAGATAACTTTTTACAAGCAATTTAATAACCAATAAATTTTATGTAATAAGTTTTATAAATTTAATATTACATACTAAAGATAGAAGTTGAAGGAAATAATGCATATTTCCAGAAACACATAAATGAGGTGATAATATGGCAAAAGTCCCAAAAAATGAAGAAACCATGATAAAGTGCATCTGTAATGCATGCCCTACCTACAATGAGTGCATGCAGAGCGGAAAATTAGGAGTATTTTGCTCCGCAGGTGATGAAATAAGATGTTTTGAAAATGAACAAGGGTGTAACTGCCAGGACTGTACAGTTTCATCAGATTTTGATTTCTCCACTGTTTACCACTGCAAAGATGGATCGGCCGACAGGCAAATGGAATCCAGATCAAGATAACTTACCTAATTTATTTTTTATTTGAAAATAAGCTTGCGGATCTATTTTAAAAATTATTGATATTATAATGTAAAAATGTGATTTAAATGAAAATTAAAGGTATTGTAGTTTCAGGAACAAAAAAAGGCGCATATTTTATGTCGCAATCAATTTACAGGGATCAATTTGAAGATAAACTTCATTTCAAGCCATTCATTGGTACGTTGAATGTCCATGTTGAAGATAATGATTCACAAAAGGTTGAGAAACTTTTAGAAAGTGATATTCCAGAAATAAAAGGTGAAAAAACTTTTGGTGATGTTAAATTTAAAAAAGCAACTCTAAATGATGAAGTTGAAGGGGCAGTGATTTTTCCAGAAAAAACTCATCATTCAAAAGATGTTGTTGAGTTTATAGCTCCTCAAAATCTTAAAGAAAGGTTCCATATTAGTGATGGAAGTTCCGTAACTATAAATATTCCAGATTAAGTTCTAAAAAATTGTTTATATCATGCTAATTTCAGCGTGCTCTCCTTAGTTAACATAATATTTGCCATATCTACAGCATCCAGATAGGGAATTCCTTTTTCAATAAGGGGAAGTTCAATATTGCCCGTTGCATCTGAAACATTTTGATACTTTCCTTTCCCTACAAGATTATCTTCATATACAGCAAAAAAAGCTAAAAACAATACAAATAATGCCATAATAATTCCAACAATGGCTAATTTTACAATCTTTCTCATGAGTTTCACCAGAACATGACATGATGAATTTTATTATTTTATTATGGACTATTATTATTTATAACTGCATGCCAGAATTATAGGAATCCATATTTGTTATTAATTAAGCATCTCTGTTTTTAAAATTAATTTAAATGAAGTCATATTTCTTCAAAAAAGAATTGAAGTTAAAATTAAGACTTGCTGATAATTTGTGACTCAATTTTATCCACAATTTTTGATATCCTAACTGAAATCTCTGATTCCGGCTCTTTAATTACAACAGGATTCCCACTATCAGAAGAAGCTGCTGTTTCTACATCTAAAGGCAGTCTCCCAAGGAAAGGAATGTCCATTTCTTCCGCCAGTTTAGTACCCGTACCTTTACCAAATATTAAAATTTCATTTTCACAGTGGGGGCAGATAAAACCGGACATATTCTCAATAACTCCAATAATTGGAATATTTAGATTTTTAACTAAATTAACACCCTTGATTACATCTTCCTGAACTACAGATTGGGGCGTGGTAACTAAAACGACGCCATCTAATGGAACAGTCTGTAAAACAGTTAAAGGCTCATCTCCAGTGCCTGGAGGATTATCAATAATTAAAACATCTAAATCACCCCAGTTAACTTCTGCAAAAAATTGTTTTATTGCCCCTGTTTTTGCAGGGCCTCTCCATATAACAGGAGTATCCTGTGAAGATAAAAAAAATCCTACAGACATGACTTTTATTCCTTCTTCAGTTTCAACAGGTGTTATACCATCTTCACTGTAACCTAAATTTTTTCCTTCTACTCCCAGCATCTTTGGAACATTTGGCCCATGTACATCTGCGTCCATAATACCTGTTTTATACCCCTTCTTAGCAAAGGCAGCAGCTAAATTTACCGATACTGTGGATTTACCCACTCCCCCTTTTCCACTCATTACTGCAATTTTATGCTTGATCTTACTCATCCTTTTTATAATTTCAACTTCCTGTTCCATTACCGCTTTTTTACGCTGTTCTTCTTCAGAAACCATTAATAATCCTCCAAATAGAATATATTTGAATATTAAAGCTAATACATATAAAATCAATAGAAACTAAATTCTAAAAAATTGTTTTCACTGTTTTAGAAACTAATCTAAAATATCGTGTAAACATATAGTAATAGTATATCTACAAAATTATTTATAATTTTCAAATTTAACTGTAACCGCCGAATACCTCTTTTCAACCTGTTAATTATACAATTTTTCCAAATATTACACTTTTTCAAGTTTAATGAATTACAGGCCGCGGTATTGGTCTAGAAATTAGTTTTGAAGAAGCTAATTTTTTTAAAGCTTTTTCTATCATAAAATTCAAAACAGAGTATGACTTTACTCCACATGATAGAAGAGCTTTAGATGTAGAAGGTCCAATTTGGCTTGGAAGTATTACATCACAATCTGAAATTAAATCAACACTCTTTGCAAGCGCTTTATCATGATTTTCCAACAAATTGGGATCATCTGAAGGCGGGATGTTTTTACTGGCTCACTGAATTCATGATCTCCACTTTCTTTAATTTCAAATACAAGAAAACCGAACCTTGCCAAGTGCAGATCTATAAATTTTCCATCACTGCTTGAAATTGCGAATTTTAACGATGTATCTCATCTTTTTTTTAAATTCAATGACTAATTTAATTAAATTAAACCAAATCAATGATTGATATCTCATTAGATTGTTATGTTAAATCTTTAATTTAACATAACAATAGTTATATATAGACAGTCTAATTTTAAGTATATAACTACTGTTATAAAATTAGACATATCCATAACAGTCGGATTAAAATTAAAAATAATGGAGTATGACTTAATCTAACACATTTAAACAGATTTTAGATTTACAGTATTCTTCTCCCCAGTCACAGAGTGATTTTAAAATAGGTATAACTGATTTGCCCTTTGCGGTAAGGGAGTATTCTACCTTTGGAGGCACTTCTGCATAGACCTTTCTGTTAACTAAGTTATCTCTTTCCAATTCCCGGAGCTGTTTTGTAAGCATGCGTTGTGTTATAGCAGGTAATTCTCTATTAATTTCACTGAACCTTAACGTTTGATCTTTTAATGCCCACAAAATTAGTGGTTTCCACTTTCCACCTATTTCATCTATTGCTGCAGCTACTGGACAGCAGTACTTTTTATTTTCAGTCATCAGATCACATCAGTTACTTATTACGCCCGTATACAAAAATAATCCATGTATTCTACTTATATTCCAATGGTACTTTTGTTGATAGTTGGTATACAAAAGTGTACTATATAACCGTTTTGTCTATACCTAATTTAAATACAACTAGTGGAATTCATATATTATAGATAAATTAATTGAAAATTTTAGTTAAAAATAATTAAAAAGAGTTATATAATCATTGTTTAACCGAAAATATTTAAAAATCAAATAATAAGAACTGAGGAGGAGTTAAATAGTGTTTGATTCAACAAAAGCAGAAATTAAAATTTCAGGAATGAGCTGTGCCCACTGCGTAGCACGCGTTGAAAAATCTTTAAAAAATGTAGATGGGGTCAAAGAAGTTAAAGTAGATTTAAAATCAGGAAAAGCCGCTGTTAAATACAATCCTAAAAAAGTGGAACTCTCAAAACTAGAAGAAGCTGTAAAAGAAGCAGGCTACGACGTGATTAATTAATCACTGAAACTTAGAAAATATAATAGATTCTAATGAGTTAAGAATTAAAAAAGCTTTGATAAAACCTTAATTATCAAATTTAAGATTTGTATCACCAAAGCATTACTCATACCCCCCATTATTATTTTATTTTGGACTTTTTTCTTTATTTAAATCATAATTGAAACTATTAGAAAAAATTATTAATCAATAAAAACAAAATTAAAATAGTATAATCATGATTAAGAGGTAAACAAATGGCAGAACAATCCAAAAAGAAAGCAGAGATTAAAGTTTCAGGAATGCACTGTGCTTCATGCGCTTTAAACGTTGAAAAGTCTCTAAAAAACCTTGAAGGAGTTGAAGAAGCTCAGGTAAACATTGGAACTGAAAAAGCCACTGTTGAATATGATCCTGAAAAGTTGAAGCTCGCTGAATTGGAAAATGCCATAGAAGATGCTGGTTATGGTGTGGCAAATGATCATGTTATTTTAAAGATTGGAGGAATGAGCTGTGTAATGTGCGTAAAAGCCATAGAAGAAGCTCTTGGAAAACTTGATGGGATCAGTGATGTTAATGTTAATTTAACCTCTGAAAAAGCTTATGTTACTTATAATTCTGAAATTACAACAGTTACAGATATGAAAAATGCAATTGAAGATCTTGGATACCAATATCTTGGCATTGAAGGAGAAAAAACAGAAGAACTTGAAGAAAAAGTAAGAGCTAAAGACCTTAAAGACAAAAGAAACCGAATAATTGTTGGTTTTGGATTTTCAATCCCTTTAATGGCTTTAATGTATCTAAATATCCCCCTTCCAATCCCAATGCCTTACTTCATGCTTATAGTTTCCATTCTTCCATTTATATACGTGAGTTACCCCATATTCACAGCAGGCATCCGTTCCCTCAAAAACAGGAACCTTGACATGGATGTTATGTATTCCATGGGAATTGGAGTAGCTTATGGATCAAGCCTTCTAGGCACTTTTAATATTATACTAACTCAACAATTCCTATTTTATGAAACAGCACTTATGCTTGCTGCATTTCTAGCTTTAGGAAGATATTTAGAGGCAAGGGCAAAGGGACAGACGTCAACTGCTATAAAAAAATTAATAGGACTGCAGGCAAAAACTGCCACTGTAATTCGCAGTGGTAATGAGATGGAAATTCCCATTGAAGATGTTCAAATGGGTGATACAGTAGTTGTTAAGCCTGGTGAAAAGATCCCTGCAGATGGAGAAGTTGTAAGCGGTGAAAGTTATGTAGATGAATCTGCAATTACTGGAGAGCCAATTCCTGCATTTAAAAATAGTGGAAAATCCGTTGTTGGGGGAACCATTAATCAGAACGGAGTATTAAGGTTCAAAGCTCTAAAAATTGGGAAAGATACAGTATTATCTCAGATTATAAAACTTGTAGAAAATGCTCAGGGCTCAAAGCCGCCTGTCCAACGAATTGCAGATAAAGCTGTAAGTTATTTCATCCCAACTGTTTTAACTATAGCAATTGCAGCATTTCTCTTCTGGTACTTCTTATCAGGAGCTACCCTTCTTTTCGCACTTACTGTGTTGATCTCCATTCTTGTTGTAGCATGTCCATGTGCACTTGGGCTTGCATCACCTACAGCCATAACTGTAGGTATTGGACGAGGAGCAGAGCTTGGGATCTTGATTAAAAATGGGGAAGCCCTCGAGATATCTGAAAAGCTTACCACCATAGTGTTTGATAAAACAGGTACACTTACCAAAGGCAAGCCTGAGGTTACAGATATAGCCCCAATTGGAACTGATAACAGAGAATTATTAAAACTCGCTGCCAGTGTTGAAAAAAATTCACAGCACCCCCTTGCAGAAGCAGTGGTTAAAAAAGCACTGGAAAAAAATATAGAAATAGAAACAAGCCAGAATTTCAATACCTTTGGAGGAAAAGGGGTAAAAGCAGTGGTAGAAGGTAAAGAAATTATAATAGGAAATAGAACCTTGTTTAAAGATAGAAATATTACAATACCCAACGAAGCTGAAGAAAAACTATCTAAATTTGAAAATGAAGGCAAAACAGCAGTTTTAGTTGCTGCAGATAACTCATTATCCGGAGCAATTGCTATAGCTGATACATTAAAAGAAACCACCAAAGATGCAATTGGAAAGCTCAAAGAAATGGGTCTTAAAGTTGTCATGATAACTGGAGACAACAAACAAACAGCCGGTGCAATTGCAAAGCAGGTTGGAATTGAAAATGTAATTGCAGAAGTGCTGCCCCAGGATAAATCCGAAGAGGTTAAGAGGCTTCAAGAGGCTGGTGAAGTTGTAGCATTCGTTGGTGATGGTATTAACGATGCTCCCGCACTAGCACAATCTGATGTTGGAATAGCTATAGGAAGTGGTACAGATATAGCCATAGAAAGCGGTGAAATTGTCCTTATAAAAAACGACATCATGGATGCACTTGCTGGTATTCAGTTAAGTAAAAAAGTGATGGGAAGGATAAAGGAGAACTTATTCTGGGCCTTTGCATACAACTCCGTGCTTATTCCTGTTGCAGCAGGGGTGCTCTACCCTTTCTTTGGAATTACATTCAGGCCAGAATTTGCAGGTCTTGCAATGGCACTTAGTTCAGTATCTGTTTTAACTCTTTCACTGTTATTAAAAGGGTATGTACCTCCTGCAAAGAAAGAGAAAGTAGAAATGACTCAATGAAATTAGTGTACGAAATAACTGAACACTCTATTTTTCTTCTATTTTTATAGTTAAAAAATAATATTAATTTCTTTAATCATATTAAAAAAATAATTTTAAAGTTAATTTTTGAGTAGTCTGATTAAAAACTGTCAAATGAGGTGAAAAAATGGTTTTAGATCCAGTATGCATGATGGAAGTGGATGAAAAATCTGCAAAAAATGTAAGCGAATATAAAGGGAAGAAATATTATTTCTGCGCTCCACTTTGTAAAAAAAAGTTTGAGGAAGACCCTGAAAAGTATGCAAAGGAATAACTAAAAATTTACTTTAATTTAGCAACCACAGTACACGGAGCGCTGTCAATCCCTTTGATTTGCCACGGGACAACAATTATACTTTCTAAATCTCCATTTTTAACATTACCTAATTTCATATCTTCAATTAGAAGCAGCGGTTCACCAAAATCCTTGCTCTTTTTAAATGCGTTTACGTGTGCTTCTTTTCCAGATTGTGGATTTTGATAGCTGGACATAGATACACAGTCTATGCCAATACATCGAACATTTTTAAGGTTTTTTCTTATGAAATAGACAACTTCTGGGGATATTCCAGGGTTTTGAGTAAGATATTTCTCTGGATCATTCTCATGGAATTTTTCAAATCCAGTACGGAACAAAATACAGTCTGCATTATTAAAATCTATTTTAGATACATCCCATATTTTCATAAGCTCGTTTGGACCCTTTGGAATATCAACAATAATAGGACTATTAAAAACCAGTTCATCCTGATTATAATCAGAGATTATCCTGCCGTCTTCCAAAAAATGGCCAGGAGCATCTACATGTGTTCCAGAATGGTTTTCAACATTTATCAAGTATGTATTATAACCTTTCCCATCTACAATCTGGTTACTGCGAACCATCTCTGGCTCCTTTAAACCTATATGAACGGGAGAAGTTTCTTCCAGCGCGTAAGAAAGTGTTATATATCCCATAATTTTCATCTCCTTAACTCAAAAGTTGAATTTAAAATTTTTAAGTTAATTCATAACTTAAATACCAACTTAACCTTTAATTTACAAGTATTATAAGCATAAATCTGTCTTTAGCTCACTTTTATACTTTAAAATATCACCAATATAATTTTTATCATTATCAGTACAGGACAATATTCCAGTTTTCTAAGAATATATGTCACTAATTAACCTTCATTAACATCATTATGGATTTCAAACATTCTATTTTTAGATAAAGACACCAAAAGCGATTTTTTAAATTAGTAAATAATAAATTTTAATAAAAATATATAGATAATTAATAAAGTTAAGGAGAGTGAATTTATGGCAATGTTTATGGCACACCTGACCCATCCTGTTGAAGCATGTTACCTTGTTAGTGAAGAGACTAAAAAGAAACTTAAGGAGCATTCCAGCAAAAGAGAAGAACTCGCTAAAAAACATGAAATTAAAATAATATCTGCAGTGTATCCCCCATTGGAACACGAAATATTTTATATAATAGAAGCACCATCTTTCAGGAATGTAGAACTGTATTTAAGAGAAATGGGCTTTGCATTATACAATAAAATCAAAATAAGGCATGTACAATCAATGGAAAAAGCTTTAGATAGGCTGCAAGAATTATAATTAGATTTTTAAATAAATACTCCTTTATTTTTTAAATCAGTTGAATTTTATCCCAAAAATTTAAAATCAAAAAACAGTTTCTAAAAGATAAGAAGTAGTGTTAAATCTTCTTAATCTTAAACAACTTCATTTTTCATTATTTCCCGTAAAACAGCCGTTGCATAACAGCCTTTAGGAATTGAAAACTCTACAAGAACTCCCTCATCAGTAGCCTTAGCAGAGGCATCCCATATCTTAAATCTAATCGCACGTCTCAGCCCATGACTTCCAAGTTTAGGCATTTTAGGGACTTTAAACTCTTCTAAAGTAACCCCTTCTCCATCTATAACTTTCTGCTCCATTTCGCCCAGCTCTCCACCGGCAAGTGGGACTTTACTTCCAAAAAGAGGAGCTGTAGGGTGGACTTCAAAGTTTTTTATTCTTTCATCTATGTCATCCCCAAATTCATGGACTAAGTGTTCTTCATTGTCGATGATTATGTCACCTTCAACATACTTATCGATTCCAAGCTTAACTCTTTCACTTACAGCTTTATTGAATAAAAATGACTGATAAGCGTGGACAAACATTCTCCTTAACGGTTTTGGAAGGCTTGATATGGCGCGCCTGTAAGCATGTTCATCTAAAGAATCAATATCTTCGATATTTTTCTTTTTCATTTCCTTTAAAAGGGTTTTAAGCATCATTTTTTCATATCTCATGCTCCCCGGCATTTCTTCAAGTGATTCTTCCCATTTTCCCTCGTCATACAGCTGTCTTGGTTTTTTAATATGCTCCCTCTCCTCGTCATAAGGGTTTCCAATATAACAATCAACTGCTTTTTTTAAATCATTTTCAAGTAATGCTTTTCCAACGAGATGGGTATTGGATCTCTTTTTACCAAACCTCTGCCAGCCGTAGTAATTAGGGACCCCTGTCTTTGAGAGTTCTGCCAGTATTTCAGTTGCTAGTTGACTATCTTTTTCTGGATCTTCTGTATCTCTTATAAGAAGCCTGAATTTATTCCCTACAAGTTGTCCAATCCTTAACTTTTTCTCGTTTTTCATTATCTTGAGTATGTCAACTTTGTAAAGCTTGTCTCTTAATTTTTCAATGTCTTCAACTTCTGAGTTTGAAACACACAGCCACTGTCTTGTGACTGCTCGTTTATCCTTCATTCCTGCAAAGCCCATTCTTTTTCTGTCTATGTGCAGTTCACGTGCGACATCCAGTACAACCTCAAGTGTATCTCTTCCAACTTTTTCAATAAAAAACCATGTGTTGTCTCCTGTTCCACTTGGTTCTGATTCTGGTATTTCTTCAACGTAAAAATCTTCGTATCTTGTCCTAATTTTCCCACCAATTCCTTTCTGTCTGGTGATATAAGTTTCCGCGTTAAGCATTAGTTTTTTCTCCGGATTATTTTTAAAAGTGTAAAAATAAGTATTCTATTACTGTATGTTCTCACATTCATATAAATAAAAATAATTCATTGTAATTTAAAAAAAATAATTCAGTTATTTAAATCTCACCGGCGGTCCACCAAACGCTTTGGCCTTCCCCTGATCTTATAAAATTCAAGGCCTTCGGCACCAGTAAAATTAAAGACTACATTAAATGTACCATCTGAATATGCCTGCCGAATACCTGGCTTAAATTTAAAGAAACTTTTAATAAAATTCTCACTGATCATATCTTCATCACAATTTACAGGGTCGCTGCACTCCATGCTAACTCTCATTGTAGTTTCCATTTCATCCCCGTAAAGAAATGCTTCATATTCTCCTGTTAGATATTCCATATTGTCCCTCTGAAACACTCCTTGCTCTATATCCACTTTATTAAACGGATTTCCAGCTACCCAAACTGTTTCTGCTTCACGCTGCGGATTTGAAATTCGCATATGAGTTCTGCCACATTTACATTTCTCTCTGCTTAAAACTATGGTGGTATCTTCAGTATCATAATTCAAAAGAAGAGTTCCAGTCTTTTGACCAACTGGCAAAAGGGTTGTTAAAACTATTCTACCGCATTCGCCTTCATCTACGAAGTTTTTAAGCTGAGGGTCATAAACATCAAGGTGTACCAGATCTTCAGGTACGTGTAAACCTGCTTTTACGTAACATTCCCCACACATAGTCCCCTCAGTGCTCCCATAGGTATTGTAAACTGGTACACCCCATATTTCTTCCAAATATGCTCGTGATTCCTCTGCAAAGCTTTCACCACCTGCAATTAAATGTTTGATACTGGATTCTTGAGGTGGAATTCCTTCTGATTCCATTCGTTTTGCAAGGCGCAGAAGCTTGAATATGCTGCCCACTATACCCGTAGGCTGGTAATTTTTTATTATGCGGACTGGAAACGTGCATTTACCCTCAGGAATAATTGCCATTCCTATTTTTTGAGCAGCCAGCGTCATTGTGTTGGCCCCTACATTCATCCCATATGATGCACAGACCACTACCCTGTCTCCCCGGCCGAAACCTTGTGATACAAATGAACGGGCGTATTTTTCAGCATATCTGTTCCAGTCATCCCATGTAAGAAAGAAAGATTTAGGCACTCCACTGGTTCCACTTGTTTCGTGGATCGTATATATGCTGTCCCAATCTATACATTTAAATTCAAAATCTTCAGTCTCTGGAGGCTGCTTTTCCCTCAATGTTTTACTGGTTATTATAGGCAGTTCTCTCAAATCCTCATGAGATTTGATATCGGACGTGTTTATCCGGTTTTCTTTAAACCATTTTCTGTAAAAAGGAGAATTGTCATAGGCATATTCAACCGTATACTTAATACGTTCCTCAACAAGGGCATCAAGGTCATTTCGATCCATTATTTCTATTTCCTCGTTGAAATAACTCATAAAAATCCCCACATTACTAATATTATATTAATAATATTATGTCCGGATTAACTTATTAATATAAGGATTAATGAAATTTAGATAAGCTTAAAATAGAAAGATTTATCCTATTTCAAGATATCAATGAACCAGAATAAAGTATATATTAGCTACCGTAACTTATTTTACCCCCAGTACATTTAAAAATATTCCGCTACTATTTTATGTTTTAAAAACCATAGATTATAATACATTTTACTTACCTATTAACAAATAATTTTAAGTGTTTAAATAAAATTTACGGCTTGAGACATGAAATCATGGAAAATTCTGCCTGCGTGTAACCATGAATGAAAATAAACCATCCAAAGAAGAGATGGATATATATAAACCATCTCCTAAAGAGGTATATTCTAAACTAGATACAACATCCAATGGTTTAAGTGAGAATGAAGCTCAAATACGGCTTAAAAAATATGGGCCAAATCAAATTGAAGAAGTCAAGAAAAAGCCGTTGATATTCAAATTTTTAGAGAATTTTTACAATATTCTTGCCCTTCTTTTATGGGCTGCAAGTATATTAGCTTTTATTTCTGGAACTCCCCAATTAGGATTTGCAATTATTGGAGTAATTATAATAAACGCTATTTTCAGCTTCTGGCAGGAATATCAGGCAGAAAAAGCAACAGAAGCCCTCAAAAAAATCCTTCCCTCAACCGCAAAGGTAATAAGAGAAGGTAAAGAAAGGGAAATAGTTGCAGCAGGACTGGTACCTGGCGATATAATTGTACTTGATGAAGGAGACAATATTTCAGCAGATTCAAGGATTATAGAGGCATCCCAATTTAAGGTGGATAATTCTACACTCACAGGAGAATCACGGCCTATACGTAAAACGCCTGATGGCATGAGCGGTGAAGACCATGCATTTATTGAGATGCATAACCTTATTTTTGCAGGTACCAGCGTGACATCTGGCTCTGGAAAGGCAGTAGTTTTTTCAACAGGCAGAAACACTGAGTTCAGCAAAATAGCGTCTCTTACCCAAACTGTGAAAGAAGTACAGAGCCCACTGCAGATAGAAATAAACAAAGTGGCACGTTTAATAGCAATTATAGCAATTTTAATGGGCCTCACTCTGTTTGGAGTTAATATACTTGTTTTAAATCTCCCTTTAAACATTGCATTTCTTTTTGCCATAGGTTTAACTGTTGCAAATGTTCCAGAAGGCCTTCTCCCTACTGTAACCCTTGCACTTGCTGCAGCCGCTAGAAAAATGGTCAGTAAAAATGCACTCATAAAACGTCTTTCCAGCGTCGAAACCCTGGGTTCTACAACCATAATATGTACAGATAAAACAGGGACACTTACTAAAAATGAGATGACCGTCCGTAAAATCTGGATACCTGATGAATTAATTGACGTAACAGGTGCAGGATATACACCTAAAGGTAAATTCCTGCATAAAGGTAATGAAATATCTTATGATGAAATGAAAGAGCTTAAACTGCTTATGAGAACAGCCGCGTTTTGTAATGATGCCAAATTAATTAAACCCCAAAGTGAGGGTAAAAAATGGAAAATATTGGGGGACCCCACAGAAGCATCACTACTTGTTGCAGCATGCAAAAGCGGGTTTAATCCGAAGGAAGAGATAAAAAGAATTCCAAGGATAATTGAACTCCCATTTGATTCTATACGGAAATCAATGAGTTCTATACATCAAAAAGAGGATAAAAAGGTTGCATATATTAAGGGGGCCCCCAAAAAGATAATTTCTTTAAGTAATCAAATTTCTGAGGATGGAAAAATTAGGCCTCTGTCCCCAGAAGAAAAAGAAAATATAATCAAAATACATGACGAACTTGCAGAAGAAGGCCTTAGAATACTTGCAATAGCATATAAAAATTTACCCAATGATTTCAATGATTACAGGCCAGAAACTGTTGAAAAAGACATGATATTTCTTGGTATGATGGCAATGCAAGACCCTCCACGTCCAGAAGTCTATAAAGCAGTCAAACAATGTCATGGTGCGGGAATACGAATTATAATGATAACTGGAGACTATGGGCTTACAGCAAGAGCTATAGGCGAAGAAATCGGCATCATAAGCGGCGATTGCCAGGTGGTAAAGGGAAAAGAGATAAGTGAGATGTCAGACGAGCAAATCGTACAGCTTCTCAGTTCTGGGTGTGACGTGATATTTGCCAGAGCTGTTCCAGAGCATAAAATGAGGATTGCATCTATACTTGAGGATGAAGATGAGATTGTAGCAATGACTGGTGACGGTGTAAATGATGCACCGGCACTTAGAAAAGCAGATATAGGGATTGCAATGGGAATAACTGGTACTGATGTAGCTAAAGAAGCTTCAGACATGATTTTAACTGACGATAATTTTGCGACAATTGTATCTGCCATAAAAGAAGGCAGGACCATCTATGAAAATATAAGGAAATTTATAACCTATATTTTCTCCCATGAAACTGCCGAAATTATACCATTTGTACTTACAGCCATGTTTGCTATCCCCCTCCCAATTACAGTCATGCAAATACTTGCAATAGATCTAGGAACAGATACTCTTCCTGCAATTGCGTTGGGGAGAGGGCCTCCAGAGTCGGATGTAATGAAAAGGCCGCCACGGCCAAGAAAAGAGAGACTTTTGAATTTGCATGTAGTGCTTAGAGGATATATCTTCCTTGGATTAATTGAAGCAGTACTTGTAATGTCTGGATATTTCTGGGTGCTCTACGGCGGCGGGTGGCACTTTGGACAGACCCTCCCCTTTTCAGACCCATTATACATTAAAGCCACCACAATTGTCTTCGTTGGTATTGTAATGGGCCAGATAGGGAACCTGTTAACAATTCAGACTACACGGACATCAGTATTTAAAATTGGAGTTTTTAAGAATAACTGGATAATAAGAGGAATTATATTTGAAGCCGCTATAGTGCTCGCAATCCTTTATATACCCCAACTGCAGGGCGTATTTGGAACTGCTCCACTTGGAATAATAGAATGGTTATATGTAATTACATTTATTCCAATTATGTTTTTTGCAGATGAATTAAGGAAATATTTAATCAGACGGTTAAAATAACTTTTATTTTCTTTTAAAACACATACTCACTTAACATACCCTCTTGATTATATGCAATTTTCAAATAAGCCAAAATATTGTAATAATGATTAAATTTATATGCTCTGCCGAAAATTATATATACGGTATCAATGATTGGTCAACTGAGAAAAAAAGATTTATTTGTAATATTAGAGCAATTAGGATTAATAATGATTGGTATTGGTGTAGTAACTTTAACACCGATATTTGTTGCTTTAATCTATAATGAAGGTAATTATATCTCTTTTTTAATTCCATCAGGATTTTCAATTTTAGTAGGTTACATTCTCAGAAGATCTCTCAGGGGCAAAAATAGAAGAATGGGGCTTAAGCATGGTATGATGATAGCTGCCCTTTCATGGCTCTGGGCAGCTCTAATCGGAAGCCTTATCTTAATGAATATTACACATATTAACTTTTTAAACGCTTATTTTGAAAGTATGTCCGCATGGACGACTACTGGACTCACCATATTAAATGTTGAAACTGTTCCTAAATCGGTTTTATTTTTAAGAAGCATTGCACAATGGATCGGTGGACTTGGAGTTGTTATTGTTGTTATAGGAATTTTGATACGTCCAGGAACATCTGCTTCAAGGTTATATAAATCCGAAGCCAGAGAAGAAAAAATTAAACCGAGTATCACAGGCACTGTGAAAACTATGTGGTGGATTTATCTGTTTTATACAATTTTAGGTATTGTTTTATATGTTCTTGCAGGAATGTCCATATTCAATGCTATAAACACCACCATGACCAATTTATCAACCGGCGGTATGTCAGTTTATAACGACAACATTGGAGGATTTCACAGCAATTTAATTAATTTAATAACCATGGTCATCATGATTATTGGTGCTACAAGCTTCCTTGTCCATTATAGAGTTTTAAAAGGCAAAGTAAAAGATATGATTCGGGATATCCAGTTTCAGGCAATGATTATTATAATATTTATATTCTCTACCCTTATATTCATAAATGCACATCTTACCACCATGGATTCTGTTTTTCATGTAATATCTGCTATTACGTGTACTGGATCCAGTATTCCATCCACAAGTGCCCAGGTAGCATGGCCCCAATACGTGAAAATAATACTCATAGCTGCAATGATAATTGGAGGTTCAGCAGGATCAACTTCAGGTGCAGTAAAACTTATAAGGATAGTTACAATTTTAAAAGGATATTATTGGGAACTTTTAAGGGTACTTTCTCCTGCAGGTTCTGTTATACCCAAAAAAATATCTGGAAAACCTGTAACAGATGTAGAAGTTAGAGAAGCAAGTTCTTATGTATTTATTTATCTTCTTTTCATATTCATAAGCTGGCTTGTATTTGTACAGTATGGATACGATGCTTTAAACTCATTATATGAAATTATTTCAGCGCAGGGAAACGTTGGGCTTTCAATGGGAATTACATCCCCAACAATGCCTCAAATTCCCCAAATTTTCCTGATATTTAACATGTGGATTGGAAGAATTGAAATAATTCCAGTACTTGTTTTAATAAAAGCATCATTAGGTGCATTAAAGAGGTTTTAATTTTTTTTATGTTGAAACTATTCTAAAAATTGATATAAAAGGAACAGTATTCATTGTAAATAATACATAACATAGAATAATTAATAAAGGGGAAATCCAAAGATCAAAAAATGGAAAGGATAACAGCAGTTCAAATAATAATCGCCTGCACCCTCATCTTCATAATCGTCGTTATAATAGGTTATCTACTGCGTACAGGGACCATATCCAAATAATTAAAAGTACATGTTATAGTTTAGTATTACTCTTAATAAATTAGCAAGACATATTACAAATTCATATGTCTTTAGTCCATTTATTCGGCAGGTTTTACTTATATACCCCAATTTAATGTCTACTTTAGTGCAAAAAATAGTTTAAGACCTTGAATTTAACCAGTCGGAAGATATCGGAAGATAAAGTTTATATATAACATTGGTCAAATTACATGAATCGGTATAAAAAAAATTAGTAAACCGTTGCATAGCCAGTATGAACTTAAAGTAAAGTTTATTGACTATATTTATGTAGAATAACATTTTATTTCAAACTTATAACCGTTTTAAGTATTTATTTAAACGATTTAAACTATAATTATTGATAAGGTGTATTTATGTATGTAGTAATAATGGGCGGAGGAAGAGTAGGTCTTAACCTGGCCTCAAAACTAATTGAAAATGGTAACGATGTTACTATAATCGAAAAAAGTGAAGAATTATGTAATAATGCTGCGACGGAACTAGATGCACTGGTTATCTGTGGTAATGGTACCAATAAAAAGATTCTCGAAGAAGCCAATATTGGTGATGCAGATGTTTTTGTTGCAGCTACAGGGAATGACGACGCTAATTTGTTATCAAGTATTCTTGTAAGGGATTATAATATAGAAAAAATTATAGCAAGGGTAAGCGATATATCACATGAGGAAGCATTTCAAAAAGTAGGTATCAATTTTGTTGTAAGTCCCGAACTTACTGCAGCGAGTTACCTTGAGAAAGTGATAACAAGACCCAATATAGCCGATCTAATCGTGCTTGGAAAGGGAAATGCAGAAATGATAAACATTACCGTGAAAAATAAAAAGGTAATTGGTAAAGAAATTAGAGAAGTGAGTCCCACAGATGATTATATAATTGCCGCAGTTCATAATAATGGCAACATCATTATTCCAAAGGAAAATATGGTTTTAAATGAAAATAACCTTATTTCCGTACTTGTTAAGGCAAATGCCGTGAAAAAAGTTACGCAGATGTTCACGACCTAGAATGTGATTAAATGCAAAGGGTTCATAGGCTGAGTAGGAGAGAAGTTAAAACTATCCTTCATTACACAGGAGATGTTTGCATGCTTCTTGGAGCTGCAATGCTAGTTCCTATTTTAGTTTCTCTTATTTATAATGAGCCCCGATATATAGTTCCTTTTTTATCTTCAGCTGCTATAAGTGCAGTTATTGGCTTTACTTTTGTTAAATTATTTAAAACAGAAATAAAAATGACCATTAAAAGTGCAATGGTTTTTTCAACTGCCATATGGTTGATTGCATGTGCACTTGGTGCGTTACCCTACTTTTTTTCAGGAGATTTATCTTATTTAAATGCTTATTTTGAAGCCATGTCTGGATTTACAACAACTGGTTTCAGCATGTTTTCAAATATAGATGCTATTTCTTACACAATTAATTTTTGGAGAGCTTTTACTCAATGGATTGGAGGTCTTGGAATCATATTCCTACTTTTGGCCATTTTTAGATCCACTGGTGCTGATGTAATGCGCCTTTACTTTGCAGAAGGTAGAGAAGAACGTTTAAGACCCAGCATTAAACAATCAACCCGTGTCGTAGTTTACATGTATGTTTCATTTACTGCAATTGCCATAGCTCTCTATTTAGCGGCAGGTATGCATGTTTTTGATTCTATTTTCCATGCATTTACCACCCTATCCACAGGTGGATTTGGAATGCATAATACAAGCCTTTTATTCTATAACAGCATCTGGATAGAAATAGCAGCCATGATTATAATGATACTTGGAGCCACAAACTACGCCCTACTCTACACAATTTTAAAAGGAAATTGGAGGGAATACTTCAGGGATATAGAAACAAAAGTGGCATTTTCACTTATTGTGGTCTCAACAATTCTTGTGACATTTGTACTGTACAACAACCATGTTTATGGAAATAGCTTGCTGCTCAACTTCAGATTTGCCCTGTTCCAGATGGTTTCTGCCATATCTACAACAGGTCTGCAAACAGCTTTTTATCCAGATATACTGAGCCAATGGATTGGTCTCGGTACTTTTCTCCTCACCATAATCATGATAATTGGTGCTGGTTCACTATCTACTGGTGGGGGTATTAAATGGCTCAGGTTGGGTGTACTTTTAAAAGGGATATCATGGCAGGTCAAATCATTTATACTACCAGGTAAAGCTGTAATGGCTAAAAAAGTTCACCATGTCACTGAATTACAGATTACAGACGATGTTTTAAGAATAACAAGTGCATTTGTGTTTACATACCTTGTAATATACATAATAAGCGTGATTATAACCCTCATATATTACTCCGACATATCAAGAGTCATTTTTGAAGTAGCATCTGCTTTAAGTAACGTTGGGCTTTCAAGCGGGATTATGACTCCTGATTCGCCAGTACTTGTAAAAATAGTTTTCATCATAGATTTCTGGATGGGAAGGCTTGAAATATGGCCAGTGCTGCTCCTTATAGCCATTACAATCAATAATGTAATTAGGAGATAAGATATAATTTGAATTCCAATTATTTTTATTTTGCCAGATCATCTAGTTAAAACAATAGGTTTAATTCTATTTAAAGCTAAAATTAAGAATTTTCAAGTATAACATTCAATATTTCTTTTTTATCCGTTAAATTATCAAAAACAAAATCAGCGTCTGAATCTTTAAGTTCATCTTTTGAATATCTCCCTGTTGCAACCCCTACAGTCTTAGCACCTGATTCAAACCCTGCTTTTATATCACGGGAGTATCTCCAAAAACAAAAATTTCACTGCCATCGAAATCATGATCATCCCTATCCCTCTTAATGGCAGTTTTAACTAGCTCTGTCCTATTTATATTGTCGCTTCCAAATCAGCCCACCTTGAAATAACGACTTAAACCTGCTTTTTTCATTTTTTCTAAGACAATTTGCTCTAAATTGCCGGTAATTAAACCAATGAGTACTTTATTTTCTAATACTCCAAAAGTTCTTTTGACCCATCTAAAGCAGGAATATCTTCTCTTTCTACATTTTCTTTAAAATAATCAACAACTGCTTCCATTGCATTCATCTAGCTTAGCCTTAATTAAATTCCCATCAAGCCCAACACACTTAAGAACTTCAACTGCGATCTGCGGATCGGTCATTTCAGCATAATTAATGATGCTGATATCTACATTAACACCATAAACCTTTCTAAAAGCATAGGAGAATGCCACATGGTGGCATATTGACCTATCTATTAACGTTTTGTCGATATCAAATAAGACCAGCTTATTTATGGAAATCAGCTTTTTGATAAAAGTTCCTCTGCAGCACCTTCAGCAAGCTGAATCACTTCAGCCTCATCAAGCACTTCTAACACTTTATTTCTCATCAAAATTTCCCCATTACAGATTACAGTGTCAACATCGCCGCCGTTTGCAGCATACACAACATGAGATACTGGATGCCTAAATGGAGTTAAACTAGGAGTTTTCATATCCACAAGTACGAGATCAGCCTTTTTCCCAACTTCAATGCTGCCAATTTCGTTTTCAAGACCTAAAGCAGCAGCAGCATCAATTGTGGCCATTTCAAGCACTTTTTCAGCTGGAAGCACTGTAGAATCCCCCGTGTTGACTTTTTGAAGTAGTGCTGCCAATTTCATCTCTTCGAACAAGTCTAAATTGTTATTTGAGGCTGCACCGTCAGTTCCCAATGATACATTTACACCGCTTTCAATTAATTTAGAAACTGGAGATATTCCTGACGCCAGCTTCATGTTACTTGTAGGGTTGTGGGATAATTTCACATTATTTTCTTTAATTATTTTTATTTCTTTATCTGAAAGCCATACAGCATGCGCTGCTATTACATCATCTGCTAAAAAACCTATTTCATCAAGGTATTCAAAAGGTCTTGCACCGTAGGACTCCTTTACCTGTCCAACTTCAAATTCAGTCTCAGCCACATGAATGTGGATTTTGAGCCCTAATTTACTTGCTTTTTCTCTTACTTCTTTTAAAAGTTCTGTTGAACATGTGTAAGGTGCATGTGGCCCAAATGCGACTTTTATTCTCCCGTCTGCAGTATCATGGCATTTTTCTATTATCCTCATGGTTTCCCTAAATTCGGCCTTTCTCTTCTCTTCGTCCCCAAGGTCTATCATCCCGTGGGATAGCATGCCCCTTAAACCAGAGTTATCAACTGCTTTCGCCACATCATCCATAAAAAAGTACATATCATTGAATGCGGTGGTTCCAGACTTTATCATTTCAATACATGCCAGTAAAGCACCTGCATAACAGTAATCGCCTGTTAAATTAGCCTCCACTGGCCAAATATGATCATTTAACCATGTATCAAGAGGTAAGTCATCTGCAAGACCTCTCATAAGTGTCATTGATAGATGAGTATGTGTATTTACAAGTCCAGGCATTAGAACTTTTTTTTCGCCGTTTATTATCTCATCAGCACTGTGTGAGCCTGTTTTTTCTGTTATTTCTACAATTTTATCGTTTTCTACAATTACTGAACCTTTTTTAATCTCATCGCCCAGTATAGTAACGTTATCTATTAAAATACTTTTTGTTTCCATGGAACCACCGGTTAATATTTAAATTTTAGATTAATTTACATAAATAGTTATTATTTATTATTGAAGTCCAATATATACTCTGGATAAACTGTACTTATGACATAATAACTTCAAATTATAAAACATTTAATAAAAAAAAGTACTTCCATAGTTCAAAAGTGCATTTATAGTCACGGTTTTATTCTACAGCATTTTCAGCGAGCCGAACTACCTCAGTCTCATCAAGCACCTCTAATACTTTGTTTCTCATCAAGATCTCCCCATTACAAATTACAGTGTCAACATCACCGCCATTTGCAGCATACACAACATGAGATACTGGATGCCTAAATGGAGTTAAACTAGGAGTTTTCATATCCACAAGTACGAGATCAGCCTTTTTCCCAACTTCAATACTTCCAATTTCATTTTCAAGACCTAAAGCAGCAGCAGCATCAATTGTGGCCATATTAAACACTTTTTCAGCTGGAAGAACTGTAGAATCGCCAGTGTGCACTTTTTGAAGCAGTGCTACCAGCTTCATCTCTTCAAATAAGTCTAAATTGTTATTTGAGGCTGCACCGTCAGTTCCCAAAGATACATTTACTCCAGTGCCAATTAATTTTGAAACAGGTGATACTCCTGATGCCAATTTCATGTTACTTGTAGGGTTGTGGGATAATTTCACATTATTTTCTTTAATTATTTTTATTTCTTTATCTGAAAGCCATACAGCATGTGCTGCTATAACATCATCGGCCAGAAAACCTATTTCATCAAGATATTCAAACGACCTTACACCATAAGACTCTTTTACTTGATCCGCCTCAAATTCAGTTTCATTAACATGAATATGTATTTTAAGCCCCAATTTACTTGCCCTTTCCCTTACTTCTTTTAAAAGCTCAGTGGAGCATGTATGTGGAGCATGTGGCCCAAATACAACTTTTATTCTACCATCTGCAGTATCATGGCATTTTTCTATTATCCTCATGGTTTCTTTAAATTCAGCCTTTCTCTTCTCTTCGTCTCCAAAATCAATCATTCCATATGAAAGCATTCCTCTTAAGCCAGATTTATCAACTGCTTTGGCAACATCATCCATAAAAAAGTACATATCATTGAATGTGGTGGTTCCAGACTTTATCATTTCAATACATGCCAGTAAAGCCCCAGCATAACAATCTTCTCTGTTTAATTCGGCTTCTACAGGCCATATATGATCATTTAGCCAGGTATCAAGTGGTAAGTCATTTGCAAGTCCTCTCATAAGTGTCATTGAAAGATGAGTGTGTGTATTTACAAGTCCTGGCATTAGAACTTTTTTTTCACCCTTTATTACCTCATCAGCGCTGTGTGATCCTGATTTTTCAGTTATTTCTACTATTTTATCATTTTCTACAATTACTGAGCCTTTTTTAATCTCACCGCCCAGTATAGTAACGTTATCTATCAAAATACTTTTTGTTTCCATGGGACCACCATTTAATGTTTAAATTTTAGATTAATTTACATAAATATCTACTATCTTATTTATTAAAGTCTAAAAATACATTTTGCATAAAGTAGATTGGTATTAAATTATCCTATATTTTGTATGATATAAATCCGTTAATAACCTATCATTACCAAAGTTTTAAAAGTACACATTGTACAATATAAGACAATATTATTGTATTCAATTTCAATTTGGGCATAAAGCCTTTAATAACCTTTATCCAAAATATATAAAGTACATGCCAAATTACTTATAGTGAATAACGAACTAGACTTATAAAATATATATTCCTTAAATTCATTTAATCATGTTTAAATAATCTTCCGATTATTTAACAGCAAAAATCCATAGTTTTTGCATGTTTAAAACAAATGTAAACCTGAATTAGCAATAATTTAGTTATTCACCATAATGATAATTATTTAATCAACTTTACAGGGAGGACGCATATGCAGTTAAAAATAGCGCTTCCATCAAAAGGAAGAATTAGTGATCCTGCAGTTAAACTTTTGGAAAAAGCAGGAATTGGTATTAAAGATACGGCAAATAGAAAGCTCTTCTCAGAAACATATGATGAAGATACAAGTGTTATGTTTACAAGGGCTGCAGATATTCCAGAATTTGTTGCAGACGGCGCAGCAGACCTTGGAATAACCGGCCTCGATTTAATAGAAGAAAAAGAAGCAGATGTTGAAATTTTAGAGGATCTTAATTTTGGAAGTGCTAAACTTGTTTTAGCTGTACCTGAAGATTCTAAAATTAACAACATACTAGACATAGATAACGGTGCCATTGTAGCCACAGAATTTCCTAATTTGACAAAAAAATACCTGAAAAATAAAGGTATAAACGTCAAAATAGTTGAATTAAGCGGGTCAACCGAAATTGCGCCCTTTATAGGTGTTGCAGATATTGTAGCAGATCTCACAAGTACAGGCACAACACTCAAAATGAATCATCTTAAGATTATAGATACCATACTTGAAAGTTCCATAAAACTAATTGCAAATAAAGAAAGTTTTAAAGACAAAAACGAAAAAATAGAAGCCATACGGACAGGTATAAAAGGAGTTCTAGATGCAGAGGGCAAAAAACTCGTCATGATGAACGTCAATAAAGAATCCCTTGAAGATGTTAAAAAAGCAATGCCGGGGCTTACAGGACCAACTGTTTCTCAAGTTGTTTCAAATGAAGACATTGTGGCAGTTCAGGCAGTTGTAGATGAACGTGAAGTCTTTAATACCGTAAACAGGCTTAAAAAAATAGGTGCAAAGGATATTCTGGTTGTACCAATTGAGCGAATAATATAAATCAATCATCTATGAAAGTTATGTAAATAATGTAAATTATATCTTTCATGTGGATTATCAACTACATGTTACGATAATTACTATATCAAAATTACAATTTAATTAAAGTATAATTCATATACATGAGCAAAAATAATTTTATTAATCAAGTTTTTAAGTCATAAAAATAAATAGAGCAATGTCCTAATTCTCATAAGTGATTACATGAAAAAGCTGTTGTGGTGGTTAATCGCCGGAATGAAAGGCGGATTAAACCGTGCCAAAATAATTAAGTCGTTAAATGATAGACCATATAATGCAAACCAACTTTCTGAAGAACTTCAGCTTGATTATAAAACTATAAGGCACCATATTAAAGTTTTAGAAGACAACGGCATCATTAAGTCCACAGGAGGAAAATACGGTAAAATGTATTTTCTAACAGAAAATATGGAAAAAAACTATGATGTTTTCAACGAGATTTGGGAACAAATTGGGAAAAAGTAGATATTTAAAATGCAAAAAATTGAGATAGTAGAGGATATAAAATGATACAAAATTCCACAAACGCAACGCCAAATGGTACAGATATTAGCCCACATTTTACAAAAGTGCCAAACGGTACAAATATGAACCCCGATATTGGTATAGGGCATAGTGCACCGCATATAGATAGTGGTTTAAATGACGGCGGTATCACTTTAGGACCATTTCATATAGGCCCGAATGGAATTGATATCGGAGGCATAGGAACCTCATATTTATCTATTGTAGTTGGAATTGCAAATATCTGCTTATTAATAGCATTAATTTATATCTACATGAAAAATTACAGGCAGCTCAAATCCAAATTTACCATGGGCCTTTTAATATTTGCTTCGCTATTACTAATTCAAAACGTTGTATCTACCGGATTTTTGATCCTAAATCTGGTTATGGGCATGGGACAACATGGTTTTGATATAGATCGACCTCAATTCCCGTTATCTTCCATTAATGTGATCCAGCTTATAGCCCTATCAGTCCTTTTAAAGATCACATTGGACTAAACTTATTTTACCCCTTTTTTAGATTATAATTAAGTATTCATTCCTTTTTTTTAAATATTACCTAAAAGATCAGTATTTTGATATAATTACATCAGATATCATTTCTTTTTTTTTTAAATCACTTAAAAAAATTAGTAATATTTTGATAAGCTTCTTTTCACAGCAACATTTGGTATAGATTTGGGTATAAATCTGGAATAAATACTTAAATTTAGCACTCCAACATTAAAACGTGAAGTACATGAACCGAATTATTAAAAATCGGGAACAAATAAGTTAAAAGTATAATTACATATATTGAGAGGTTAAATCATCTCACCATCTTTCCATATACTGAAACCTCTCAATATAAAATAATGAACTAATTACAGGTGATATCAAGAAAATTAAAAACAGAATATTAATTGCAGGTTGGCGGGCACCTGCAAGTATCCAAATATGTCGCTTAATATCTTCTATGTGAGGCTTAGCCTCTTTGAATCCCCTTTCGCTCATAGAAGATTATATTGCACAGTGGGTGGGTCACCTCCAAAAACCAGAGGTTTTTGAGGTTTCGAAAAATTCATAGAATTTTTCTTCAACCTCCAAAAAAAATTGAAAATTTTTTTTGAGGTTTCGGAAAACTGTAAGTTTTCCTTCAACCTCCAAAAATCCGTAGGATTTTTGAGGTTACAAAATTCATTCTGAATTTTAACAACCTCTAATAATAGAGGTAAAACAATTTTTTATTTTAATTTAGAATTAATTATATTTTAGCATGCTAATTTTAAAAATATTAAATTTTAATTTAAAGAGAATTAGAGAGTAAATTCAAATAGAAATTTATCAGTTAATTTTAGATATAGAAATATAGACTTAGCTTTATTCCACATAAAAGAAGTAGTAATATTTTCTCAAGCTTCATTTTATAAATTATATTTACGCTAAAAAGTTTAATTTATTTTATCTGCTGCGAAATCGTTCCCCCCATAGAATATTTTAAGGATTTTATTAAAATAGGGAGTTAAGATATTTTATATATCTTAAAATTACTTCCACTGAAAATTAAGGTCCCATAATCAGATATTATCCTGTTTAAGTTTTGATCTGACATACCTCCAGATGAACCTCCATTAACTGGACCATTTACGCCACTTGCAGCACTATTTGGACCCGTTCCAGTATCATTAAATGTGGAACTTTTGTCATTTTGCCTATTACTTCCTAAACCATTTGGAGGAGTGCCAGATCGATTCTGCCCAGTTGCATTTCCCAAATCTCCTGGAGGAGACATGTTTTGTGAAAGCTGTTTCTGGCCACCAGTTGAATTAAATGAATTATCAAAGTTCCATCCTACAAATGGGAATGAATAAGGAAGCAGCGGATTCCATAAATACTCGGAATTTCCTTTTAATTGAGATTGGCCATTTTGTGTCAAAGTAACCGCATATATAGTTCGATTTGGATATTCTTTCTGAATTTCACTCAGGTTTCCTGTTTCCACCTGCATTCCAAGTACATATTCCACCCAGTAACCAGTATGATAATCATTGACCAGTATTATACCATTTGTGTCGATGTTATTAGATGTAAGATTTTCTTTGAGAGAAACCAAATTATTATACTGTTCAGAAGTTATACTTGGCCCCATACTTGAGAATTCTCCAGTAACGGTATAAAAACTTGATATAACAAATATAACTGCTATTAAGCTTATTAACCCTAATTTTAACCTTCTTTTAGAAGGGTATATCTTTGACAGCCAGTTTTCAATGAATTTTAAGCCTAATGGTACCATAAGGGCAATTGGAACAAATGCCAACTCTATGAACCTGCTTTTATACTGAGAGTCCACTGAAGGCGCCACAGTTAAACTAATTAAAATTACTGTCAGTACTAAATAAGCCCATGCCAAAAGCGTCTTTCTACTTATTACCTTTCTTTCTACATTTATCTTTTCTTTAAGCCCATTATAGAAAATATATATAGTAACAAGCACTCCTAAAATGAAAGGAACAGTTAAAAATATTACCGGATTAACAAAATTCCCCCCAGTTAAATTAGAACTGTTTGTAGATGAATTATTCAGGAATGAAAGTACAGTAGTGAATTTAGAGAACATATATGGATATACAGCAAATAAAATTGCTAATCCCCCTATAACTAAAATACTAACTATTCCCAATATTTTTAAACCTTTCATTTCTACTTTTCCTGTTTTATAAGATATTAAAATCCAGTTAAACAATAAAAGAGAAATAAACAGAATGACTGCAAGTATTCCCGTATAAATATGTATAAATATGTTACATAGAAGAATCGTAATCGCCAGAATTCCATATTTTTTCCATTCTTTTGGATTTTCAAGCCACTTAACTGCAAAATATATTAAGAGGAGCAGGAAAAAGACACCCACTAAATTCTGCATGAAATCTCCAATCAGCTGGAAGTAAAATATGTTTACAGTTATTAGAAATGCACTTAAAAGGGCAGGGATCTTAGATTCTATGTCAATCTTTTCACCAAACATCTCTGTAAGTAGAAATGCAGGAAATGCCATAAGTGACCCAAGAAGAGCCATTCCAATTTTTATTCCAAGAAAAGAATTTCCACTTATAAGTACAAAAGGAGTAAGCATATAGTAAACAAGCGGAGGATCATTACTGGCAGGAAGGCCTGTTTTAAGTATATTCAAAACCTGAAGATCATAAAAAGGACCGTCCATTCCGTAAGATAAGTTATAACGCGTTAATACATACATATCCAGTATAAATGAGAATACAAATATACTGAATAAGGTTATAATCCACCATTTTTCTTTAATTTTTGTAAACATGAATATTTCACACTGCTAAAGTTTTTTAATAATATCTATGCTCCAATTAAGAGCCAGAAAGAATATAAAGCTTTTCCCAAATTTAGCCCAAAATATGCCGGAATTCCGCTGTTTTTATATAATAAGCCACATACTAGTCCAAATTTAGAATTAAATTCTAAAATAGTTATGAAATATTTCCAAGGCTGAAAAATAGGATTTTATTTTTTTAGTGATCCGTAGCTGTTTCTAATTTTATGGATATGTAAAAATAATTTGGTAGAGATTTGGGTATAATTAGTATAAATTTGGACTTAAATCTGGAATAACTACTTAACTATGGCTATTTAAACAAAAGAGCATGAAATTCAGGAATTTGATTATAAAGAACATATTTAGGAATAAATCAAGGAGTTTACTGGCAGTGTTTGGAATTGCTATAGGCGTCGCTGCGGTGGTAGGACTCGGTCTTGTAACTGACAACCTCTCTGCATCTACCCAAAAAGCACTGACTGCCGGTGCTGCTGATTTTTCAGTGATATCCGGAAATACTGGTGGGGGAGGAGGAAGTCCAGAGGGAGGTGGAGGGCCTTCAGGTGGCGGCAGTCAGCAGTTAATTAATCAGACTACAGTTACCGAGATCCAGCAGATATCTGGTGTTGCTAATGCAACAGGAGTTCTACGAACAAACATTGACTTGAGTGATAACAGCACCAGTGACAGTAACAGCAGCAATAGTACAAGTGAATCTGCAAATCCCCAAGGTCAAGGAAACTTCCGAATGAACATGTACAGCGTAATAGGAATTGACAGCAGTGATCTGAGCATGGATGACATTGTTATAACCAATGGTACTACATACAGTAACGGAAATGAAGTAATAATCGGCGAAACAGCCGCTCAAAGATTGAATAAAAGCGTAGGGGATACTTTAAACATATCCAATCAAACTTTCAAAGTTGTAGGAACCTACGAAACAGGCAACTTCATGGATGACCAGGGAGTGGTTATGTCACTTTCAAAACTCCAAAATCTCACAGGAAACACTGGAGAAGTTTCATTGATCCTGGTTAAGGCAGCAGACGGCACCAGTGCTACAGATCTAGCCGACACCATTGAACAGAAATATTCAAATGAATTATCGACATCAACATCACTATCAGGAATGGACAGGATGAATAATGGACTTGATGTTATCAATTCGGGTTCATGGGCAGTTTCATTGCTTGCAGTTTTAGTCGGAGGAATAGTGGTCATTGTTACCATGATGAAGGCAGTTTCCGAAAGAACACGAGAAATAGGAGTTCTGAGGGCCATTGGATGGACTAAACAGAGAATCATGACCATGATACTGGGAGAATCCCTGGTCCTGGCAGTAATAGCAATTGTGGTAGGCCTTGTTGTCGGAATAGGTATTGTAGAAATTATATCTGCCACCCACCTTATGATGGGAATTGAACCTGCATTTTCAGCATACCTGCTGCTCAAAGGAATTGGCGTTGCACTGCTCCTAGGTTTGTTAGGTGGAATTTATCCAGCTTACAGGGCCAGCAGACTAGCACCAACGGAGGCACTGCGCTATGAATAATATAAACATCATTGAGATTAAAGGCCTCAAAAAAAGTTATGAAGAAGGACAAATAACAGCATTGAACGGTATAGATCTTGAAATTAAAGAAGGAGAATTTGTTTCCATTATAGGGCCGTCAGGTTCTGGGAAATCAACCCTCCTTAACATGATCGGAGCACTTGATAACCCAGACGAAGGCAGTATAAGTGTAGCAGGTACTGATTTAACTCGAAGTGAAGATTTAAGTAAGTTCAGATCAGACGAAATTGGTTTTGTGTTCCAGCTGCATAACCTGATCCCAAACCTTACTGTATTTGAGAACGTCCAGATCCCCCTGATTGAAACACCTCTTTCAGATGGACAGATGGAAAAGCGAGCTTTAGAACTTTTAAAATCGGTGAATCTTGAAAATAAAATCAATCAAAAACCTACAAAGCTTTCGGGTGGTGAAAGACAGAGGGTTGCGATAGCAAGAGCTCTTGTCAACCACCCCTCTATTATTTTAGCAGACGAACCAACGGGATCCTTAGATTCAAAAACACAGGAGATCATTCTGGATTTACTTAAAGATATCCACAAAAAAGAGAATGTAACCTTGATTATAGTAACACACTCTCCAGACGTAGCCACTATGGCAGATAGAATTATAACAGTATTGGATGGTGAAATAAAAGGCTGAAAAGCACATGTTTAATATAGGAAAGCGGCGGGCGGTTAATCTCCGTATATTGGGTGGGAGACTTTCTAAACATGTTTAAGAAGGTGATATCAAGAAACGAAAATGCTGAATGTATTTTTGTGTGATAATTTAAGTTCTTTGTGGTAGAACACATTCCAACCATAAATAAATACAGGTGGTGATACAAAAAAAGCTAAAAATTGAATCTTAATTGCAGGGCTGGTGGGAACCCTGTAAGCTGTCAAAAACTGTAGGTTTTTGACGCCACAAAAAACTTCGTTTTTTGTTGGCTCTCGAAATCTCTCAAAAATTCGAAGAATTTTTGGAGCACAAATCGAAGATTTGTAAGCTACGATTTCGGAGCGCAAAACAAAGCTGTAGAAAAATGCATGGCATGCGAAAAATCTTTGATTTTCGCGGTGTCAAAATTGAAAATTTTGACAACATTTTTCTACGCCGGAGGAAATTTATTTCCTCGGCCGCAAAAACCATAGATTTTTGACAGTTTTGCAAGTATCCATAAATCATTTAATATTTCTCCTATGCGAGGTAATGCCTCTTTTAGTCCCCTTTCAATCATAAGAGACTATTAAATGTAACAATTTTGTCCTCTACTTTGTTGGTTCATCTAAGGACAATAGGGCGGGAAAACCTCCAAACACGAAGTGTTTGGGGTTCAGGAAAATTTTTAATTTTCCTTCAACTTCCGAAATCAAAAATTTTGGATGTTAGAAAGTTTTTAATGTATAAAACTCCATATTACAGCACTTGGAATCAATAAAAAATTAAAGAGTATCTAAATCAAAAGTACGGGTAATTATAGCTAAAACTGGTGTCGCTTAACTTTTTTTCTATGATTACAGGGTGGGTGGGTGCATCCAAAAACCGAATGTTTTTGGGTTCAGGAAATCGAAGCATGCAAATCTTTCAGATTTGCTGCTCCAAAAATTCTTCGAATTTTTGAGAGATTTCCTTCAACCTTATATACTTTAATTTTTTAAAATATAATCTTCAAATTTCTTTTTTTTTAATTAACTGACATAATCCCTTTTTAAAATTTAACCTGTTAATCATACTGCACAATCCAGTTATTATTTATTGATTAAAAGTAAAATAATTTAAAGGAATTAAACCAGAATATCTTAAAAAATCATTTCAAATAATGCAAAAAGGGATAAATTATGAAAAAAGTGCTTTGGTGGTTAATCCTTGGTACGAGGGGAGGAATAAACCGTGCTAAAATTATTAAAAAATTAAAGGAACGACCTTACAATGCACATCAGCTTGCCGAAGAGCTAAATGTCAATTACAGAACAATTAGGCATCATATAAAAATTTTAGAAGACAGTGAAGTCGTTAAATCTGCTGGAGAAAAATACGGTAAGATGTACTTCCTTTCAGAGAATATGGAAAAAAATTACATGGATTTTGAAACCATCTGGAAACAAGTACAAGATGGGAAAAAGAATAATTGATTTATAGGGATTAAAATGGTATTGGAACTATTTGGATTAGCATTAATTAAAACAGCAGCTATTTGCATAGAGATCGCAAATATTGGCCTATTATCAGGATTACTTTATCTTTATATTAAAAGCTACAGGCAGATAAAGATCGGGTTTACCGTAGGGCTTATACTATTTGCATCAGTTCTTTTAATTAGAAGTATTTTAACCATTGCACTTTTAATTATAGATAGTGACATGTTAACAGGTAAACAGGTACTGATCGGTGGTTTTATCGAATTTATAGCGCTCGCCATACTACTGAAGATTACTTGGGACTATTAAAGCCAGTTATAACGTTTTAATGTAACTATTTTTGCCATACATTTCTAAAATAGTCCATTTTATCAGATAGTTATTTCAAAGTTAAAAATTCAAAAAAAATAGAATAGTAAATAGCTACCTAAAACGATAACGATGCATATTTACCATATATTGTTGCAGTCGATGTTTTCCAGTTATTTACAACTCCAAATGAGTTTTTAGAACTGGTTGCATCTGCTTTATACCATTTACCATTTACATATACTTCCGCCCAGACATGACCATACCAGCTACCGCTTGAAAATTTACAGTAACCATGTACATATCGAGCAGGCAATCCCGAAGCTCTTGAAAGAGCAACTAGTAAATGAGCAGTGTCACAACAATTTCCCGTTTTTTTAGAAAGAGTACCTATCGCTCCATACTTAGTATTATAATAGAAAGAATAACCTATTTTATCCCTTACATAGTTATATACTGCTACTGCCTTGGTATAACTAGATGTTTTACCATTTGTAATTGATTTAGCCTTTGATTTTATAGTAGTACTGGTTGACTGGCAGTTCGTTGTGGCTTTTAGATATTTTGTTAAGGAACTAGATGTACTAGAATTAGAACTTGAGCTATTGGTCGTGTTAGATTTACTGGATGTACTAGCTGAACTAACGCTACTCGAGGTAGTAGTAGTCGAACTGGATGTTGTAACTTTTTTGTATGTTACTACCCATTTGTATTTCCACTTGTATTTCCAGGTATACTTCCACTTGTATTTCCACTTACCGTGGTACTTGTACCAAGATTTATACCATGACTTATACCAGGATTTATACTTTACTTTTGTATATACCTTTTTATATACGGTACTAGCCGCATTTACCTGTACTCCCATCGATTTTTGAGTTTCTGCAACTGAAACTCCATTTACATTATTTGAATCGCCAATAATATTCGCCTGTGATTCGCCTAAATAACTTAACCCATTTGAAATGGGCAAAACACATAGTGCTAACGCTAACAGGCCAGCAAATGCAAAACGCGAAATTCGCTTAATTGTACCGCCTCCAAATATCTGAAAATTTACCATAAAGATAATAAATTTTCCCGCAAATTTAATATATAGTTAGATTTACGCCTTTAAATCAATTTTCAGACATTATTATGTTCTAAAAAGAAGCATATATAAATATTTTGGTTTAAAATGACCATAAAATATGTATTATAACCTTTTTATTGTTTTAAAAATGTATTAGAGATATTTATCATGAACATAAATCAATGTAAACATTCCGTTACTTATTTAAGAAAATAAAGCCATAGCAAATGGTATTTACATAAAATGGAACATTTGAATATGTATTTACATTACATTACTCCCCTCAATTAAATAAAGCATTATAATGGACTATTTTTTCCAAAAAAAGGCATAATATTGATATTTTCCATAATTAAGGCGTGTTTAAACTAAATTGTATCCCAATCACAGACATTTACATTATGAGTCCTAAATTTAAACTAGTGAACACAGACTAAACTCAATTTAAAAATAGACATGCAGATAAAAGCCTCTTTTACATATATTTTAAGTCTAAAAACCACCACACATGCCATAAAATACATATTACTTAAAATCAGCGCTTTTTATGTTAATTTATAAAAAGATTTGTAAAAGATTTGCATATAATTTACACCTAATTTTGAAAAACTTATTTAAATACTGGTTATTAAAAAAATGGCTGTCAGTTAAGTATTATAAAATTTCAGACAGGAGTATTGAATCATGAATTATTTAGGATTAATTATAAAAAATCCATTCAGAAATAAAACAAGAACCTCCCTTGCAATTGTGGGTATTGCAATTGGGATTGCAACTATTGTGGCACTGGGCCTTGTTACCAGTGGTCTTCAGGCATCCACACAAAGCACCCTTAAAGCAGGGGCTGCTGAAATTACAGTAACACATACTGGTTCTAACGAATTTGGATCAACATCAGGCAGTATCAATGAAAGCCGTGCAACAGATATCCAAAATATAAGCGGTGTTAAAGAAACTGCGGGCATTTTAAGGGCTACAGCCAATATAGAAGGCAGCTCAGGTAATGGTCTTTCCATAAGCGGTATAGACGACAGTAAGTTAAATCTCATGGGAGTAGACAGTGTAAATGGAACGATATACTCAAATGGAAGTACAAACGAGATCATACTAGGTAAAACAGCTGCTGAAGATCTTAACAAGTCAGTTGGAGATAATATCACCCTATTTAATAAAAACTTTAAAATTACAGGAATATACGAAACAGGTAGTTTCATACAGGATGCAGGAGCATTTATGCCTTTAAATACGCTCCAGAATTTAACCAGTAACGACGGTAAAATCAGTACCATTGCAGTTAAAGTAACTGAAAATGCCAATGTCACAGAAGTAAGCCAGCACATTGAAGATACTTATCCTAACGAATTATCAACAGTAACCGCAGCAGATCAGGCAGGCAGAATAAATGACGCACTGGGAGCCATTAACACAGCCACATGGGCAATTTCACTCCTTGCAATAGTTATAGGTGGGGTTGGAGTTATCAATACCATGATAATGTCAGTATACGAGAGAACACGTGAAATTGGAGTTCTAAAAGCTGTAGGATGGAGAGGTAGACGAATACTTGGTATGATACTGGGTGAATCAATTGTACTTACCATCATGGCGGCCATAGTCGGTACTATTATAGGCGTAGTAGGCGTTGAAGTCCTTCTATCATATTCTGCAACATTTGGAACCATGATTAAGCCAGTATTCTCGCTTGATCTGTTCTTAAGAGCATTTGGAATTGCCTTCCTTGTAGGAATCATTGGAGGAATCTATCCAGCTTACAGGGCAAGCAGACTAGCACCAACGGAGGCACTGCGCTATGAATAATGAAAACATTATTGAGATTAAAGGCCTCAAAAAAAGCTATGATAAAGGCAAAATAAAAGCATTAAATGGAATAGATCTTGAAATTAAAAAAGGAGAATTTGTTTCCATTATAGGGCCGTCAGGTTCTGGGAAATCAACCCTCCTTAACATGATCGGGGCACTTGACACTGCTGGTGAAGGCAGTGTCGAAGTAGCAGGTATTGACCTGACCAAAACCAAGGATCTAAGTAAATTTAGATCACATGAAATTGGCTTTGTGTTCCAGCTCCATAACCTGATCCCAAACCTTACAGTGCTTGAAAATGTCCAGATCCCCATGATTGGGACCTCCATTTCAGGTAAAGACATGGAAAAAAGAGCTTTAGAACTTTTAAAATCAGTAGATCTTGAGGACAGGATCAATCAAAGGCCGACCAAACTTTCAGGCGGAGAAAGACAACGTGTAGCCATCGCAAGGGCATTAGTTAATAATCCCTCCATTATTCTGGCAGATGAACCAACAGGGGCTTTAGATTCTAAAACAGGAGATATTATTTTAGATTTACTTAAAGATCTTCACAAAAAGGAAAATGTAACTCTTGTTATGGTAACACACGAGCCATACGTTGCAAATATGGCCGACAGGATCATTACAGTGCGTGACGGTAAAATTTTAGAGGAGAAAACGAATAATATCTAATCATAACTTTAAAGAGTGGGTGGGATAACCTCCAAGATGTGTCAAATCAAAGATTTAACCTCCTTTCTTCTTTTATGGCGGGATACTCTTTAAAGATTTAAAAGCTTAGTAACAATTGGTCTTAAATCAAATACAATTCAATATAAATATTTATAAGGGAGATAAAATGGATTTAATAACACATTTCTTAGTGCCATATATTATTTTAGCAGCTGTTGGAAGCAAGAATAAACTTGCAGGGGCTTTTGGTGGTATTTCACTTGATTTTGACACTATTTTTGTCACATGGATTGGACTATTATCTCCCCAGCTTTTTATTTTTGCACACAGGGGCATTACACATTCTTTTATCTTTGCGCTCGTAACTTCGACGCTCTTTTTGTATGTACTATCAAGAAAGCAGATAAATGGATTTATCAGCAGCATAATAAGGCGAAATATATCAGTGGAATTTACAAAAACTACCATTGCACTTGCATATTTTGGGGCAGTTATTCATTTATTCCTCGATTTTCTAACAACAAAAGGTATTCCCCTATTTTATCCCCTTTCAATTACCAGGTATGCTGCAGAAATATACCCTGCAGTTGACATTATAATAACCGTTCTTGCAGTAATTACACTGCTTATAATTTACCTGAAAGTAAATCAAAAATATAAAAGAGCTGCTATGGCAGTCTTCATGATTGTTTTAGTATCATTTGGATGCGTAATGGCTTATGAGAAATCAAATGCAATTAGTGCCGAGACTCTAACTTTAAACTCAAGTTACAACCATTTATCCACTTATCCAACCCAGGACATGTTTATATGGGACGTTGTAAAAAGCAATTCACAAAATAGCAGTTACATAGTATCAAAGTACAACACCCTGCAAAATCAAGAATCAAACATCATGATATATAATACCCCTTCAATTGAAAATGGATCTTACACTTCAGCACAAAATGCCATTAATACCGCAAATGACCTTCCAGTTGTTGAAAGGTTTAAATGGAATTCATATTATGCCTTAATCAATGCAACATACAGTTCAGGAGAATGGAAAATAACTTACTATGATATCCTGAATTCATGGACTGGAAACAATATAACAGTTACAGTACCTACTTAATGGAGCTAACATGACAATAGAATTATTAGGATATAGAGCAGCGGAAATTGGAGCCATATGCGTAGAATTTTTAAATATGGGCCTTTTATTCGGGTTAATTTATCTTTATATCAAAAGTTACAGGCAGATAAAAATAGGGTTTACAATCGGCCTTATGTTATTTGCCTCATTCCTGCTACTTAGAAGTATCTTTGCCGTTGCTCTTTTAATTTTAGATAGCGATATGATTTCCGGCAATCACGAATTTTTAAGCAGTATTATAGAGTTCATAGCACTTGCTATACTTCTAAAGGTTACATGGGATTATTAATCCATTTTGATTTAAAATAAAAAAAATTTGTAATTTTAAAATCAGTTATTTTCTACAAATTGTATACGTCTTGAAAAAATTCAGACTTTACTGGATATAAAAAGTTGAGAAGCTAATTTATTAGTTTTGTTTTGCATAAATAGATATCATTAACTCCAGAGTGATTAAGGTGAATTTATGAAAATTATAGGATTTTTAAAGGATGATCATAAAAAAACAGGGTTATTAAAAGGCAATAATATAACAGAACTTTCATGCTCAACCATAGAAGCAATTAACTCCAGAAACATCGGAAAGTTCCAAAAAGATACTAACTATGAAGTTGAAGAAGTGAATATATTGCCCCCAGTCTCACCATCCAAAATTGTGTGCGTTGGCTTGAATTACAGGGACCATGCAGCTGAACTCAATATGGACCTTCCAGAAGAACCCATAATATTTATAAAACCCCCAACATCAGTAGTTGGGCATTTAGATGACATAATCTATCCTGCCTCAAGCAGTCAAGTTGATTTTGAAGGTGAACTTGGCATTGTTTTGTCTAAAGAAGCAAGAAATGTGAAATCAGAAGATGCTGCAGATTATATAGGAGGATATACTGCATTAAACGATGTGACAGCAAGAGATTTACAGAGAAAAGACGGCCAGTGGACAAGGGCAAAAAGCTTTGACACATTCTGTCCCATAGGGCCCTGTATTGAAACCGATTTAGATCCAATGAATCAAAATATTTCACTTAAACTCAATGGAGAATTTAAACAAAAATCAAACACTAAAAACATGATATTTAACGTTTATGAGCTCGTTGAATTCATATCAAATGTAATGACCCTTAAACCCGGTGATGTAATTGCAACTGGAACTCCTCCAGGTGTTGGCCCCATGAATATTGGAGATACTGTTGAAGTCGCAATTGAAGGAATTGGAATACTTAAAAATTTTATAAAAAAGGGTTAAAAAAATAGTAAATTTATGCTTAAAATTCGTTTAAGCTGCTTTAATTAATTATTTTTTCCCAGTTAATTCTTCAACTTCGTTTTTACCTTTTGCGAGCTCTTTGACCTGTTCTTCATCCATTCTTAAAAGCATTGTCTGGAATTCTCCAACATGGGTTTTTTCTTCTTGAGCCACGTCTGTAAGAACAGCCTTAAGATCTTCATTGTCAGTCATGTCTGCCATCTGCTCATAAAGGTTAATAGCATCCAGTTCTGCCATTATAGCTACTCGTAGGAGTTCTTGGTCTAGATTTTGATTTTCTCTTTTTATTTTATTAATATCTATAGGTACTTTAGAAAACATTCTTTTACTCCCTTAAGATACAATTTAAATTAGATTGCTCATGGATTGAATATTGTGTGTTATTCACATAAACTGTTGATTAAATCAACACTAAAATTTTGTACATATTGCCATAAGCTTCAAAATTCCATTATTTAATATGGATTTAATATTTATTATATTTTATCATTTTTCAAATTTAAAGTGTTAAATCTGTTTAAATGTAAATTAAGGACATATTAAATTTAATTTGCTCAAAAAAAGTAATAATATTTGATAAAATCAGATTTAAATGAATAAATCATGCCAATGTAACGAAAAATAAGAATTAAATTTGAAAGTCACTATAATAAACCACTACGAAATTTTTCAGCACTTAAAACCCAAAAATTATTTCTCTATTTCGTATTTGGTACTTTTTTTTCATTATTTGAAGGAATTAAGAAAGTTAAACCCATTGTTATCAAGGATAACACTGCTAAGATAACAAAAACAATCTGGAAACTTCCAGTAATGTCCAGAATTTGTCCAGTCATGCTGGGCCCAATTACCGCACCGATATAACCAATTGCTACAACAACACCACCAGCAACCCCTGCATGCTTTTTTGGCATGATTTCTACAGGTAAACTGAGTAATGTGTTAAAACGTAAGATGTTTATAACTCCTGCAATTGCCATTATAAACCAGATGGCAAGTTCGGAGGCATATAATATCCATATTGCAAGGAAAGCAAATATAAAACTGGGCACCCATATAAGCAGTCTTTTCGACATACTGCCCCTTGAAAACAGCACTGGCACCAATATTACAGTCGGGACACCTACCCACAGCATAACTGATGTTAACAGCCCACTAAGGCCTAAACTAACTCCTTTTTGCAGCAGGTAAGTTGGAAGCCATCCCGACCATGTATAAAAGAATATATTATGGAGTAAAAGTATAAAAGCCAGAAGCCATAGCGTTTTATCTTTTAATACATCCTTTAGCCCTACAGATCCAGTTTGTTCAGATTCAATTTCGGCGCTCGGACAAGGTGGTTCACGTACCGCGACCCACCACAAAATTGTTGCAACGAGCAGCGGTGCACTCCACACGTAAAAAACACCCTGATAACTGTTAGTTAGCGGATAAATCAGTGGAACTGTAATAGCCAGAGCTGTCCCAATACCTGCAAGTAGTCCGAAACCCGTGATAAATCCCATGACAGAACTTGTCTGCTGGCTGGAACTGCATGATCGAGCGAGTTTTGGCAGGTTTGCAAATGTACATCCCATTCCAAAGCCAAAAATGATCGAAAATATGAGTGACCCAGAATAAGTTGATGCTGTTCCCCTAAGCACCGCGCCGATACATGCAACAATGGCACCAATTCCAATTGCCCTCTTTAAGCCTATCCTATCAGCAATAATACCTGCAGGAATTGCTACTATAGCTAGCATAAGTATAGGGGCACTGAAAAGTAAACTTGTCTGAAAATGAGAAATATGCAAATCGGCTGATAGTATAGTTCCCAGTGGTGGAGTAACAAATAAAAATGCCCAAGTACAGAAGTTCAAAACTATTGCAATTATAATGATATTCCATGGTATTTTATAATTACTATCAAAGTTGCTGTTATTCATTTTATACATCTCTTAAACAGCTTTTATCTGTATTGCGTTTATCCAATTGTAATTTTGACATATTACCCTAATAAAATTAAGCCAGATAATTCCCGCTGCACCAAATTTAATGATTATTTCATAATAAGATAAAAAATGCTGTTTTTATCAAATCAATTAAAATTAAAAAAAGAGTATATCCGTTGATATTACTCTATATAAATAGCCGGCTTGTAAGGCATTGCATTTTTGAATTTACCCTTTGGATCATAGGTAGGTTTTTCATATACAAGCACTTCCGCACCTGCCTCGCTTGATAAGAAGTCCTGTGATTCATCAATAATGGAACACTCATCAATTCGACCTACATATTTAATTTTAGTTACTTCCCTTGCCACTTTCTTTGCAAAATCTGCAATTTCTTTTTTATTATCATGCAGGTTTTGTTTTATGGATTCACCCATTATTCTACCTATATCTGGCCTTCCAATATCTTTTGCAATTTCGAAAACCTTCCATTTCCACTCAGGAGCTACATAAATGTGGATTTTATTTGGTTCTGTACCTGTAATTTTCTTTATTTCGTTTATATCACCTGCAAGTCCCTGTACAATTTCCTCGGCCTTCCCAACTTTTTCATCTATTAAATCCTCATTATATTTAGGCCACTGTGCATTTGATACAAATCCTTCCCCCTCAAGTTTGCTCCACAGTTCTTCAGATGTATGAGGTACAAATGGAGACATTAAACGTATCCAACCGTTTAATATGTATGTTAAAACGTTTGAAATTTCTCCTTTTGCCTCTCTATCCCCTAATTCATGTTCTATACGGTGGAAATAGTGATCAATATCTTTTTTAAATATGAATAATAATTCCTGCAGCGCTTTTCTTGTCTGGAATCCTTCAAGTGCTTCTGTTGCATCTTTAATTCTCATGTTAAACTGGCTTAAAATCCATTTATTTATGGGCTTTTTAACTTCCCCTAACTCAAAGTCTTTTAAAGATACAGGAGACCCTTTAATTTCAGCCACGCGATCTGCAAATTCTGAGAACCATTCTAAACGCCTTTTAGTTCCTTTTACTTCATTTTCTCTCCAGTCAAAGTCCTGCCATGGTTCTGCAGATGCCATTAAAAAGAGCCTTACCACATCTGCCCCGTAGGTTTCTATAGCATCATTCAAAAGGATTACATTTCCTTTTGATGATGACATCTTGTTTCCTTCAAGAAGACCCATTCCAAAGACCACTATACCATTCGGCCACTTGTATTCAGGGAATATTGCGGAATGGTGGAACATGTGGAATGAAAGGTGATTTCCAACAAGGTCCTTAGCTGAAAGTCTCCAATCTAGAGGATACCAGTAGTTAAATTCATGCTTGATATCTTCAAAAAGCGGATCCTTTACGTTTCCAGAGTACTTTCCGAGGTCTAAAAATACATCGTCGAAGAATGAATCGTCAAGATCATCAGGATTAATATCCTTCATGTACTTTGCAATTGTATAATAAGCCATATAAATTGTAGAATCACTTAAAGGTTCTATTAACCATTGATTATCCCAAGGCATTTTTGTCCCAAGCCCAAACCGGCGGCTGCAGGCCCAATCTTCTAACCATCCAATATAATATTCAAAATTAGCCCTTATTTCTGCAGGAACTATGTTTTCTTGAGCAAGGCAGTTATATGTGCTCTGTTTCCACTGCTCATCTGAATATTTAAGGAACCACTGGTCTTCAAGTATCTTAACTACACATTCAGTACCGCACCTGCATACAACAGGTTTTTCTGCAAAGTCATACATTACATCCCCTTTTTTGGCTTCAAGAAGATTTTTTATAACCTCATCCCTTGCAGATGGTACTTTTAAGCCGTCATAATTAGGAATATTTGCCATAACTCCCTTTGCATGTTCCAGTTTATACAGTTCATTTGTGGCGTCAGAAAGTCTTGGATCTTTCTGGTTTTTAACACCGAACTTTTCAATTATTTCTTGAGCAGGGAATTCACGGAACCCTTCAAGCTTTACAATGCTGATTGGCTCTATTTTTTCCACTTTCTCTCTTATACCATACTTTTCAAGCAGTTCTTCGTTCTCTTTGAGATCTTTAAGTGCTATGTAGTCTGCAGGAGCGTGTGCTGGTACGGAATAAACAACACCCGAACCATATCCAGGATCTACAAATGAAGCAGGGAGTATAATGTGTTCTTCATCAGTTAGAGGGTTTTTTACATATTGACCTATTAACCCATTTGCATCAATAGACGAGTCAATGACAACATCCTTTTTTTGATGGATGATGTTATCAAATGCTTTTTTAGTTATTATCCAGCTTTCATCGTGTAGTTTTACACGGATGTATTCTTCATCTGGATTTAACCATAAATTAGTAGCTCCAAAAAGTGTTTCAGGACGGAATGTTGCAGCTACAAGGTAGTCGTCGCCTAACTTGAATTTAACGAGGGTGAGCTCGTTTATTGCAACACCTTCCCCTTCCAGAAGGTCGTGGTCCCCTACAGGGTTCATTTCTTCTGGACAGTATTTTACTGGATGTTTTCCTTTACCTATGTATCCTTTGCTTTTAAGTTTTCTAAACTGCCATTCCACGAATTTTTTGTAATGAGGGTCTGTAGTTCTGAATTCCCTTCTCCAGTCTATTGAGTAACCCATACTCTGCATTACATCGTGGTATTCAGTACTGAAATATTTTACAATATATTCCGGGTCTGTAAATTTATTGAGCTCTTCTTTTGAGACTTTATGGACATTTTCATAGATATTTAGTGTCCATGGGTCTCTCCTTTCAATTCTTTTTGCAATACCTATAACTGGAGCACCTGTTACGTGCCATGCCATTGGGAAAAGAACATTATAGCCCTGCATTCTTTTAAACCTTGCATATACATCAGGCACTGTGTAAGTCCTTCCATGTCCTATGTGCATTGCTCCGCTTGGATAGGGATATGCTACTGTTAGAAAAATTTTCTCTTTATTATCAGGATTAGATTCAAATAAGTGTGATTCTGCCCATTTTTTCTGCCATTTCTTTTCTATTTCGTTCAAGTAATCACCTAAAAGTAATTAATTCGTATTATTCTGTAATTTTATCTAATTTCACCATCTAAATAATCTAAATACTCTTTAGAACCTTCGATTATTGGAATTGCTAAAATAGCAGGATTTTCATAACTGTGAATTTCTTTTACTCTTTTTATAATATTTTCTATGTTGCTTACCTTAGTTTTTACAAGGAGAATAGACTCCTTATCTTCCTCTATTTCCCCCTTCCACCAGTACAAAGACTCAATTGTAGATATTATATTTATACAACCTGCTAATCTTTCTTCAACAATAGTTCTTCCTATTTTCTTAGATTCTTTCTCTCCAGATGTGGTTATATAAACTAAAGCATACATCATTTACCTCTTTTAAATAAAAAAAATTTAAAATAAATTTAATCAATCTCAATAAGGGAGGGTGAGGATAACTTATGTTTTGATGATTCCACCATGTTTTTAACCCTTAAGACTTCATCTTCTTCAATTTTAAGGCGCTCTACAATATCGGGAATGCTCAAGTTTTCATCGACCATGAGGTACAGTATTTTATCTAAAAGATCATATGTGATTCCAAGCTCATCTTCATCAGTCTGCCCTGTCCACAAACCTGCAGTAGGTGCTTTTTCAATTATATTTTTGGGAACACCAATATATTCAGCTATTTCTTTTACGTGGGTCTTGTAAAGATCACCTATCGGTAAAATATCCACTCCACCATCCCCATATTTTGTAAAATAACCCACTAATAGCTCCGTTTTATTTCCAGTTCCCATAACTAACCTATTCATTGAATTTGAATGGTAGTAAAGAAGCATCATCCGTATTCGTGCTTTTAAATTTCCATTTGCAAGTGCACTGCCGCTGCACTCAGGGCACAATTCGGGGAAAGGTTCAATTAAAGGGTCTATATGTAAATTCTTGTATTTTATTCCTAAATTTTCTGCAACTGCCTTTGCGTCTTCTATATCTTCTTTAGATGTAGTTTCACTCGGAAGTATTAGCCCAAGTATATTATCACTTTCTACTACCCTCGCACAAAGGTAAGCTACTGTTGAAGAATCGATTCCCCCACTAAGCCCTATAACTAAACCATTGGCTTTTGATTCTTCTAATCTACTTTTTATGAAGCAGCATATTTTTTCTACAGCATTTTGCACATCTAATTTGGGAAATTTAAATTCTCCTTCCATCTTAATCACAGTTTATATTTTAAAGATTCACTTATCAGTATGTTTATAATTCTTTAAATAAGACTGTTTTTATAGGATATAATTTTAAAAGTATCCTTTTTTACAGTATACAAGTTGATATGCAGATATAGTAAAATTATAATCCCGAAATTAGATAAGTTTAAACTCACTTAATAAAAAAAAATATTTTAAGAGCCCTTTAAAAAAATTAACTTATGTAGGGAAAAATGAAGTTACTACAAGGCTTATACTTAGCCCCATTACAATTACAACTGTAGCCCATGCTATATAATTAAATAACCTTGAATTTACATGTTCTCCCATTATATGTTTATCATTAATGATTAACAGCATTAATATAAGTAAAAAGGGCAATAAAATACCGTTTGCAACCTGTGAAAGGTACAGTATAGAGAGCAGCGGCACATTTGGAAGCATGATAACTATGACTGCCAGTATTATAAGCCCAAGATATAATCCATGGAATACTGGGGCTTCTCTAAAACTTTTAGAAACGCCTGCTTCAAATCCTAAGCTTTCACATACGTAATATGCTGTAGATAACGGCAGGATACTTGCTGCAAATAGAGATGCGTTTAAAAATCCAAAAGCAAACAGTAAACTTGCATATTGCCCTGCAAGAGGAACAAGTGCAGTTGAAACATCTACAACATCGTTAACCTGAATTCCATTGGCATTTATGGTAGCTGCACATGCTATCACTATGAAAAATGCCACGATATTTACGACTATTGCCCCAAATACTGCATCTAACTTGGAATATTTTAGATTCTTTAAAGTTATTCCCTTTTCTACAACAGAAGATTGAATGTAAAACATCATCCATGGAGCAATGGTTGTTCCAACCAGTCCTATGACCATGGTAATATAAGCAGTGTTAGGGACTATTTGTGGAAATACTATATTATGCGCAGCTAAAGCCCAATCAGGCTGTGAAAGATAACCTGCTACAATATAAGATAGGTAAACCAGCGATGCTAACAAAAAAACCTTTTCAACACTTTTGTAAGTACCTTTGACCACTAAAAGCCAGACAAATAATGCCGCTACAGGTAATGCAACAAATTTAGGAACTCCAAATATTCCGCTGCTTACAGCTATTCCTGAAAATTCAGCTAAAATATTACCCATATTAGCAGCAAGCAGGGCAATCATCATGACAAATGTAAGTTTTAACCCTACCTTCTCACGTATCAAGTCTGCAAGACCCTTACCTGACACAACACCCATTCGCACGCCCATTTCCTGAATAATAGCTAAAGCTATAATCATTGGAATAAAAAGCCAGACTAGATCATATCCAAATTGGGAACCTGCCAGCGAATATGTCGTGATACCTCCAGCATCATTGTCAACGTTAGCAGTTATTATTCCCGGACCCATTACTGAAAGAAAAACGATTAAACTCAAAATAATAGGGTGTTTAAATACTCTTGTAAAAATTCGAATATCCATTTAAACCCCCCATTATCTTCCAAACATTCTTGGAACGTGTTTTTTCCATGCAGTAGGCAGTACAATGTCTATAGCATCATCTACAGTGACAACACCTTGAATTTTATTTTCATCTTTAACTACAGGAAGAGCGAGTAAATTATATTTTGCAATTTTTTTCGCCACATCATGCTCTTCCTCCATTACATCGACTGATATTATGTCTCTATGCATGACTTCTGCAATTTTTTGCTCAGGATCAGCAAGCAGCAGCTCTCTTAAAGACATAACACCCACTAAAGAATTAAAATTAGATAAAATATAGATATAATAAATACTTTCTACTTCTTTGGCCATTTCCCTAAGCGCGTTAAGAGTTTCACGTGCTGTAAGGCCCTCTTTAACCGATGCAAATTCTGTGGTCATTATTCCACCGGCAGTATCTTCCGGATACTTTAAAAGTGATTCTACGTCCTTTGCTTCTTCAGGATCCATTAATTTAAGTAATTCCTGCGCCCGGTCGTCTGAAAGTTCACCTATTAAATCAGCTGCATCGTCAGGTGACATTTCTTCAAGGATGTCTGCAGCCCGCTTAGTTTCCATTTCTTCAAAAAGGCTAACTTGCCTTTCAGGAGATATTTCTTCCAAGGCATCAGCTGCAACTTCATCATCAAGTGAATTTATAATTGTAATTGAGTCATTAATACTCAGTTGATCTACAATTTCTGCTATATCTGCAGGATGAAGCTTTTTTAAGCTGTACTCTGGCACTTTTAATTTTAAACGAGAGATATCACTTTCAAGTACATCCACATCCATCCATGATATATAATCTTCTTGAAGGTTTATTTTAAGGCTGCTTGCAATCTTTTCAATACCAAGGCGCCTTAATATACCTTTGAAGCTTATATCTACTCCGATAAGTCTGTAGTATCCTCTGGTAGTTGACAATTGGAGATCGTTGATCCTTCTTATTTTTTTACCTTCCAGATCAACAACCTGTTTATCGAGGACGTCCTCTACAAGTTTAATATCCCTTTTTTTAAGATTATACTCTTTAATATCCTCAAGTTTAACTTTAAGCTTAATTTCTTTGTTTATATGATCCACATCTTCCCATGAAACAAGTATATCTTTTTTACCGGACGTACGTATGCTTACTGCCTCAACCAGCGGGTAAAGTATATTTACTGATACTATAAAGTCTTTAAACTTTCCAATTTTGTTGCCGTCGAGGTCAACTACTGTTTTTTTCATGATTTCACTTAGAAAACGCATCGTACCATCCTCCAATTAATACTGCTATCACTCCGTCCCGGGGATTATGGGAACCATATCTTCCTTAACACGCTCCATTACAATCATTTCAGTTAAATCTTCAACACCATCAACTGAACGGATCTTGCGGTTTATTAATTTATTGAGCTCTCCAATACCTGGAACCCAAACTTTAATGAGAATATCGTACTCTCCCGATACACTGTATACTTCCGATACCTCCTCAAGCTTTGATAGCTCTTCTTTAACAAATTCATGCTTTTCAGATTCTGTTTGAATTATGATTATAGCAGTTATGCTAAGGCCAATTTTTTGCCAGTCGGGTATCATTGTATAACGCTTTATTACATCTGCCTCCAGCTTTTTAAGCCGGTTGGAGATGGTTGCATCAGGAACATCAATTTCCTTTGACATTTGAGATATTGTAATTCTCGAATTCTTAATTAAGGAACGGAGTATAGCCGTGTCTATATCATCCATTGTTTATCCAACACCTGTTTGGTTATTGCAGGTTACTGTATACCAATGATCACTTATAAAGGTTTGGGAAAATTACCAACATTTTTGTAAAAGTTGAGGATTTTTCCAAAAGCACGCGAAATCTTTGGAAATATCAAAAAAAATAATAGATTATACTTAATTTTTATTAATCATAAATGAAAAATGTTCATTTTTTCAGGCAATTATTAAAAAAAATAGCTTTAAACTCAGAAGAATTTACAAAATTAAATAAAAAGAATAGAATTTAAAAAATTAATTAATTAGAAGCAGGGTTTGCTTCTGGTTCGCCGTAGAGAATATCTGCAATATGGGTAAGCTTTTCCATACCTTTAACTTCTTCTGTCTGAAGAGGTATTTGTGCTATAACCTGATTTCCAAACTTCTGCTGGATAGTTTTAAGGCGCTGTTCTTGTATTTTACGTCTTGCAGCACAGAACTCACAGTCAGCTTCTTCTGGCTGGATCTGGTTTACAATAACACCATCAGCAGTTATGTTGTACTTGGCAAGAGCTTCCATAGCCCTTTCCGATTCATAAATTGACATTTCTTCAGGTATAACAACGGTCTTGAAAGAAGTCCTTTCAGGATCTGCCATAACGCCTCTTGCTTCGCGTATTCTCTTTTTGGTTTCTTCCATGTCCTCTAAAGCACGGTCTTCTTCTTCTTCATCACCCATAAAGGGCATGATGTTTTTAAATGCTTTGGCCATACTTCCAACCTGACGCCTGATTTTAATCATCTTTCCAACCCATGAATCCATCATTTCAGGGAAAGAAAGTAATCTTAAAGTGTGCCCTGTTGGTGCAGTATCAAATACAACGATATCATACTCATCAGTAGTCATGTACTGCATGAATTTATCAAATGCAGCTGTTTCATCAATACCAGGAGCCATTGAAGCCATATCCATTTGATCTTGGAGCATTCCCATATCCATACCTGGATTCATTGCTTTCTGTTGCTCCATCTGTGCTTGATATTCTTGCATAGCAATTTCAGGATCGATTTCCACTGCTTCTAGATTTTCAGCTATTGGTGTTGGATTGTGTCCTATATTTTTCTCGTAAGAGTCAGAAAGGGAGTGTGCAGGGTCTGTAGAAATTACAAGAGTTTTTTTACCCTGTCTTGCAAACCATAATGCTGTTGCAGCAGATACTGTTGTTTTACCGACTCCTCCTTTTCCACCTATAAATACAAATGTTGTTTTTCCTTTGTTGAATTTAAAAAGGTCTTTAAATGCCATTTTAATCCTCCATAACTATATTGATAAATCAGTAAAAAAACTAGATTTTATTATAGTTACATTATGTTCTTTTTATATTTAACCTCTCCCAAAATAATTTTTTTTGTAACCTCAAAACTTGCTATTTTGAAAGGCTAATTAAGTGAGTAGCACTTTAGAGAGGGCCATATTTCTTTTAATTTATAAGGCAAATAATAAATATTTTGCTTATCATATATAAGAAAATACTAAAATTGATATAATATTTACTTAATTTAAAAGGATGATAATATGGCAGAACCTGAAAAACCGTTAACAATTCAATTTATTATACCTGATTTTGAAGTGGGAGTAACTAATGAACCATTAAGTAGCGAATCAGGAGAGTATGGAGGTGCAATGGAAGATATGAACAGATATCTCATTGGACAACCGCAAAAACTGGATTTTGATAAAGTCCAAAAAGAATTTAATGACCGTTTAGTTGAAGTTTTAAGCCTTTTATCAGAATCAAAACCAGTGCCCAACGATTTTCAAGTAGATAAAATAACTTTTTCAGTTGGTGTTAATTTAGACGGGAAAGTATCCATTTTAGGGTCCAGCGGAATATCTGTAGGATCTGAAACTGGAATTCAAGTTACTTTAGCACGTAAATAAATTATTCACCTTAAACTTGCTCAATGGTGTTAATATGCCTGTTTTAAAAAGAGATAGGAAAAAACTTCACAAACCTAAAAGGATCCCTGAAGAACCTATTCGTTACAGACGGATGAGTAAAAAGACCAAAAAGTAGCAATATCTAAAAATAATTGGGAAATTTTAATTTTATTTGTAAATTGCATATTCTTAAGTCTTTAATCTAACATTTATATTCAACTAAATAACACTACTTGAGATTGTACAGGAATCACGAAACGTTTTTATAGAAAAAATATTAGATAGATAACATCAAACTATTTACAATATTTATTTTTGAGAGTTTAGATAAATTCAAATATGAAATTTATATTTTAAGCTGCAGGGGTTCCCGAGCGGTCAAAGGGGATAGGTTCAGGGCCTATTGGTGTAGGCCTTCGTGGGTTCGAATCCCACCCCCTGCACTATTTTTTTAATGAAAGTTAGTACCAAACCTACAAGACAAAGAAGCACAGCTGTAGACTCATATAATCAAATTCTACCTGATTTAAGGACATTCACATGAGAATACTAACAATTTAACTATCAAAATTTTCCTTAAATCTTATTTTATCAAATTTAGATAAATTATATCCTAATTAGAGTAAAAAAAGCATTTTAGCATGCGCTACTGTGCTAATTTATTTTTTTATTTAAATATATAACTAAAATATAATGTATTCTGGTTTACTTTTAGTTTTTTTAAAAATTAAATAGAAATGTAAATTTCATTGTACTAATTGAAATTTAATACCAAACTTTTAAGACAAAAAAACACGGCTGCGGTCCCAAATAACTAAGTTTCACATCATCTAAAGGTGTTCCCCTTGGGACACCAATGACGTAACTATCAAAACTATCCCGTGAATCCCCCTCTAAAACATGGAACCATAAAACAGCTTTTGTATTGTTGCCCATGACATTCCATATTTTATCATTTACCAGTACCGGTCCACTATTAAATTTTTCATTACAATCTCCAGGAGCGTCGGCCCTATCAATTCCCCACCTTGCAGAATCAACCACATATGCAGGATCAGTAACTACATAAAAGTCTGTTGAGTTTAAATCTCCTCCAGTAACATTAAAATGATGACATGTCCATCCCCGATCTCCTGTTTTAGAATTATGACCTGTTTGTGGGCAAACTTCCCCTTCAATTTCTTGTTCACCAAGCCCATGTTGATCTTTATGTCTTCCAATTTTAACTACAGCAGATATATGCATAAATTCACACAATACCGTCCTATTTGCAACTGCAACTTCCGAAGCACTCTCTGGAACTGTATCATTCATCACTATGATTGGGCTCAATGATAGATCTATAGGATAGATCACCATGCTGGAATCAACACAATAGGGTAGTAGACCGCCATACATAAGCGGAGCATAATTATCTTTCAGTTTTAAAATTTTTAGAAATGAAAGTGTATTTGGAACCGTCTGGTTTGCCTCTTTTTTTGCAAGTCCTGGCACAGTACTACCACTGATTCTATATTCTTCCCATTTATCAGGCGATCCTGAAGATTTTATGAGTGTATCTGCTGCATCTGCAGTTATTCTTTCAAGTGAAAGCCTTGATGAATAATCCTGCGCTTTATAGCTTACCATGTCCATAGCATCTGCAGAAATACCCAGTATAACTGTAATTACAATGAGAGCCAGCAGCACATCAAGTGAAAATATCTGTGCTTTGTTATCCTTTTTAAAGTCTTTTTTTCTCATTTAATCACTTAATATTTTGGTAAGCCGTATTTCTGCCTATGTCCATTATCTAAAAATAATTTAAAGTAATTAGACTTATTTGAATAATATACAATTCCTTTTCCAGAATAAGGATAATCATCAAATATTACATGCTCGATTGAACAGGGAGCATACATTAATCGCGAATCAGAAGAATTAGATGGCACTATAAATGTTTCAAACCCGTAATGATAACATACGGCTTTACCTTCCAATCTGCATAAAAAACAGGACCCATCACTGCTTTCATGAAAATAACCGTTATCTATGCAGTTTTTAAGCACCACAAAATGAAGAGATTTCCCGTGATTTATATACGGATCATATGGGCATTTCTTAATGAAAAGAGGAGATGTAGCATTTTCATAAATATTGGCATTTTTTAAATGTTTAACTTTCAAAAGGCTTGCAAGACTTGAGCCATAACAAATTTTTGTACTTGTATTGGTCATTTTCCCATAGTTTTTACACTTTATAAAAGGCAGAGGATCTTGAATAGGATAATTTGAGTCTATAATTGAAACATTTTGGCTTATATGCTCGTTATGAGCTACGTTACCTTTCTGAACATAAACTGTTGAATTAACTTCAATTTTAAAAGGATCTGATGTGGGATTTACAGACCATATCCTGCATGTGACATTTATATTTCCACTGTTCCCGTATCTTTCAGATAACTGATTCATTTCTTCCTGTAAACTACTTTTAATAGCGTTCCTGCTATCTGTTAGTGGAATTCCAGTCTTAACGACATTATCTGTGGTTTTTTGCAGGATTTTCTCAGTTAGAATAGGTATGTTACCTTCAATGTCTTTTGCTGTGTAAAATGTTACATCAGACTGTACCCCTAAACTTTGAGTTTCGCTGCCAGTGTGAACCATATCTACAAAAACAGCCATTAAAAGGAAAACAGGAATTATAAGTAGAAAGGTCAATCCACTCATTAAATATCCTTTTTGATCCATTCATGTCACTTTAATCAATTATCCGTTGTAAATAATGGCATAAATTATTGAAAATAATAAGCCAATAACAACAATATCAATTAATACTTGTTTCTATTACAATATATAAAGCTATATAAAGTACTTAATTTTGATATTACCACTTTTAATCGTAAATTGAATCACATCATTAAATTTAACCTGTATAAATCAATATTACACCAAAATTAGTACTATTCAAAACTAAACATGGATAAAGTTTGATTATATAATATCTTCCTTTCGTGGATATGATAAATCTGAAATCAATAAAACAATCAATACTAACATGAACAATCCCACTACAATATAATTAAGTTTATATTGTACATATATTGAAGTCAGTCCTGCCAAACTTAATGCAGCTGCCAATGAAATACAGATCTTATTTTTGTAATCCAGATATCTTTGTACACCAACTACCATGAATATTAAACCAATGAAGCATAAAAAATAGCTGACATTTATTTTAAATAAAAGAAACACTGCAAACATTAATAAACCATATATAATCCGTAAAAATGGCTTATTCATTTATACAACTCCTTTTTATTAATACATATTTTTATTACTATAATATAAAGTTATATAAAGTACTTAATTTTGATATTACTGTCTTTTAATCTCAAATGAACCCATATCATAAAATTTATCCTGTCATGATATTATTAAATTTAAAATTAATATTATTTTAGAAAATAAAAACCAAAGAATTTTATTGTAGTTAGCCCTTATAATTGCTAACAAATATATATAAATAGATCAAAAAGACATCTAAACTTACAGTTTAAATTATAATAATTAATTATTATAATTAATTTAACCCGAGTTATATCAACTCACTTTGAAAACGTTGGAGGAATCAAATGAAAGATATAGTAAGAGGATGGCGCCACATACCACAGAGGTACAGCCTAATTGGATCAAAATGTTCACAATGCGGAACAGTTTTTTTCCCAAAAAGAGTCATATGCCCAGAATGCAGAAGAAAAGGTGAACTAGAAGACCTAAAACTCAAAGGAGAAGGAAAAATCCATACTTATTCTGTCATACATACTCCTACAGATGAATTTAAGACCATTGCGCCATACGTAGTGGCCATAATTGAGCTTGAAGAAGGGGCAAAATTAACAAGCCAAATTGTTGACTGCAACCCCGAAGATGTAGAAATAGGTGATGAAGTTGAAATGGTCTTTAGAAAGATTAAAGAAGAAGGCGATGATGGAGTGATATCATATGGATACAAATTCAAACTCAAAAACTGCTAAAATAGGTATTTTACTTATAGGACATGGAAGCAGGCTGCCCTATGGAAAAGATGTAGTTAGCCAGATTGCTGAAATGTACAAAGAGAATTCCAATTATCTTGTTGAAGTAGGATTTATGAACATATCCAAACCTTCAATACCTTCTGCAATAAACAAGCTTTCAAAAGAAGGTGTAGAAAAGATAATAGTAACACCAGTCTTTTTAGCACATGGAGTTCATACTAAACAAGACATTCCACATATCCTAGGTTTAGATGATGGACATGAACATTCACATGGCCATGACCACGGCCACAGCCACGAAGAAGAGGAAGAACAAGAAGAAATTGAATTTGAAGGTGAAATTATATACACTGAACCTCTTGGCGCTGATGCAAGACTTGTTGACATTATCAAGGAAAGGGTAGCAAGTGCCCTCTAATATTTTTTTCTTTTTTAAATATTAATTATAATTAAACAAGGTTAAAATAATGCCCCGTAAAATTTCAGATGTTGGGGAAAAAGGACTTATAAAACGGATTTTAAGTAAAGCTGAAAAATCCGAATTTAATTCTACTTTTCTAGATAAATTTTCCTTTAAAAGCTTAAGTGATGATGCAGCACTTATCAATTTAGGAGATCAGTATCTAGTTACCACATCAGACATGCTTTTTAAATCTACTCATTTTCCAGATGATATGAATCATGATCAGATTGGTAAAAAGGTAGTAACCGTAAATGTGAGCGATTTAGCTGCAATGGGTGCTAAACCAATAGGAATCATTGTTTCCATGGGGCTGCCACGAGACATGTTACTTGATGAATTTGAAGAGCTAATTGAAGGCATTCTGGATATGTGTTCAAAATATGATATGAAGCTCATTGGAGGAGATACAAATGAATCTCAGGAGCTTACTCTTTGTGGAACATGTTTAGGAATTGTTCAAAAAGAAAACGTTTTAATGAAAGATGGAGCAAAACCCGGAGATATAATTGCTATCACCGGTCCTGTTGGACTTGCAGCTGCAGGATTTGAGGTTCTGTTTAATAAAAACAAATTTCAAGATTTGAATCCAAATTACAAAGATCACCTGTTGAAACATGCCTTAAATCCAAAAGCAAGAGTAAATGAAGGAATTTTACTTGCAAAAAGTGGCTTTATAACTTCTGCAACAGATATAACAGACGGCCTGGTAAGTGAAATTGATGAGCTCGTAAATGCAAATAATCACAGAATCGGCATGACATTAAATGAAGAAATGCTCCCTATCCCTGAAGAAATCCTGGAAGTAGCAGACAAAACAGGTAAAGATCCGCTAGAATTTGCTCTTTACTATGGCGAAGATTTTGAACTTCTTTTAACTGTTAAAAAAGAATGCTTTAAACAAATTGAAGAAAGAATCCAGCTCTATGAAATAGGAAATGTAACATCTTCTGGAAAAATAGAAATTCTGCATAAAGATGGGACAAAGAACATAATTAAACCCCACGGCTACGAACATTTATCCCCTAAAAAAGGTTAATTAAACCATTGATTCTATTTAATATTCTAATTAACCCAACATATTATCATTTAATACTCATCTAATTATTTTTATATCAAATCAAATATAATTATATTACAATATGGATATCCAACTTCTTGATTAAATTATAAATAAAAAGGTTTAGTGGGGGAGTAATCATGAAAAAAGAAGTCCTTATTTATGATAAATTAGATGGTGCCATGAACTGCAAAATATGCGCCCGAAAATGCGTTATTGCGGAAGGAGATACTGGTTTCTGCAGTATGAGAGCAAACATGGATGGAAAACTCTATGCCCTAAATTACGCTGCTGCATCATCTGTAGCCGTAGACCCCATCGAAAAAAAGCCTCTTTTCCATTTTTACCCAGGTTCAACTGTTTTTTCCATTGGATCAGTGGGTTGCAACTTTAGATGTAAACACTGCCAGAACTGGAATATTTCACAGGTAGATATAGAAGAAATTCCAACACAGGAACTACCTCCTGAAGAAGCAATAAGACTCACCAAACAATATGGATGTAAATCCATTGCATGGACCTACAATGAACCAACTATGTGGTTTGAATATACATATGACTCAGCAAAACTTGCAAAAAAAGAAGGAATAGCTACAATTTATGTAACAAATGGATACATGAGTAAAGAATCATTTGAAATGATAAGTCCATACCTTGATGCTGCCAATATCGATTTAAAAGGAATGTCTGACAAGTTTTACAAGGATTTATGCCAGGCCAGGCTTCAACCTGTCTTAGATAATATAAAGAGATTTTACGAAAATAAAATCCATATCGAGATAACAAATTTAATTATACCTGGGTACAACGATTCTGAAGAAGATATTAAAGCTTTAGTGAACTTCATGGTAGATGAAACAGGATTAGAAGTTCCTCTACATTTTACAAGATTTTTCCCATACTATGAATTAGGCCAATTACCACCAACACCAGTAGAATCACTCCAGAGAGCTTATAAAATTGCAAAAGATGCGGGAATGAAATATGTATATGTTGGAAATGTTTCTACAGGTGGTGAAGAAAGCACATTTTGTCCAGAATGTGGAAAAATGGTTATACTGCGAAATGGGTTTGAAGTTGTAAGTAACGAAATTAAAGAAAAAGGAATATGCCCTGCTTGTAAAGCAAAGTTAAATATTATAACTTAATCTAGCTGTAAACTTAAAATAATTACATTTACATATTCAATAACTAAATTATTATAATTTTAGAACAAGTTAAAAATACATTTGAATTATTAAATCATTAAAAAAATAAAAACCCTCGAAAATCTGTCGAAATTTTAATTTCGACAGCAAAACACAAGGTGTTTGCATGCTTTGATTTTCGAGCCAAAAAATTTTATTTTTATTTCATTTTAGGTCTTATTCCAGCAAAAACCATTAATGCAGCCAGTAACATTCCCGCAATGGGAAATCCTGTTTTTTGCATCGGAATAGTTTTTGATGGCGTATTTGTACCAGTATCTGTGCCTGTATCTGATGAACCATTTGCACCTACATCCAATATGGTATCTGCATTGTCATTGTCACTGTTGGGATCAAAGAATTCACTTAGATCTTCTGGAGGGTCAGTTATGTATGCTTTAGCTGTCAATACTATGTTTGAGACCATAGCTTGTGCTACTATATGTAATGTCTGACTGGTGTTAACAGCCATAGGACCTACAGACCATAATCCAGTTGTTGAGTTGTATGTAGCGTTATATGTACCATCAGCTGAGATAAATTTGAGCCCATTAGGTAATGTAACGTATACTTTAACGTTTGGCGCAGCATTAGGTCCATAATTGCTTGCTGTCAAAGTAAAAGTCACATACTCCATATATTTTGGATGTGGTTTGTTAACTGTCATAGTTATACCAAGGTCAGAAGCTGGACCTGTGGTTACAGTTGTATTACCCTGGTTGTTGGTTGAATTCTGATCATAGTTTGTTCCGGTTACAATTGCGACATTGGTTAATGCAGTGTTTGCAACAATACCCTGTGCCACTATCTTTAAGACAGCAGTTGCACCATTAGCTAAATTACCAACAGCCCATACACCAGTTGTAGCATTATATGTACCGTTACCACTAGCAGACAAGAATTTAAGTCCTGTAGGTAACTTATCAGTTACAGTAACACCAGTAGCAGCATCAGGTCCATTGTTTCGTGCTGTTAATGTGAAAGTTACTTGTCCTAAATAGTTAATTTTGCTGGCGCTTGCTGTTTTAGTGATGCTAAGATCAGAAGCTGGACCCACAACTACAGTTGTATTACCCTGATTGTTAGTACTGTTCTGATCGTAGTTGGTTTCATTTATAACAGCTATGTTGGTAGTCTTACCATTAGAAATAGTAACTTGTGCTATAATTTTTAATATGGCATCAGCACCGTTAGTTAAATTGCCAATAGTCCATACGCCACTTGTAGCATTATATGTACCATTACCACTAGCTGAAACAAATTTAAGTCCAGCTGGTAACTTGTCAGTTACAGTAACACCAGTAGCGTTATCTGGACCGTTGTTATGTGCTGTTAATGTAAAGGTTACATTTTGTAGATATTTTGGGTTTGCATTGCTTACTGTTTTAGTTATACTTAAATCTGAAGCAGGATTCACATTTACAGTTACATTAGCCTGGTTGTTAGTAGTGTTTAAATCACTTTCGTTTGCACCAGTGTTCGGGTTTATAACAGCTGTGTTTGTTAATTTAGTGTTTGATGTAATAGCCTGTGCTACTATTTTTAAGGCAGCAGTTGCACCATTAGCTAAATTACCAATAGTCCATACACCAGTTGCAGCGTTATATGTGCCGTTACCACTAGCAGACAAGAATTTAAGTCCTGTAGGTAACTTATCAGTTACAGTAACACCGGTTGCATCATTAGGCCCGCTGTTATGTGCTGTTAATGTAAAGGTTACATTCTGCAGGTAGTTAACTGTAGTTTTGTCAGCTGTTTTGGTTATACTTAGGTCAGTGACCGGATCCAAAATTGTAGTTACATTAACATTGTTGTTTGTATCATTTGTATCGAGTTCATATCCAAATATAGATGCTGCAGTAGTTACTGTAGTTCTTGAACCAGTAGCCTGTGCTACTAAGTGTAGTGTAGCAGTTGCACCACTTGCTAAATTTCCAATAGTCCATGTCCCTGTTGTTGAATTATATGCACCGTCGGCAGATACAAATTTAAGTCCTGCAGGCAGTGTGGTCATTACAGTTACTCCTGTTGCATTGTTTGGTCCGTTGTTACGTGCAGTTATAGTAAATGTAGTTTTATCTAAACAGTTACAACGTGGAGCTGATGCAGTTATAGTTACAGCAGGGTCTGTAGCAGGCCCTACATCAACTGATACACTTGCATTGTCATTACTAGAATTTGGATCATAGAATTCGGTAGTGTTAGTAGGATCTGGATCAGTTATATTAGCAGTATCAGTTACTGTAGCATTAGAAATCATAGCTTGCGCCACTATATGTAATATAGCTGATGCACCGTTAGCTAAAGGGCCAACTGCCCATAATCCTGAGGTAGAATTAAATTTACCGTTAGAGTCATCTGACACATAATTAAATCCTTTAGGTAATGTATTGTACACTTTAACGTTTGCTGCATCGTTAGGTCCATAATTACTTGCTGTTAAAGTGAAAGTAACATAATCTAAATATTTTGGATTTGCATTGTTCACGGTTATTTTAATACCCAGGTCAGAAGCAGGCCCCACGTTTATAGTTACATTAGCCTGATTGTTACTGGAATTTGTATCGGTCTGATTTCCACCTATAACTGCAGTATTTGTTAGTTGAGTGTTTGCAGCGATAGCCTGTGCCACTATATGCAATATAGCAGTTGCACCACTTGCTAAATTTCCAACAGTCCATACACCAGTTGCAGCATCGTAGTTACCATCTGCTGAGACAAATTTAAGTCCAGTAGGCAATTTGTCAGTTACTGCAACGTTTGTTGCAGTGGCAGGCCCGTTGTTATGTGCTGTTAATGTAAATGTAACATTTTGCTGGTATTGTGGTGTTGCATCATCTACGGTTTTGGTTAGGCTTAAGTCAGCTTTTGCATCAGCAACAAACTGTGCTGCAGCGTCAGCGTGGCCAATTGTCAGTTTTACACCGCCTAAAAGCAGTCCAAGAAGCTCTACATTTATAGCATCTCCAGATACGCTAGCAGATGTTCCATCTGCAGCTATATTTATTACAGGATTACCTATAGATATGTTAAGTACTCCCGGAAGTTCAACAGAAAGTTTTGCTGTTAATTCACTTAGAATACTCTTACCGTTAAGCAGTATATCCGCTACTGACCATTTGAAATTAGCGCTAGCTCCACCAGGTTGTCCATTTGCAGTTGCTGTTGCAGTTACCTGTAACGCTTTAATCTGCAATACCCCTCCTAAAAGGGTTATATCTGCTACCCCATTTCCGGATGTACTTGTTACTGCGGTAACATTTGCATTTGGTGTTACACTAGTACTTGAATTTATTATACTTAAATTCAGAACTGGAAGCAAGTTAAGCAGATTCAGATCAACTGATGCTACACTACTTCCTCCATTTGCTGCTGGAGGATGAGTGCTTGAATTAGCAGTAGCATTTAAAAGACCTATTTTAAGTCCTAAAGCTTGCAGTAGAGTTGGTAAATTCGATGGAAGGATACCTTTAATTACAGTACCCTGATCTCCGGTTGAATTCACATCTAAAAGACCAGATAACAAACTGCCGTTAAGAAGTTTGATCTCCAAAGGTGTGTCCACACTACTTGCATAAGGCGAAACTGTACTGTTCACCCAAGAACTTGATTTTCCGGCGTAAAGATCCAATAAAACTTGTGGAAGTACGCCTACATTTAATACATAACTTGAAGCATTACCACTGTATGCAGGTAATTTATATAGTGTAAAATTTGCAGTGCCATGTAGAGTATTTGGATCAGTTGCGTTAGGACTTACATTCACTTTTTGAGTGTAAGAAATATAACCTAACTTACTTGCAGTAACTTTGAATGTTTTATCAGAACTGGTAAAGTTCAACGCATATGTACCATTTGTTCCTGTTGTTGTTTCCGCTAAAAGATTACCGCCAGTAGTTTCAGCTCTAATTGAAACTCCAGTTAATCCTGAATTTGATGGACTTTCTATAACTTTACCTGAAATTATAGAATTTGTAACGTTATCTGTACCACTGACATTAAGTGTTACGTTACCGGTGGTTGCTGCAGAAGCTGTACTACAAAGTATTAATGCAAGGAATAATACTGCAAACAAAAATACTCCATGTTTTTTACTATATTTCACCTAATTTCACCTCCTCTCATAATTCATTTAGTTTATTTCATATGTTCACCCATTAATTAATAGACTATAATATCACCTCTAAATGATTTGTAGGTGATTATAGCGCCATTAATCGCTATTATAGGTGAAATTAATTTATTAATTGTTGTTTCTAATAAAATATTCATGGAAATTAACTCCTGACTTTTAAAACTTGGTATAGTCCAAATATAAGATAGTCTAAATTAATATAATTTCTTATTATGTTCTTACCGGCCGTTTTGTTCTTTCCACTATAAAAAGGTTTCTACATGTTTGAATAATTCCATATATACCAAACATTATGGGCTGTTCAATCTAATTGAAACTAATAGAACTTTCTAAAAATAAAAAACAATTTTTATTATATAATTTAAAAATATGAAGTTTAATATTACTTTGTAATAAAAATTTATAATATAATAGATATTTTATTAAAATCTAAATTATATAAAGCCCATTAAATAGTATAAATAGTTTATTACACTCATTAAAATTATAGATATATAATTTAAAAGTATGATTTTATATTAAATTATAGAATAACCTCTATCCACAATTCATTATATAATAAATGCTAATAATTCGTTTTAATACAAATAAACGATATTATAATATGTTATTAATCAATAAGTTAACAAAATTGTTCTAATCAATAAAAACAATTAGTATATGTCCCTAAATAATATATACCAGAGTTATACTATTCAATTATATGGCAAAAACATCTGATTATGTACAATTATATATGACTCCAGAGGGACCCAAAATAATTGAGTCTGCCACTAAAACTAAAATATTATCACTCCTTGAAGAAAAAGATCTTTATTTTGACGAAATTCTTGCCAAAACTGGCAAATCCAAACCTACTCTCTCAAATCATCTAAAAGTACTGGAAGACAGGGGCTTAATTGGATCAAAAAGCGATCCTTACGATAAACGAAAAAAATTATTTTATATTAAAGCAAGGCAGTATGTTGAATTATCTACAGATATAAAGCTAAATATTGATTTAAAAAATTATTTTAAGAATTGTTTTACTCAACTTGACAATCCAGTTGATTTCTATGCATTATCCCTTCGAAGTATTAGATTTTTTTTAAGTAATAACGGCATTGACATAGATCCATTACTAGTTAATATAGGAAATTTTATGGGCGAAGCAATGTATGAGCAAGTTCAATCCCCTAAGACTGAAAGATTAGTTGAGAATATGGCTATCTTTCTCAATAAATTCGAAGCAGGACATATCCAATTAATAAGTAAAAATCCCTTAACTATTCGCATTGATGATAATTTCGAATGCAAAGACATGGTTAATACAGGAATCCCCAATTGCGCAATTGCTAAAGGGTCCTTCGAGTCCATTTTCTCCATTCATTTCCAATCTGAAGTTTCAGTTGAGGAAATTAAATGTGTTGCTAAAGGAGATAAATACTGCTCCTTTGTTATAAAAAAGTTAGATAAAAAGATAAACTTACCTGTTAAAGGATCAATAGAATTTATTTAACATATCTAATTTTATGTGTCAATCAAGTTAACACGTTGCATCGTTAGGTCCATAACTATGCGCTGTTAAATCATGATGGTTAAGATTGGATTTTAATCCAATCTTAATTCCTTTAATTTAAACTATTATTTTTTTATACTTCTCAAGATTTAGCAGTGCTGAAAACCATATACTGCTTACAATTTGGTGAAAAACTAAACTATCTTAAAAAAGCCAATACTTGTGATAACCTGGTAAAAATGTAATATAAACAACGGATATCTTTAAAATCATTTTAAATGCATATTAAACATTTTTAAACATAATATAACACAAATATAGAAATTATATGTATAAAATGCACTTTTAGAATCTTAAATAACGTTTTTTTAACACATACATATATTATATCCTCTTAAAATTTCATATTAAGTCTTAAAGCCTTTTATAAATGTCAATTTTCGCAATAGGACTTTTATATCTAAAATAAACATCTAACAAAAGGTTTATTAATAAGTTAATTTAATAATAAATTAAAAAATAATAGGAGGTTGAAGAAGATCTCATTTAAGATTTTCTGAACTTTCGAAAATCGAAGCCTGCAAATCCCTAAAAAATCTACGATTTTTTGGGCCGGCAAAAACTACGTTTTTGTGGCCGAGGAAATTGCATTTCCTCCGGCAAAGAAAAATGTTGTCAAAATTTTCAATTTTGACGCCGCGAAAATCAAAGATTTTTCGCATGCTATGCATTTTTCTCCAGCTCCAGATTTGCAGTGTCAAAACTGAAAGTTTTGACAGCAGGAAAAAAATCTTCGATTTTTGAGGATTTTAAGGGCTCCTAAATTTTTTTGATAAAAAAATGGAGGTGATTAAATGGCAATTAAAAGCATCTTTAAACTAGTAATAATAACTATCTTAATAATAACAATCTTAAACTGCGCTTATGCAGATACAGGGCCAAGCATAGGGGAAAATCAGGCTAAAACAATAGCACAAAATTATTTAAATTCCCATAACTTGCCCTACACTGCAGTAACTCCTAACGGGAACATCTGGTATTATTATGTTAAAAATACCAAAACCGGAGAAAAAGAATGGATATCCATTAACACATTCATTCACGATGACCCCGAGTTTGGTGGACCTGGCATATACAAAAAAGTTTTCGATAATATGTACGGAGTATGGCTTGTACAAGTTAACAGCAGGGATGGGAAAAATACAGGAACTATCTACATTGATGGAGAAACTGGTAAAATTCTAAAAGTTACAGTGCCAAAAAAGGCCCAGACCAGAAATTTATCCAAAACAACCGAAAATACTGCACTAAAAAACACAACTAATGGGACCAATGCAACCAGTCAAACTTTCCCTGAATCAAACAGTAAATCCGCGTCCTCAGGCGTTAATACAGGAATATTTGGTATAATTGCTTTAATTATTGCAATAGGTGCTGGCTATTTCATGTATACCAGAATATGAGGTAAAACCTTACTCGAAATTCATAGATTTTTGGTACCTAAGAAACTCTCGAAATTCATAGAATTTCTGTAGGTTTTTCACAATCGAAGATTGTGATACCCCTAAATCTATGATTTCCAGGGATTTATTTTTTAGGAGCAAATGAAATGAATTTTAAAAAAATATTTATTCCAATCATAATCTTTGTATTTATTATATCTCTTTTATTGATAAATTCAAGTGTTAATGGTAAATCTTCGGATTTAGCATTAGTATCAGATGTAAAATACATTTCACAGGAAATAGGGCCTAGACCTGCAGGATCTGAAAATGAAAATAAAACTGCCCAGTATCTCAAATCAAAACTCAATAGTTATGGAGTTAAAACCGAAGTTCAATCATTTAAATATTATTCAATGTATTCAAAAGGTGTTAAAAGCTCTGAAAATGTTATAGGCACGATAAACGGGACATCTCCTAAACAGATCATAATATGTGCAGATTTAGATACAGTAAAAGATAAAAATACCGGTAATTACACAGAAGGGGCTAATGACGATGTAACGTCAATTGCAGTGCTAATAGGACTTGCAAAGGAATATCAACATGAAAAACCTTATTTTACCATTAAATTAATAGGTTTTGGAGCTGGCGAAGATCCATATACACTTCCAATTAATGCAAGTCCAAGAACCAGCCTAAATTCAGAAGAATACAACAAAATTATGTACATACCTTACTTAATAGGTGCAAGACATTACCTTCTTGAAAACCAGGATTCAATAAACAATACTGTTGCTGTTATAAGCTTAGAGGCTGTTGGCGAAGGTATTCCATGCTTTGTGAGTCAAGATTCGTTTGCTGAAAATAACCAATCATTCGTAAATTTTTTAGTTTTCAATGCCCGAATTAATGGTTTTAATGCTGAAAAAATTGATTTCATGACTTATGAAGAGCCCCAAGGTAGAGATGATCCCATCAGCCACATTTATTTGCCCTTTTCTTACGCAAATATCCCTTCAACGTTTTTAACATGTCTGGAAAATCCAAATGTCAATTCTTCAACCCACAATAATAGTGAAATGCCCGGCTATCTTACAGTGAACGATAATTATGAAAATCTGGTGAAAAATAATGGTGGGGAAGAAGGACTAGAAAAACAATTAGATACAATCTTAAGCCTCGTTAAAACAAGTATAAATAATATTGACAAATTTTATGCTGTAAAAAATATTTCAGTAACTTAGTGATGCATATTTACAAATTTCCATGCATTAATCTATTTAATCTTTATTTTTTTATAGATATTCCCATTTAAGTAAAAAAAATAGTGATTTAAAGACAATATTTATTATCACTTAAATCCAATAATAAACCCAAAGATAAATGGGGGTTCGATGGCATTGAAAAATATCTTTAAAATATTTTTAATAACTATTTTTGTAATAGGAATTTTAAATCTCGCCTATGCTGATTCTGGGCCTACTATTGGCGCCAATCAAGCTAAAACAATAGCTCAAAACTATTTAAATGCACATAATTTCCCTTACACTGCAGTAACTCCTGGCTGGGATGATTGGAAAACTAAAGTAAAAGATACAAAAACTGGTGAAGTAAAATGGATACCTCAAAGTGAAGCTAAAGGAGACAGCCCTGATTTTGGTGGACCTGGCAAATATGAATGGGTCACTGGTTATAACTCTTCATGGGTCGTGCAAGTCAATGACAAAAATGGAAAAAATGTTGGAAGAATCTATATAGATTCAGAAAATGGTAACGTTCTAAAAGCAATTTTAGATCCTGTATCCACAAGTAATAAAAACCAATCAACATCAAACAATGCAACTAACGCGAATAATCCAACCAATACAACCAACCAAGCTTCTCAAGGACAAACAAACAACACAGGGCTTATACTCGGCGTGATTATTCTACTTATTGTGGTAGGTGTCGGTTACTGGATGTATAATAGAAGAGGTTAAATCCTCATCTAAACTTTTTTTCACACGATTATCTAATTTTGATATGTTAATTTCAATTATACATAAAATTAAATCCTAAATCCCACTATTTAACGCTGCGAACATGAATACTGCTTAAAAACTCATTATACTCCCATATTCGATCAAAGTACTTCAAATGGTTAATAAATCTTTTTTTCAGATATATGGTCCCACTATCCTTTTAAAACAAATTTTAATAGCCATAAGCCTCATTAATTAGTTTTAATTAAGCATGCCAATGTAAATACAAATAATCATTTAATAGGAAACTTTATTAATAGAGTAAGTTAACACTAACTTAACAAATTCAAAGGGATGAATTCGATGACATTTAGAGATATTTTAAAAGTATTGTTAATAGTGATTTTTGTAACGGGAACTTTAAATTTCGTTTATGCTAATGGAGGACCTGTAGTTGGTCAAAATCAAGCCAGATCATCTGCTCAAAGCTATTTAAACTCCCACAATATACCTTACTCTGCCATTACTCCTAAGTGGGATGATTTAAAAGTTAAAGTAAACGATACCCAGATTGGAGAGGTTAAATGGATACCTGTAGCTGTAGCTGATGAAGATCAGTTTAATTCCAGCAGAAAAACTAGATATGAAATAGTTGATGCTTATCCTGTCTGGATGATACAGATCAATGATAAAAATGGTAAAAATGTTGGACAAATTCGTGTGGACTGCAATACTGGCGAAGTCCTGAAAGTAAATGTAGATCCAGTGTCCATAACTAGTCAAAAACAATCCAAACCAGCTAATTTTACCCATGCAGCCAATACTGGTGCATCGATTTCTCCAGAACCATCAAGCAGTAATATTGGATTTAATATCGGATTTATACTTGGCGCGATTATTCTGGTTATTGTGGTATGTACTGGTTATTGGGCATATAGTAAAAGAGGTTAAATCCTCATTTTTGACTTTTTTGAATTATAAAAAGTTCCTTAAAATAAAAGGAAAAAAATAATGTTTAATTAAATTATTCACTAAAACTAACCCTCTCAAATTTCTCCAACTTGTCCAAAGGCTTAGTTGCGTCCACTCCAATCTTAGTAGTAGTACCATCAGGCTTTGCACAAGGGTCAAGTGAAGAACCTCTAGCTCCAGGAACTATCATGATATCATCATCACCTTTAACACGTGTTGCAATAGCATATTCAAGATCTTCAGGGTTAAATATATCAACATCTTCATCTACTACAATAGCATGTTTTAAGGACGGATGAGCTGCAAGCGCTGCCATCAAAACATTTTTACCGTCGCCCTGAGTTTGTTTCTTTATAGAAACTGCCGCATGAAGCCAGCAGCAGCCCCCCTCAGTTAAAACAACATTTTGAACAGTTGGAACTGTGTTTAAAACAGCATTATAAATCCTTGGTTCTTGTGGAAGGCCCTGTAAAAGCCGGTGCTCAAATCCAGCGGGCATTATAGCATGATAGAAAGGATCTTTCTTGTAATGGATTTTATTAAGTTTTATAATTGGTTCATCCCTTATAACATCATAGGTGTCTGTTAAATCTACAAAGGGGCCTTCAGGTTCTCTTTCATGAGGTAAAATTTTACCTTCCATTATTATTTCCGCATCTGGCACGTCTAAATCAACAGATTCACACTTTATAAGCTTCAAATCCCCGTTATGGAAATTATTTGCAACTTCAAGCTCATCTGTTGTAATTGGAACAGAAGTGGTTGTTGCAAGAAGGGTTGCAGGATGCATACTTATTGCAATAGCAATATCAAGCGGTTTATCCATTTCTTCCGCTTTTTTATAGTAAGTATAAAGATTTCTTGGGACTATTCGTATTCCAAGCTTATCCTTTCCAGAAACAAGCATTCTATGAATTGAAGCATTTCTTACTCCAGTTTCCGGATCTTTTGCTATTACAACTCCAGCAGTCATATAAGCCCCGCCGTCTTTTTTGTAGTAAGTTGGTACTGGAATTTTACTTAAATCTGGTTCTTTTTGAGTATTGAAGTTTTTTTTGACATTTTCAACATTTTTAATAGGTATAGGGTTCTCTGTGGCTTCCATTATCCGTTTTGTAATTTCAGGTACTGTAACTGAAATTCCACGTGCAATCTTATCCCTAGTGTTGCAAATACCAGATATGATCTTCATATCATAGCCTTTAACATTTTCAAAGATCAATACATCCTTTGGATGTTCTCTTAAAACCTTCGCGACTTCATATTCAGCAGATACTTCCTTCTCAACCGTTATAACCTTAAAATCTTCTTCAAGAACCAGATTCAAAAATTCTCTCATAACTACCAACCCACAAATTTAATTACCAAAAATCGCTGCTGCAATCATTATAATTACAATAACTGCAATTCCTAACCATATTTGCTTTACAGAACAACTACAACTACTTGTTTGACAAGTATTAACGCGGCTCTCATCTTTTTCCTTCATTTTTATCCCTAAAGGGTTTTATCCACTAATTATAATTCACTCAATATTTCCTTTAAACCGTATTATATCAGTTTCAACACTTTTATTTGTGATTCCGAGCATTTCAGCAGCCAAAATAGCAGCGTTTCCTCCATTATCTATTCCTACTGTTGCAACAGGTACTCCTGGAGGCATGTTAACCATTGAAAGTAGCGCATCCATCCCTCCAAGTCTAATTGAACATGGGACCCCTATAACTGGTTTTTCTGTATAAGCTACAATAGCTCCAGTAACGTGTGCCGATAGTCCAGTTAGAGCTATAAAAAGCTTAGCATTTCTAACTTTCTTTAACTGGTCTTCAAACTTTTTAGAATGTCTTACAGGAGATATAACACTGAAATCATAGGATACATCCATTTTATCCAGAAAATTAGTGGTTTTCCTTGCAAATTTAATATCCGAATGACTTCCAGCAATTACCGCCACATCTAGATCATCATATGAATCTAATTCTTGCTCTCCAGCAGAATCATCTTTTTTAAATTCCTGAGCATCAAATGATGAAGGGGAATAATAATTACCATTAACCTTTTCAAGAAGTTTGCTTTCGTCTTTATTTACTTTTTCAAAGAAGGAACTCCTCATTGATGAAACTCTTTTTCTTACCTCTTCATCATGAATTCCAATTATCTGTGCAGCGAGTAGTGCCCCATTATCCCCACGATCTATTCCAACGGTAGCAACCGGTGCTCCAAATGGCATTTGAACTGAAGCGTAAAGAGAGTCGAGACCTGCTACTTTAACATCTACAGGCACTCCCACCACAGGTTTATGAGTATTTGCTGCCATTATCCCCGGTAAGTGGGCTGAAAGTCCGGCAATTCCCATAAATACTTCTATTCCATTTTTAGTAGATTCTGTTACAATTTTTTTAACTTTTTCGTGCGTTCTGTGTGCTGAAGCTACTTTAATATCATAAGGAATACATAACGTTTCCAATATATCTATAGCCTTTTTTGCTATAGAGAAATCAGATGAACTTCCCAGTAATATCATAACTCTTGGTTTCATTTTACACCTTCAATATATAATAACATTAATTTTTATAATGAAAATAAGAAATTTTCATATGTTTGCATAAACTGCGTTTTTGCAACCACGAAAATTGAAAATTTTCGCATGTTGAAAAATCTTCGATTTTCTACAATGAAAATAAGAAATTTTCATATGTAAGAAAGTAAATAGGTATTTCAGATATTTCAATATAACTCGCATTATTTATAAAATTTGATGTAATATCAACATTGGAAATTGAGGTGTACATCTTGTCATGGTTTATCCTACTTTTCGTCTTACTAGTGGCATCCGTCAAAAACAGAGGTTCAGAAACAAAAATGACAGTATCTATCGTAATTCCAGCTTATAATGAATCTAAAACTATAGAAAAAGTGATCAATGTCATAAATAGTTTAGATTGTATCAATGAAATAATCGTTGTTGATGACGGCTCTTCAGATGATACTGCAAGTGTTGCACAAAAAGCAGGGGCAACTGTTATACTCCATTCTAAAAACAAAGGGAAAGGCGCAGCTATAAAAACTGGTTTTGAAAATTCAACAGGAGACATTGTTGCGTTTATTGACGCCGATTTAAAAAATTTAACCGCAAGACAAGTGGAAAAAATCATCAGACCTATCTTGGATGGGAAAGCAGACTTAACTAAGACCAAATTTAAAAGGAAAGCAGGAAGAGTAACAGAACTAACCGCCAAACCGCTGCTAAACTTCTTTTTCCCAGAACTTAAGTATGATCAACCTTTAAGCGGGCAATTTGCAGCAAAAAGAAGTTTTTTAAGCAAAATCAAATTTGAAGAAGATTATGGAGTAGATATTGGAATTGTATTAGATGCTGATGTTAGAGGCATGAGGATAAAAGAAGTTGACATAGGTGAAATTGAACACGTCCATTCCTCCATTGAAGGCCTGAATAAAATGGCCAATGAAGTAGTAAGGACTATTGTAGACCGTGCAATGTCATATGGTCGATTTTCGATGATGGATGACCTGGGAAAAGATATAAGAATGGCTATTTTAGGACTTTCGCTTATAACTTTAGGGCTTTTCTCCATATTTTTCGTCAATAAAATTCCAATGGATGTAGGACTAGTAATTCTAGTATCCGGGCTAATAATTGCCATTTATTATGGTATACTTCTCGTAAAAAGAACAGCAAATATTCTTTCAAAATCCAGTGGGAGACTTCCTACGTTAAAATCATTATTTTATATGCACTTTCCAATTATTGTTTCTGGATTGATACTGTTAACCATGATATCCACATTTGTAGGATATATAAACATAGATGATGGAACAATATCCATACAGCCAGCTTCAGGTAATCTTGTGCTAATAAGTCCCAATGGTTTACAATTAGAGGTAAGAGGGCCTTATACCGTGAATTATGCTCTTGAAAATGAATACAGTATCTTTAGGGTTCCAGATAATGCCATGAACACGCTAGAATTGAATTATGGAGATTCCATATACATATTTAATAAAAAATATGTTTTACGTCCCACAATACAAGGAGAAGACAATATCTTGAGAATACCTTCTGCTGCAAGACAGGCTCTAGGTATAAACGTAGGAAAAGTGATACTTGATAATAACCTTAGAAATACATTTAATAATTTATATGTTGAAAAATCCTTACCCGTACAGGGAAATATTAGCAATTTATCCATTATTGAAGGAGCCATAATTAAATCAGACTCTCAAAATGGCAGAATAGTAAACATATATGTTGATAACCAGAAGGTTGCAACAACATCAGGTATTTTCAAAAACGGAGCTTACAGCATTTACATAAATAACATGAAGGATCGTACTATCTATGTAAATGATAACGATGCTAAAGATGGTACTACCCTTTACTGGGGCAATCATACCATAAAAATAGAAATTGAAGGGCAAACTAACTCTAATTTTGAATTTGCAGCATCAGATCGCGGCAAATTTTTAAATATATTCTTAAGTAAATGAGTTTAAAGACCCATTTACTTTTGAAAAATTAATAATAAACTTTTACAGCTTCTTCTATATCATTATAAAGCCCTAATGCTGCAAGAGCCCCTATTTTACCATGAGAACCTGTAACTTCAATAAGTTCTATTCCAAGTTCTTTTGCAGTTTTTTCAGCCTCTTTAAGGGACATCATGGACTGTTTAGTTGCCATTGAATATTCTCTAAGTTTTTCAGGAATTTTAATGCCGTCTAAAATTGCCATTGAAGTCTTTTGAGATAAGGTACTCCCTTTAAATAGTTCCCGTGCTTCTTCAATTAATTTATCTCGTTCACCAGGTTTAACAGCAAAAACAAGTGCTATAGCAACACAGTTTTGAGTTTTATTTGGATTATGGGGATATAATTGCACAATAACGTGATTTATATATTCAAAGCCCCTTTTACTTAATTCAGCTCCGACGTTATGGGCTAATGTCCATGTAGCTCCTTTTTCCTTAGTATCAGTATCATCAATTCCAATTACGACTTTTTGAAGTTTAGGAGTTACAACTGCAGCCCTTCCAACCTTTGAGCCGCCCCCAATGTCGTAAAGTTCAACTCTTTTAACTCCCTCTGCCATTCCCCTGCACATTGCAGATCCAACACCTGCTCCTGCCAGGCCAGCGTGAGTTACTTTAACTTCATCCCCTTCAACAGATACTTCTTCGATCCCTGCAGCAGAAAAACTTGCTTTAAGATTTAAATCTGTTTTTCCAACCTCTACAAGATATGTATGTTTGTTTCCATCTCTTTCTGCACTTTTTACCAGATCACTTGACCTTTCATATTGATAGACCATCCACTCTGAGCCTCCAATACATGGATGATATTCAACAATTTCCACCATATCATCGTCAACCATGGTTAAAATCTTTTTATATGGGGCTACCCATGGGTCTTTAAATCTCTCTTTTAAGTCGTCAGGGGTTACTATTTCCATTTAATAATCACCTAATATTGTAATTAATTAGTTCTGATTGGTTCATAGTTAAATTAATTATAAACAACAACTTACAGGAAAATTTGCTGATTCTTGTTGTTTCCTGCAAAATTGTTTAATAATCAATGTGTACTGTTTTGAATTTAATGCCATGCAATATATTAATTTTGGATTTTCAAATTGATCATGCGAATCATGCAACTTAAAGTGTTGTTATTTTAAATGATCATGTTGCTTTGAAAGCACGTTAACGCATTATATTGTATAAAATCATCCAAAAAGAGTATTTATGACCATATTGTAAAAAATGTTGCAAAATAATGATATTTAGATAAAATTCATTAAAATTATTAAAATAAAGAGAAAGATTATTTTAATCTTTCACACATTTTAACAGCTGCTTCGACAGCACGTTTTCCATATTCAACACGTTGATGAGCTTCTAAACGTGTCATACCTGGGCCTGAAATTCCTAAACCAACCGGCTTATTGTATTCAAGTGCTAAATCCGCAATTTTACGTGATGCGTGCTGTACAACTATCTCATCGTGGGAAGTTGCACCTTCTATAACTGCTCCAAGGGTTACAACCGCGTCAATATCATCGTTTTCTAGAAGTTTCTTAATTGCAAGCGGCATATCAAATACACCAGGTACGGTAATTATTTCTGTTATTTCAGAATCTAAAAATTTAGCATGTTCTTTAGCTAATTCTAACATCATATGAGTTATATCATAATTGAATTCAGCTACTACTGCTCCTAATCTGACTTTTACCATTATTTTTCCTCCATTTCAAGTATAATTAATCTCAAAATTTTGTGAAATAAATAAAAATTCATTTAAAATGAACTTATTTTATAATACATATAGTATTTAACTATTAATTTAATTATATTGCACTTAATACAGCAATTGCAACAACCCATACCACCATTATTACAATTATAAATATTGCTATGGCTCTTGTTCTATCCATATTATTAACCTCCTGCGAATTTAGAGATTTCTTCAACAGTTTCTGCTAATATATCAATCTCTTCTTTAGTATTATAATAATGAACCGATGCTCTAACAGTTCCACCAAGTTTATCCGCACCTATATGTTTAATTGCAGGAATTGCACAGTGGTAACCACTTCTTACACATATATCTTTAAGTTCATCCAGTATTTTAGCAACATCATGAGAATTGATGCCTTCTACATTGAAAGCGAGTATTCCATGAATATTATCCGGATTACCGTAGCATATTGTGTTATCTATGCTATTAATCTTATCAAACATGTATTTTGTGAGTTTTGCGCTGTGTTTTTCAATATTCTCAATTCCAACATTTTCCACATAATTTATAGCCGCTCCAAGACCAATGACACCAGCTATATTTTGAGTACCTCCCTCAAATCTACCTGGAGCAGATTCAAGCGTAAAATCGTCTTCTGTAACCTTTGATACTGTTCCACCGCCGAGATTAACTGGTTTTAATTTATCCATAACATCGCTTTTGGAATATAAAAATCCAGTTCCAACAGGGCCAAAAAGACCTTTATGTCCTGGAAATGAAACAAAATCTGCCTTTGTTTCTTTTACATCAAATTTTACATGTCCTGCAGATTGTGCAGCGTCAACAAGATATAAAACACCATTTTCTTCTGCTATATCTCCAATATCATAGATTGGCTGGCATGAACCAATTGAATTTGAGATATGGGTAGTCGTGATGAGCTTTGTAGTATCATCTACAGCTTTTTCAATATCCCCAATATCTATTACACCATATTTATCTGTTTTTATGACTTTAAGATTAACTCCTGCTTTTTTCAAATTGAGCCATGGCAAAAAATTAGAATGGTGTTCTATATTGGGAACAATTATTGAATCACCTTTCTTAAATTCCAGGCTGTTTGCTACAAGATTTATAGCTTCAGTGGTGTTTTTTGTAAATATAACTTCATTTCTATTACAGTTTATAAATTTTGCAATTCTTTCCCTTGTATTTTCAAATTTCATTGTTGCTTTAACTGCTGTTTTATAGGCACCCCTTCCTATATTAGCATTGAAATTATGAAAATAATCGCACATTGCATTTACTACAGGCTCTGGAGTTGGAGTAGTGCTTGCAGCGTCCAAATAGATTACTTCATTAAGTAAAGGAATATCTGATCTGATATCAATATTTTGAGTATCTTCCATGAAATACGCTCCTAATTAATTTTAAGTCTATTTGAACCCAGTATAAAGTTACAACTTATTTTTCCTCTATTTTTCTTCTAATTTCACTGGCCATTTCCATGGTAGATGCATTTCCACCAATATCCCCAGTTACAACTTTACCTTCACTTAAAACTTCAACCAGTGCATTTTCAACTGTACGGGCTGCACCATGTTCTTTAAGGTAATCAAGCATCATTACTGCAGATAATATCATTGCAGAAGGATTTGCAATATTTTTTCCAGCAATATCTGGCGCGGATCCGTGCACTGGTTCAAATAAACCACTATTTTCTCCAATATTAGCAGATGGTATTAAACCAAGACCACCAACAAGTCCCGCACCCTCATCTGAAAGTATATCCCCAAATAAGTTTGTAGTAACGATCACATTAAACATTTGAGGGTTTGTAATGAAAAACATTGCTGTTGCATCAACATAACGATCATCGGTTTCAATATCTTTATAATCTTCAGCAACTTTGTAAAAAATGTCTTTAAATAATCCATCTGTTTTTTTAAGTACGTTTGCCTTGTGAACTGCTGTAACTTTATTTCTGCAATTTTCGTCAGCATAATCAAATGCAAACTTGCAAATTCTTTCTACAGCATTTCTTGTGGTAACTCTTAAAGCAGTGGCTCCTTCTTCTGTTTCTTCTTCAAGCCCAATATATAGATCTTCTGTGTTTTCCCTAACAATTACAAAATCTAAATTGTCAAACAAAGCTTTAGTGCCAGGGTATGATTTAACAGGCCTTAAATTAACGTAAAGCTCAAGTTCCTGTCTTAATCTGACAATAACATCCGCTGCTGATTCTCCAGCAGCCCCAAACAGACATGCCTGCGATTCTTTTACTATATCAATTGTTTCTTCAGGTAAAGGAACTCCTGAGACTGCTTTGCATTCATCTCCTGCGTCTGCAAATGTGTAATCAAATTCAATTTCAAGTGCATCTAAAACATGTAATGTTGCTTCCATAACTTCTTTTCCGATACCGTCTCCAGGTATCACCGCTATTTTATACATTAAAACACCTTTATCCTTATTTATTTACTGTAAAATTATCTAAAATTTAAGTTTAAACTATTGTATCTATTTTAACATTAACCTTATTTTTATATTTTAATTATTATTTTTGCTTAATTTCGCCTATATATAAAACTGACATATTCAATGTATTTTCGCCTTCAAACTTACAAACATCGTAATTTGGACTGTAACCATCGTTTTTTCAGACTATATTGATTAGTACATCTTAAATAAGTTTGATCAAAGAATATTCATTTTTATGTTAAAATTGATTGTTTATAGAACTTTAGATTATAAGTTTCCTGTTGCAAAAATCACAGCTTGGCCTTTTGAACATATACCCATTGTAAACTTCAATAAATCCACATACATACAAATATAATAACCAATTTTAACTACAATTTCCCCCAGAACCACATAATCCATATCAATGAGCACTTGATGACATAAAATCATATAAAGCTCTAAAAATTAATAATTCATTGATATTTAACAAATTTATGTATTATAGGCCCATTCACCGCCGTATCAAGCGCGTATGCAAGTATTTGATGATCAAAAATGATCATAATTTTCTCAGGATCCCAGACTCTAGGAACCTTAATTTCATAAAAAAATTTGGCACATAAATTTTCAGTAATATTACAGGTCATTTAAACATCTATATTATACATGTGGGCATATAGATCCATATTATATTCATTAGAACATCTTTATACGGAAATGTGCTATTTTATAGTCCTAAATGTTTCCAAAATACATATAAATTCATATAATTAATCAAAATACTAAAATAAATATTTATTTAATGTTGAAGGCTGTAAAAAGCTTAATTAGACCGAAAAAAGTTGGCATTTTTAGCAGTTAAGCATATATATCGGGGTGTAAATAGTACTACATATATTATATGACATTAAATTAATTCTTCTAAAAATTTATACATGTAGATTTTAAGTGAGGGCTCAAGATGGAAAATGATGTAAAAAGCGAATATCAGCGAATCAGTGACAAAATCTCATATGACGATTTCCTAAAAAGAATAGAGGACATGAAAAAGGATTATGAAGATGTAAGTTTTATGGATGAGCTTGATATTGCAAGGATGATAGTAGGAGAATATATAGACGAAGAAAACGTTCCACTTGCAAAGGACAACGAACTGCGTAAAATATCCGAATTAGAGACAGGTTTGCATGATATAAGCATAACTGGTCGAATAATGAGAATCTCCAACGCTAAAGCATTTGTAACAAAGAAAGGAAAAGAAGGTAAAGTACAAAACATTATGTTAGCAGATGATACTGGGGAAATTAGAGTAGTACTCTGGACTGATAACATCAAACAACTTAAAAACTTTTCTGAAGGAGACATTGTCAAAATAAACAATGTAGAAATAAAAGATGGATACAGAAGTGAAGAGGCGCACTTACAAGGCAGATCAACCATCGAAAAAGTTGAGGGCGAAGAAGCGGATAATTTACCAGAATATGCTGAAAAAATAACAAAAATTGCCGACATTAAAGGCGAAATGCAGGTTAATGTAATTGCAAGAGTAGTTAGAATTTCAAGAATAAGAACCTACAACAGCAACGGCAGAGAAGGACAATTCATTACCCTGGATTTAAAGGATGATACAGGTTCAATATCCTTAACTTTATGGAATAAAGATGTTGAGATTATTAATGAAATAGAACTCAAAGAAGGAGATTCTATAAAAATATTAGGTGCCCAAAGCCGTGTTAGAAATGATGAAGTTAATTTAACTCATTCCTGGATTGGAAGGATAATAAAAGATAATTTCGATGTTCCGGAGTATAAAGAAGAAGTTATGAAGATCGGAGACGCCCATGAAATGAAAAATGTCACTTTAATGGGAGTTGTGAGCAAAATACAGGATGCTATCACTTTTCAACGTTCAGATGGAAGTGCTGGATCTGTAAAATCAATTGTAATTTCAGATGATACAGGTTCCATAAAAATAACTCTCTGGAATGATGATACCAAGCTCGACATCAACAAAGGAGATATCCTGAAAATCACAGGCGGAAATATTGAATTTGATGATTATTCAGAAACTGGTTACAGGGTGAACACTGGATGGAGCAGTAAAATAGTCATAAATCCAGAAGAAGACGCTGGTTTAAAAGAAGTTCTCGAGGAACACAAAAAAGAGCTTGAACCAATCAAAATTGAAGATTTACATAAACTTGAAGATGAAGGAGAAGAAGTGGATATCATTGGAAGAATGATGGATCTTTACGATGCCAATGAATTCCAAAGAGCAGATGGAACTACAGGACTTGTAAGATCTGTTAAAATCGCTGATGACACTGGAACAGTTCGAGCATCACTATGGGATGACAAAGCAAAGCTCAGGTTAAATAGAGGCGACCTTGTAAAGATAGAAAATGCAAAAACCAGGTTTAGAGATGACAGTGTGGAGCTTAGCATTGGAAAAACAGTTAGAATAATTAAAATAAGTGAGAATGATGCCCAGAGCCTTCCACCTATTGATGAGCTTGAAGGGGAAATGTATAAACCAATTAAAATTAGCGCTTTAGAGAACATAAAAAGTGAAAGAGACGAAGTTGGAATAATTGGACGTATAATTAATTTATATGATGTCAATGAGTTCCAAAGATCCAATGGAACTATGGGAATGGTCAGAACAGTAGAACTTGCTGATGATACTGGTTCTGTCAGAGCCTCATTTTGGGATGAAAAAGCTGAAATGGGGTTAAACAGAGGCGATGTAATTTGGATTAAAAATGCAAGACCAAGATTCAGAAATGATACTGTTGAACTCAGTGTTGGAAGAGCCACAATGGTAATCAAACCAAAAGATGAAGATATAGCTGCACTTCCTTCACTTGAAGAAATTGAAGAATCAATATATAAAACCAAGAAAATTGAAGAACTTACAGAAGATGATAAAAACATCAAGTTAAGTGGACAAATTATTGAAGCATATGGAGATAGGATACTCTATGAAATGTGTCCAAATTGTAATAAAAGAGTAGAATACGTCGATGATGCATTTGTATGTGATTTCTGCGGAGAGGAAATACAACAACCAAACTATCTCATGATAGTTCCATGTGTAATTGAAGATGACAGTGGAACGGTCAGAACAACATTCTTCAGGAAACAAGCTGAAGAATTAATTGGAATGACTACTGAGAAGGCAAATGAAGTGATTATGACGACTGCAGATGAAGGATCACTTGCAGGAAAAGTCGAAGACCTGATTGGCAGCGAGATTACTGTAATCGCAGATGCAAGCTTCGATGAATACAATGAGGAAATAAGGCTCATTGCAAAGAAGATAGTAAAATAGGAAATAAGTTCAAAAATAAATAAGGCAACAGGTGCAGTTTTAAAATATAGAACTTAGATTCCAAAAACTCCTCAAAAAATCTGAATAGATTTTTTGGGCGCTTGAAAAATGTTATACATTTTTCAACTAATTTTACAAACTTTAAAGGAGAATCAAAATGGTCGAATTAGGAGATTTACCCGGTGTTGGGGAAAAAACTGCTCAAAAGTTGATAGATGCAGGTTTTGCAGACATGATGAGACTTGCAACAGCAACTGCCAAAGAACTCAGTGTAAAAGCTGAAATCGGTGAAGGGGTCGCTGAAAAGGTCATTGAAGCTGCAAGGAAAGCTGAATCAATTGATTTTGAAACCGCTTTTGATGTGATGGAGCGTAGGAAAGACATAGGTAGAATAACCTGTGGAAGTACTGCTCTTGATGAACTCATTGGTGGTGGAATCGAAACACAATCCATAACAGAAGTATTTGGTGAATTCGGTTCAGGAAAAAGTCAAATATCTCATGAACTTGCAGTTACAGTACAGCTTCCAGAAGAAAAAGGCGGCCTTGAGGCAGAATGTGTCTTCATAGATACAGAAAACACATTTAGGCCAGAAAGAATAGAGCAAATTGCAGGAGGATTTGAACTTGATAATGAAGAAGTACTGCAGAAAATACACATTGCAAGAGCATTTAATTCAAGTCACCAAATCCTGATGGCAGACAAAATAAACGAGTTAATCCAAAGTGGAACAAATATAAAACTGGTTATAGTAGATTCCTTAACTGCGCACTTTAGAGCAGAATACGTAGGAAGGGAAACACTTGCAACAAGGCAACAAAAACTAAACCAGCACCTCCACACGTTACAAAATATTGCAAACACCTACAATGTGGCAGTGTTTGTTACAAACCAGGTGCAGGCAAGACCTGACGCGTTCTTTGGAAGCCCAACAAAAGCTGTCGGAGGTCACGTGCTTGGACACGCTGCAACCTACAGAATATGGCTTAAAAAGGGCCTTGCTGGAAAACGGATTGCAAGACTCGTAGACAGTCCCCATTTACCTGAAGGTGAATCTGTATTCAAGATAGTAACTGAAGGTATTGTTGATTAAGTTACAATGTGAAATAGCATGATAACATTTCATGCCTATTTTCTTCTTATTTTTTAAATTTGTTTTTCAATTAAAAATTGAGATATAAACTTGTTTTAAAAACATAAAAATACAAATTACTAACTTCTTTTTGCCTAAATTCTATAAAATCCTTTAAAATTATAAGTAATAATTATTTCAGGATAGTATTAACCTATTAAGTACAAAAGTAGATACAATAAAAAAGTTTATTTTTAATAAAGTATTACATTTAATTAGAGAAAAATTACCTAAGAAAGTGCATACTTAACTCAGTTATAATTCGCCAATAATCTAAAGACACCACGTGAAACAATTATTAAAATCATTCAGCACAATAATGACTTAAAATCCAATAAAACTTAAAATAAATCACGCATTCATACTTGCAGGAACTTAACTCACTTATTTCAGTTAAATAGATAGTTTCATCCATAAATTTTGAAAGGGGGTATTTATGGACATGAGTATAATTAAAAAATTAAGGCTTTCCTTATCGATCATAACCGGTAAGTTAGTAAGATTTGGGCTTAAAATAACAGGAAGGAGCGCTACAGCACTACCTGGGAATATTGCGCTTAGAATAGAACCAGATCTTCTGAAAATCGTGAATGAAAGATGTAAAAAGAAAGTCGTTGTAACTGGTACAAATGGTAAAACTACCACAAATAACTTAATTGCCCATATATTAGGAGGCAATTTTAAAAATGTCCTCTCAAACTTGAGGGGTGCAAATATGCCCCAAGGCATTGCAAGCAGTTTTATCGAAAACAATAAGGACGAATACGATTGGGGAGTCTTCGAAGTAGATGAAGGCTCTTTTACAAGAATAATGAGAGATATTGAACCAGATTATATCGTTGTAACCAACTTTTTCAGGGACCAGCTCGACAGATATGGAGAAATAGAAAATACTGTATCCATGGTTTATGAAACCATTAAACCTTTAAATACGTCCCTTATTTTAAATGCAGACGACCCGCTTGTATCTAAATTTAAAAATTTAAATAAAGATAACATATTTTACGGGATTAAAAAGAATAAATTCAGCAGTAAAGATGAAAAAGTAGTTGAAACACGAAACTGCCCATCATGCAACAGTTATATTGATTATGAATATTTTAATTATGGACAATTAGGAAGTTACAACTGTAAAGAATGCGGATTTAAAAATCCATATTATGATTATTACATTGAAAATATCAATTATAAATATAATAAGTATTGTTTTGATATTAATACCAATAAAGAAACATTTGAAGATACATGTTTTGAGTATGAAGGAATTTACAACATTTACAACTGCTGTGCAGCATTTACCTTCAGCTGTGAAGTAGGAATTGAACCATCTGAAATTATCAATAGGATGGAAAATTTTGACTATAAACTGGGCAGAATGGAAGAAATTAAATTTAAGGACAAAATCATAAAAATTGTGCTGACTAAAAACCCAATTGGACTTACAGAAGTAATTAAAAGCATATCTCATGATAAAAGAAGAAAAGCCATTCTTTTTATTTTAAATGATAATCCCGCAGACGGCCAGGACATCTCATGGATATGGGATGCAGGGCTAAGCAAATTCAAAAACATCGAAAACTTAAAAAAAATCTATTGTTCTGGAAAAAGGGCCGAAGATATTGCGCTAAGAATTGAATACGCCCATATTCCTACGGAAATTATAAAAATAGATGATGACATGCAGGAATCAATCAAAGAAGCAGTTCATGAAGATGTTGAAATTGCGTATATACTGCCCACATACACAGCAGTTTTCGAGACCCGGGACATGGTACTAAATTTAACACATGGCAAGTAACCACGATAAACTGTTGAAACTACTCACATATTACATGTCTTGACAGAAGTTTCCTAGATTAAGGATTCCCTATTAAATTTAATGTTACGTGGAGGATAAATTATGGAATTAAATATATACCATATGTATCCAGATATTCTAAATTTGTATGGAGACATTGGTAATGTAATCTGCTTGAAAAGGAGATGCGAATGGAGAGGGATTACTCCCCATATAATTAATTTTAGTTTAAATGATGAAAAACATGATTTAAGTGAAGGAGATATCTTTTTTATAGGCGGCGGATCGGATAGAGGCCAGAGCATAGTATATTCTGATTTTTTAAAATATAAAGATTCTTTTAAAGATATTATCGAAGATTACGGTGTTGTCCTTGCTATATGTGGAGGATACCAACTTTTAGGTGAGAAATATATTGATAATGAAGGTAAAGAAGTCTCGGGTCTTGATATATTCAATTATTCGACTGTAAGTGAAGAAGGAAGACTAATTGGGAATGTTATAATTGAAAATCAATTAGGATTAACTCCTAAAACTATTGTAGGGTTTGAAAATCACGGTGGAAGGACATACAGCGACTATAACCCTTTAGGGTTAGTAAAATCAGGATATGGAAATAATGGAAAAGATAAAAAAGAAGGCATAGTCTATAAAAACTGCATAGGTACCTATCTTCATGGCCCAATACTTCCAAAAAACCCTCATTTAGCTGATTATTTAATTTTAAAAGCATTACAAAGAAAATACGAAGTTGAAAGATTACAGTCTTTAAATGATGACTTTGAAAATTTAGCCCATAAAAAAGTAATAAAACTCTACTGTAAATAATATTTTTTATAAAATAAAAAGCTGCCAATGTGATATGATATGTGTGAACTGCTGGGATTATCATTTAATACATCTGTAAGGCCTAATCTGTCTTTTAAAGGATTTCGCCTTAGAGGTAAATCAAATCCTGATGGATGGGGCATATCTTTTTACCCCGATAAATCTACACAGATTATAAAAGAGCCTTTAGAAGCTGAAGAAAGCTTATTATCTGAATTTATCGAACTTTATCCTAAAATTAAATCAAAAATATTTGTTGCACATGTAAGATTAAATAGCGCCGCACCGCCTGCACATATGAATACTCATCCATTTGGACGTGAATTAAACGGCATAAGTTTTGCTTTTGCACATAATGGAAATTTAACTAATTATCAAAAAGATTTTGACACTTCTACTTTTAAACCGATTGGTGAAACTGATTCTGAAGCTGCTTTCTGCCATTTACTCAACAGAATAAAGGAAAAAAAGATTAAATTTTTTGATAATTCCAGTTATAAATGGTTACTTGATGAATTAAGGCATATCAACAATTATGGCAAATTTAACTGTATTTTTTCAGATGGCAAACATTTATTCTGTTATTACGACATGAACGGATTTAACACCTTATTCTACCTTCACCGCGAGGCCCCCTACGACCATACACATCTTTCAGATGAACATTTTGATATACATCTTAAAGAACAAAAATCAACTGAAAAAAAAGGATATATAATAGCTACACGACCTTTAACTGATGAAAAATGGCAAAAGTTTGAACCAGGGAAACTTAAAATCCTGAAAAATGGCAAAATAATTAGTAATGAGTGAGATTTAATATTCACCAGAGCTGTTAAATATATTATTTAAACTAACAGGATACATTCGATTTATTAATGATAAATCACAATTTATAATATAGAACCTGTTTTAAGGCCGTGAATTATTTTTAGTTTTCAATGCATTTAAAAGCTAAATTAGTATTTAACTAATATTAATAGTATTAAGGGAATTATATGAACTCAGTTGAAACCATTATCCCCATCATAGCCATGATTCTTCTTGGTTATGTCTTAAAAAGAACCAATGTTTTAAAGGCGGAAGACGCAGTATCTCTAAATAAAATTGTGATAAATATTGCAATTCCATCACTCATACTCCTTGCAATATATAAAGTAAATTTATCTATTCTTCCACTTATAGTTCCAATTCCACTTATATGCATATCTGTTGGAATAATTTCTGGTTTAATTGCTTATTTGATTTTAACTCTTAAAAATTATCCAAATAAAACTAAATGGAGTGTTGTATCAACTAGTGCTCTTTTTAATTCTGGTTTTCTTGGATATCCTGTTGTGCTAGGTGTTTTCGGAACAGATGGGTTTATAAGAGCTATTTTCTATGATATGGGCTCTATGATCCTTTTTATAAGTTTTGGAATATTCTTCCTGTTAATGCTAGGTGGAAAATACTCCGATATTTTAAAACGATCACTCTTATTCCCCCCACTTTGGGGAATCCTTTTGGGACTTCTGCTGAACTTTTTAAACATTCCCCTAGGATATGTAATTACACAAACATTAACTTACTTAAGCGGCGCTGCCATACCTCTCATAATGATATCATTAGGATTAACTATGGAATTTAGAGGAATTAAAGAATATATTGGACTTGCATCATTAGTATCAGTTATAAAATTAGGTATTGCTCCTTTAATAGCCTTTACAATCGTCATGCTTCTAAACATGGGAGGACTTGAAAAATCAGTTACTGTTTTAGAAGCAGGAATGCCTTCAGCAATGCTTGCTCTTGTTCTGGCCATTACATATGAACTTGATATAAAAGTATCTGCAGCCTGCATATTTTTAAGTACTGTACTCAGTATGGTTACTCTCCCCCTACTACTATTTTTAGTATGAGATTACAGAGAAGTTAAATGATTTAAAGCTTAATTGGTATATGAAACCTTTATACTACCAAACATCTGAAAAAAAATAGAATTAAATTAATTAAAAATTTCAATGTATTTCTCAAATTGCGGATTGTAAACTCTATAACACTGGTTTTATTATCCTAAAAAGTTCAGGAGTTCACGGTTAACCTCTTCATTATGCGTCCATGCAATACCATGAGGTCCATCTTTTATGACGACTAACTTGCTATTTTTCACAAAATCAGGCATACGTTTTCCTGAATTCTTGAAAGGAACAATACGATCCTGATCACCATGAATTACAAGTGTAGGTACATCAACACGTTTGAGATCTTCTCTAAAATCTGTTCCCCAAGTATCTACACAGTCAATTGATCCTTTTGGAGATGCCTCAATTGCAGTGTTCCAGCTTGCCTGATATGCATGTTTACTGACACGTTTACCTTCAAGAGCGTCCATATTATAGAAATCTGTGCAAAATTGAGTCATGAATGCAGGTCGATCCTCGATAACTGCGTTTTTAATTTCTTCAAAAAGGCTTTCGTCTAATCCTTCAGGGTTATCATCAGTCTTACGGAGGAAAGGTGTAACTGCAGAGATAAAAACAACCTTACTCACGTCTTCAGTTCCATATTTTCCAATATAACGGGCAAGTTCTTCGCCTGCCATTGAATGGCCAACTAATACAAAATCATGTAAATTTAGCTTAGTAACAAGCCTGTGTAAGTCTTCAGTAAATGTATCAGGATCATAACCTGACCATGGTTGACTAGAGTTTCCAAATCCTCTTCGGTCATAGGTAATAACACGATAACCTGCATCAAGCAGTGCAGGTATCTGTTTCTCCCATGCACGGCTACTTAATGGATAACCATGAATTAAAATTACCGGTTTTCCTTCACCATAATCTTCATAGTGTAAGTTTATATCACCTGAGTTTCCTTCATCTACTTTAATAAACGGACACATTTATTTACCTCCACTTTTATTTATACCTGTTTAGATGCAATATCCTACTAAATAAAGTGTTTTAATGATTTATAAATGATTTAACTGAATTTAAAAAGTTTAAAATATATTGCACCTATTATAATTAAGATATTAAAACTATTAAAAACTTATTATTTTTTTACATATAAGTATTACTAAAAACTATTTATGTCGGAGTAAAGGAGTTGATTAGATATAATCCAGAAAAAATAACACATTAAAACAGGATTAATTTTAATAAAAATCGATTTAAATTAGTTTTTTAAATATAAAACCCATTCAACAGCTAATTTTAGGGAACAACTAATTTTATAAAACTAAATTAATTAAAAGTAATATATCTAAATTCAATTTAAATCTTCAAAATTAAAAAAATAAATAAATTTAGAGGTAAGACTTTACATACCTTGATTTTTCATCTCTTATTTTATCCCGTATATGCTTCTCTTTATCCCCACTTATTATTTCTTTTGCCTTAGGAAATATTTCTTTTTCTTCTTCATCAATATGAAGTTCTATAATCTCTTGAAGTACTCCCATTTTCGGCATCCATCGTTCATCATTTTTATCCAGTTTATCTAATTCATAGATCAATTTTTTGCCAAGTTCATGCTCTTCATATCTTTCAAGGACTATAAATGATTCTTTTTTCCTGAGTGCTGGATAAAAATATATTTCTTCTCCCAGCATATGGGATTCCCATTCTTTTTGGATTTTAGGAAATTGTGAAGGGTCTTTATGTTGTATAGTTTCCCTCAAAAGATTCTTTATATTATCATGGTCATTTTTAAGTAATTCATAAACATTATTTTCTGCCATATTATCCCTCCACAATTTTGTACAACTTACATTTTCTGTGATTTAAGTTCTTCAAACTGTTGAACTATTTTCTGTTCCTGTTGATCATTCAGTACTTCTCGTGCTTCATCAAAGATTTCAGATTCTTCTTCTTCTATATGATGCTCCAGTACATCTTTTAAAACTTTTATTTTTGGTATACATGTTTCATTTCCACTTTCAGTATCAGATATTTCGCTGATTAATTTTTTTCCCACTTTATGCTCTTCATAAGCTTCAAGCATTCCTTCTTTATCTTTATTTCGTAGAATTGGATAGAAAAACTTTTCTTCTCCTTCCATGTGCACGTCTAACATTTTTTTAACTTTTGGAAACTGAGAAGGGTCTTTACTTTCTATAGCCTGTTCTAACATATCTGTAACTTCTTGGTGGTCTTGTTTCAACATATTAAACAATTCTGCCATTTAAAATACCCCCACGTCTTTTTGATTATTTTTATTCTTAATTCATAATATATTTTATGAAAAAAGTAATACATATTGAACTAAAATTATATTCCCTTAAATTATATTTAACAAATATATTTTCCAAAAAATGAATTTAATAGCTTTTTTAGCTTTAAAAATTGATTAAATTAATATTAGACACCTAATATATTTTAGTAATTATTATTCCAAAAAACACAATCTTACCCGCCTTTTAAAGAATATACTTTTAAACCCGGTATCTTTCCACCAGTAACATCTTTATATTTATTTGAAATAGATGATTTCCTTGAATCACCCCATACTACATAAAAATCAATATTATTCTCCCTCAAGTCTTGCTCTAAATCGTTGCCATTAACATTCCCTGTTTGTCCGTAATATTTGCTACCAGTAAAATAGGATATATACAGCGATTTTTTCCATTCGTCATTTGATGCTATATTACCCTGTTACCTTGTAATCATTTTTTAGGGTCTGACTTAATTGATAGACTCCTTCAGCACTTGGAGTACCATTAATTGCATTAGAAAAATCACCACTTACATATTTTTGAGAAATACAGATATATGAAATTGCGTCTGGATTTAACGGATACTGATAATCTTTTAGTAAAAATCGGGTTGCAATACCCAATATTAAATATATCACTAAAGCAAGAATAAAACGATGATTAACTTTATCCAAATTGACCGCAAAGATAACAGCTAAATATGAGAATAATTTTATTTCAATTCACCCTTAATAACTGATTCAACAGGATAGTCTTCAGGATTTGAATCGTCTATATTATCTGGCGGATTTTTCATAAAATCACCTCCATTAATATTAATTTGTATATTTTTATTATTATTAAGATGTAGCCTATCTATAAAAAAGAGACAGTTAATAGTTTTGCAAAATTTAATAATAAAAATGAAATTCGATGAGTATTTTTATTAAGTACAAAAGCGAACAATATTTTTATTAAATAAATTTCCCTTACAGGAAAAACAGCAGGCCTTCAATGTTCTCATATATAAACTTTGTATAAAAAAATAAATAGAAAAGTTTATCTGTATCATTGATAGACCTACACCCATATACATAAAAATCATTCTCACACATGTGAAAGGTGATCTAATGGCAGAAGAAAAAAAAGTAGAAACTAGTGAAGAACCTAGAATAGGTGTATACGTTTGTCACTGTGGTATCAACATCGGTGGTGTTGTTGACGTAGTGGCAGTTAGAGATTATGCAGCCACACTTCCAAACGTTGTTGTAGCTGAAGAGTACAAATATTTCTGTTCTGACCCAGGTCAGGAAAAGATCCAGAAAGACATTAAAGAAAAGGGCTTAAACAGAGTAGTAGTAGCAGCATGTTCACCAAGGCTCCACGAGCCAACATTCAGAAGATGTGTATCAGAAGCAGGATTAAACCCATTTTTATTTGAATTCGCGAACTTAAGAGAACACGATTCATGGGTACACATGGATGAACCTGAAGCAGCAACTGAAAAAGCAAAAGACTTAACAAGAATGGCAGTTGCAAAAGCAAGGTTATTAGAACCTCTAGAAGCTGAGACAGTTAGCGTTACAAACACCGCTATGGTTATCGGTGGAGGAGTTGCAGGTATTCAGTCAGCTCTCGATTTAGCTGACATGGGATTCAAAACTTACTTAGTCGAAAAGAACCCAACCATTGGGGGAAGAATGGCTCAGTTAGATAAAACATTCCCAACTCTCGATTGTTCAATGTGTATTCTCGCACCTAAAATGGTAGATGCAGGAAAACACGAAAATATTGAATTATTAGCTTACTCCGAAGTTAAAGATGTAGACGGATACATCGGTAACTTCAAAGTAACCGTAGAAAGAAAACCAAGATACGTAGACGAAGATCTCTGTGTAGGATGCGGGTCATGTGTAGACGTCTGCCCAATAGAAATACCAAATTACTTCGATGAAGGAATTGGTATGGTCAAAGCGGCATACATCCCATTCCCACAAGCAGTACCTCTCCTTGCTACAATCGACAAAGATTACTGTATTGAATGTGGTCTCTGTGACCAGATATGTGAAAGAGGAGCAGTTCAGCACGATCAGGTTGCTGAAGAAGTTGAACTTGACATAGGTACAATCATCGTTGCAACCGGTTACGACCAGTTTGACGCAAATGAAAAACTTGAATACGGATATGCAGATAACGCAAACGTTATCACAGGATTAGAAATCGAAAGGATGATTAACGCATCAGGACCAACAGAAGGTCACGTATTAAAACCATCTGACGGTAAACACCCAAAAAGCGTTGCATTCATATTATGTGTTGGTTCAAGGGACGAAAAAGTCGGTAACGAATACTGTTCAAGGGTTTGCTGTATGCACTCCATGAAAAACGCTCAGCTCGTTAAAGACCACGAACCTGACACTGAAGTCACTATCTATTACATGGATATAAGGGCATTCGGTAAAGGATTTGAAGAGTTCTACAAACGGTCACAAGAAAAATACGGTATTAAATTTATCAGAGGTCGACCAGCAGCAATTCTCGGAAACCCTGACCAGACCCTTACAGTAAGGGCAGAAGACAGTTTACTTGGAAGAGTAACTGAATACAACTATGATATGGTTGTACTCGCAGCTGGACTCGTACCACCAGCAGGTGCTAACGAATTAAGACAGACCATCGGGCTCTCTAAGAGTGCAGACGGTTTCTTAATGGAAGCTCACCCAAAACTCAGGCCTGTAGACACACTTACTGAAGGTGTATTCCTTGCAGGTGTAGCACAAGGACCAAAAGATATTCCTGACTCCGTAGCACAAGCATCAGGTGCTGCAGCAAGAGCAGCAATTCCAATGGTTAAAGGTGAAGTGGAAATTGAACCAATTACTGCATACACCGATGAAGACGTATGTGGTGCATGTGCAGTTTGTGTAGAACTCTGTCCATACGGAGCTCTAGCAATAGAAGAAGGCCATGCAACTGTTAACATAGCTCTCTGCCACGGATGCGGAACATGCGCTGCAGCATGCCCATCTGGAGCAATGGACCAGAGCCACTTCAAGACTGACCAGATTATGGCTCAGATTGAAGCTGCAATGGGCGGAACCGGAGCACAATCCAAATAGATCAAGGAAATTATTCCTTATCTTTTATTTTTATTTTACAAACTATTTCTAACTAATTGGCTGTTTTAACTACTTATTTTAGCTGATTTAATATATTATAATATCATTTAGTCATTTCATGTTTATTCTACTGATTTTCTGTCAATATACGTGTTTAAAATGTTTAAACAAAATTTAACGCTTTTTAGCAACTATACTACCTAAAATAGGTTTAAAAATATTTATTTTAGCCATAAATCCAATTTATTTCCAAAAAGGATATATTAATAATGTATAAATTAAAGATCAAAATGTATTAAATTACAGTTTATTTTTGAGAATTGTGTAAGGATGGGGTTTAAAATGGACTACAATGAACTTGGAAATAAATTAAAGGAAATTTTGAAATTAGAAAATGATCCGGTTGCCATAAAATGGTCTGTAAAAGAACCAAGAGATATTGAAAAGGAAGAAGGTAAATCTAGGTTCTGCGCAAAAATTACGAAAGCCATGCGCGGCAAAACCTTCTATGCAACTGCTGAAGAAGAGGAATGTATGGGCGGTGCAAGATATTCTGGACTTAAAGACCCTAAAGAATTCCCCGCTACCATGCAAAGCGGTGCATTTCTAGTTCCAATGGGAGTTTACAAGAACATACCTGCGGTTCAACGTTCGTGGAAAAATAATCTAAATGTAGAATACGAAATTTTTAATGCAGTTATCTTTGCCCCGCTTGTAAATGCAGAATTTGAACCTGACGTGATATTTATAGTCTGCAATGCAAAACAGGGGATGGAAATACTCCATGCAAACGCATACGATTCGGGCACACATGGGTTAGGTGCCGATTCAGGACCAATATGCAGCTCAATGGCCGCAGTTCCTTATATGACTGGAAAGGTTACCTACGGTTTTGGAGATGTGGGTTCCAGACAGCATATGGATATTAGCCCAGAAGATATTATGGTTGCTATTCCTGCAAGTGAATTTTCCCGTATAATATTCAACTTAGAAGAAATGAGAACCAAAAAATTTTTTAAGGAAATGTGATATTAATTTATTTTACATTCTTAATTTATCCAGATACTTTTAATTTTGCAGAATTCAGTTTTTTAAGAAAAATCATAGAACTATTTCAATAAAAATCAGAATTTTCAGTGATTAAGTAGTCATTTTTGAAAGTATTTATACTCATTTATTTTATACATAGTTATGTAAAGCTACTTAAGTTACATTTACTCGGAGGCAATCAATGTTTAAAGATGAAAAATGTACTCCTGATGTCAAAAACGGAGGACAATTAATGTACGAAAATCAAAAATATGCTCTTAAAATCAAAGAAGTTACTAAAGAACATCACAAATGGATGGAAAATAGTATAAACTTAATTGCAAGTGAAAATATAACCAGTGTCGATGTAAGGGAAGCCCTGGCGTCGGATCTATCCCACAGATATGCAGAAGGTTTGCCTGGTGAAAGGCTCTATGAAGGCTGCGAATACATAGACGAGATTGAAAATCTAACAATTGACCTATCTAAAAAACTGTTTAACGCTGAACATGCCAATGTACAGCCAAATTCAGGGGTTGTTGCAAACTTAGCCTCATTTTTTGCCCTTACAAATTACAATGACCTCCTCATGGCTTTAAATGTACCTGTAGGCGGCCACATAAGCCATGCAGAAGTTAGTGCTGCAGGAATAAGGGGTTTAAGGATCAAATCACACCCTTTTAACAGCGAAACAATGAACATCGATGCAGATGCAATGAAAAAAGAAATTAAAAAAAATAAACCAAAAATGGTTCTTCTTGGCGGTAGTTTATTCTTATTCCCTCACCCTGTAGAAGATGCACGTGAAGCTGCAGATGAAGTAGGCGCCAAAGTTATGTACGACGGAGCCCATGTACTTGGTCTTATAGCTGGTGGCCAATTCCAGGACCCTCTTAAAGAAGGAGCTGATATCCTTGCAGGAAGTACCCACAAGACCTTCCCAGGTCCTCAAGGTGGTATAATTCTCTGTAAAGAAGATATAAAAAATAAAATAGATACAGCTGTATTTCCCGGAGTTGTAAGTAACCATCACCTTCACCATGTAGCCGCATTAGGCATAAGTTTAGCAGAGATGCTTGAATTCGGTGAAGATTACGCAAAACAGATAATTAAAAACGCTAAAGCTCTTGCACAAAGCCTTTATGAACTTGGTTTTGATGTCCTCTGTGAAGACCTAGGATTTACAGAATCTCACCAGGTCGCTATGGATGTTAAAAAAATAGGCAGTGCAGCCAAAATGGCAAAAGACATGGAAACTAACAATATCATTCTCAACAAAAACTTACTCCCATGGGACGACCGTAAACGGACCGATGATCCATCAGGTATAAGGGTTGGTACACAGGAAATAACCCGCCGTGGATTAAAAGAAGCTCAAATGGAAGAAGTTGCAGAGTTCATCAAAAAAGTAGCCATGGAAGGTAAAGACGTTAAAGCTGAAGTTACAGAATTCATGAACCAGTATAACACTGTACATTACTGTTTCAGAGAAGATTTAGCTTACAAATACATTGATTTCTAAAAAGAAATCAATTATTTTCCACTTTTTAACTTTTCAATACCCTTTCTATCAATTCAATTCTCAATTTTAAACCTGAATCAAATTCTCGATTATCATCTAATTTTATAAATATCACTTTCCCCATATATTGAACAAATTAAAAACTTTACAATTTTAATACTACGAGGAGATTGAATGAAAATAGCCTTTGGAATTACAGGAGCAGGTCACTTACTTTCAGACAGTGTTGAATTAGTGGAGCAGTTAATGACAAAACATGATGTAACTGTTTTGCTTTCAGCCGCTGGAGAAGAAGTTCTCAAAATGTATGGGCTTTATGAGAGAATAGAAACAATAACCGGCGGATACTACAATGAATTAATCCAAGAAAAAGACCAGCGATTCAGTTATCCTATAACAGGGCGGTTTTCACTGGGAAAATATGATCTTCTCATTGTGTCACCAGCTACATCAAATACTATCGGGAAAATCGTGGGCGGTATTGCAGATTCACTGGTCACCAACGCGGTTGCTCAATCGGGGAAAGGTGGTGTTAGAACATGTATAATCCCTGTAGATCTTGAATCAGGTGATGTTGAAACCGTACTACCATCTAAACTTGAGTTAAATCTTTGTCAAAAATGTGAACCGTGCGCAGCTGCAGCAGCTTGTCCAGGCAATGCAATAACTCCAGGGGTTGAAATAGATCTTCTTAAATGTGAAGGCTGCGGTACGTGCGCAACAGCATGCCCATTTTCAGCGATTTCTGCCGGGAAAATAATCACCATCCACATGAGGGAAATTGATATTGAAAACACCAAAAAACTCTATGACTTTGAAGGCATTGAAGTTTTAGGGCATCCTTCAGATTTAAAAAAGATTTTTTAAACATAAATTAAGAATAATAAGCTCATTAAACCTTTATTTTTCGTGCCTCATTTAATAAAGAATCATCCAGATTAAAAATATTAATTTTTATTAAATCTCTTTTCCAAATATTATAACATATTTTTAGAAACTTTTAAGAGGATATCAATATGGCAGATCAAAACCATCTGGAAAAGTATCGTGAAAAAAGAGATTTTGAAAAAACTCCTGAACCATTTACAAGTGAAAAAGTTTCAGATAAGCCAAGATTTGTAGTACAAAAACATGATGCAAGTAAACTCCATTATGATTTCAGATTGGAAGTTAACGGTGTTTTAAAGTCCTGGGCAATTCCCAAGGGACCTTCTACAGATCCCAGCCAAAAAAGGCTTGCAGTCCCAACAGAAGACCATCCAGTTGATTACATTGATTTCGAGGGAATTATTCCAGAAGGAAATTATGGTGCAGGCACTGTAATAGTCTGGGACACTGGTACTTATCGCAATCTAAATAAAAAAAATGATCATGAAATCGATATAGAAGAATCTATCAATAATGGACATGTGGATATCTGGCTTGAAGGTCACAAGCTTAAAGGAGGCTATGCGCTTATACATACAGGGAAAGGAAACAGAAAATTCTGGCTTCTTTTGAAAAAGAAGGATGAAAATGCAGTTACAGATAAAGATATCCTGATTGATCGACCGGAGTCTGTATTAAGCGGTCGTACTATTGATAATATCATATGAAAAATATATGAAAAATGAATAAGTTTTTAAAAGTTTAAAAACAAATATGATAGCTAGGAGGTAGTGCATTGGCCGAATCAGAAAATAGAGATTTAAATTATCTTAAGGGTGAACTGGAAAATGGTGATTGGAGAAGAAGAGAAGATGCTGCAGAACTTCTTGCAGAATTAGCAGACCCCCAAGCTGTAGATCCTCTAATTAAAGCATTGAAAGATGAAGATTGTCATGTTAGAGAAGCTGCTGCTTTATCGCTTGGTGTTTTCGAAGATAAGAAAGTTATTGCCCCATTAATTGAAGCATTGGATGATGAAAAGGCAAGCGTTCGGTATGCTGCTGCAGTTGGTCTTTCTGGAGCTGGAGATAAGAGCGCCATAAATCCACTTGAAAAAGCGTCTAATGATGAAAATCCCGTGGTAAAAAAAGTTGCTCAGATGGCTCTAAATTCAATAAAAGAAAGACAATAGAACCAACATATTACCTATTTTTAAATTTATTTATTTAGCATTTTCACACGTAAAATCTAACTCATCCCCTATTTCCGTACCCGATGACCCAATAGTGCCTTTTTTCATTTCTATGACATATTTTGCAGGATTTTTAGGAGTATAAGTTTTCCATGGATCAATTGAAATTATATCAACTACTTTTTTATCAGCATCTGCAAAAATGATATCCAGAGGAAACCTTACAAAAAACATGTGAATAGCTGAACCACTTCGACTTCTATTACTTGGAAGCTTTAAAATTAGTCCGCGTTTAAGTTCCTTTTTGAACATTGTTCCCATTAATCTTGAGAAGAATGTATCTGCAATTTCGCTTTCGCCAAGTACAGTAGATTTAGTTCTGTTCATTACTATAATATGTTTACTATTTGGATAATTCTGCATTTTAAAGCCTCTTTTTATAAATTAAAATTATATACACATTTTCAATAATCATATGACATTTAACATAAGTATTAAATTTTTTAGATTATTTTACTCTATTCTTTATTAGTAGGGTAAGAATATATTTAAATATCTTAAAAAATAAGAACATATGAGATCACGGTTACTTTGACTTTACATTTTATGACGTATTTGTATAGTTAAAAGGGAGGACATTTATGAAAAAAAATATTTTCATTGAAAAGCTCATTCAAAAACCAATTGAACAGCAAGAAATAGAGATAGTAGAAAGAAAAGGTATAGGACACCCCGATAGTATCAGTGACGGAATAGCAGAATCCGTAAGCAGAGCTTTATGCAATGCATATATCGAGCAGTTCGGAGAAATAATGCACCATAACACTGATGAGGTTCAAATTACAGCAGGAGAATCAGACCCAGTATTTGGCGGCGGAGATATAATCAAACCTATGGACATCCTCCTTACAGGAAGAGGAATAGCCGAATTCCATAATGAAAAAAATGGAAAATTAGAAATAAAGAAAATGGGCCTTGACAGAATAGCCATAGCCGCTGCAAAAGAATATTTAAGAGAAAATATCATAAACCTCGATGTTGAAACTGCCACAGTCGTAGAATGTAAGATAGGACATGGATCAGGAGACTTGACCGATGTATTTAAAAGAAAAGGAGAAGCTCCTTCATCCAATGATACATCCTTCGGTGTAGGTTACGCACCATTTTCAGAAACTGAAAACATAGTACTTGCTACCGAAAATCTTCTGAACTCCCTGGACTTTAAAAAGAAATATCCTCAAGTAGGTGAAGATATTAAGGTTATGGGACTTAGAGACGATAACCATATCGTGCTTACAGTTGCTTCAGCTATGGTTTCAAAATATGTTAATGATCTTGACCATTATATCGATGTAAAAGCAAAAGTACACGATGAAGTACAGAAACTTGCCGAAAAGTACACAGAAAGAAATGTAGAAGTTTATATAAACACTGCAGACGTTCATGACCCAGAAAATCCTTCAGTTTATCTGACTGTTACTGGAACTTCCGCAGAAATGGGTGACGACGGTTCTGTAGGACGTGGAAACCGTGCAAACGGGTTAATAACACCAAACAGGCCTATGTCCATGGAAGCAACTTCCGGAAAGAACCCAATAAACCACGTTGGTAAAATATACAACCTTTTATCAAATAAAATTGCAAATAATATAACTGAAGAAGTTGAAGGGGTAAAACAGGTACATATAATGCTTTTAAGCCAGATAGGAAAACCAATTAACCTTCCAAAGGCTGCAAGTGTCCAAATGATCCTGGAAAATGGATACCAGATTGAAAATGTTAACAAGCAGGTAGAAGAAGTCACAGATTACTGGTTAGAAAATATAACAAGCATAACTGACATGCTTGTAGCTGGTAAAATCAGGACTTTCTAAATAAATTTTAAGTGAAAAGGTATATACAAAGCATGATGCTTTAATATACCTCCTTAAATCCTTTTTTTAAGTTAAGTAAGAATATAATTTTATAATTTAAAGATAAATTAGTATAATTTCCAGTAGAAGTATTCTTATTTTAGCAATATTTGAACTTAAAGTATATAATCTAATTATAAACATTTTATATTAAATCTAACTTTTTAAAGCATTTTATTTTAGTTAAAATAGCCTAATACCTAAATTTAGCATGTTAAAAAAGTTTAAATCTTACAAATTTTAAATAAATAAATATTTATATTTACTTAGTACAATATTACCCCGTCTGAACTTAATAAGATTAAAAGGGGTGAAAAATTGAAAAGGCAACTATTAATTTTAATTATTTTTTCTATATTAGCCTTGATAACGTGTGGAACAGCTTCAGCATCACCCGATTTAGCGGTAACTTCTATAAATGTGACAAGTAATGTTTCACCAGGCAGCACAGTGACAATAAACGATACTGTGACTAATCAAGGTGATCAAGCAGCAGATGGATTCACTGTAGGCTATTACATACAGGACGAATATGCTGTAGTTAAAAAACCTGCTAGTCAGCATACTGCGGCTATTTATGAAGATAAAGTAGTCTGGTCTGATTACAGATATGATCAATCAGGAGCGGATATTTACTGGAAAAATATCACCGGCACAGAAGACGGTTATATTTCCACTTTTAGTGGCGGTCAGGCCAATCCTGCAATTTACGGAGACGTAATTGTATGGCAGTATAACTACAGCGGTACCTGGACTATTTTAGGTTATAAAGTCCCAGGCAGAGATGATCCAATTGATCCAACTGTACCAGATATATATCGATTATATACAAGTAATGAGAATCAGATAAATCCTCAAATTTACAATGATAAAATAGTCTGGCAGCAGTATAACTCAACCACCAAAAATTGGGACATATATCTATATGACTTCTCAATTACAGGGGATATTGCAATGCCTAAAGGAAAATGGACCGTCCAGATAACAAAAGACGGTGCTAACCATATTAATCCATATGTTAATGGAAATTACATTGTATGGCAGCAGGATAATGGAGACGGTATCTGGAATATATATACATATGATCTTTCTACAGGAGATATAACTCGAGTATGTCAATCTTCAGAAAACCAGACTAATCCTGCACTTTATGGAGATAACGTTGTTTGGCAGCAGTACAATACAACCGGAAAAAACTGGGACATATACCTGTACGACCTTTCTAAAGATCCTGCGGATGCTGAAACCCAAATAACCAATAATACATCCAACCAGATTAATCCTGCAATTTACGGGGATAAAATAGTCTGGCAGGACAACAGAAACGGGAACTGGGACATATACCTGTACGATTTAACTCTTGGGATCGAAAGACAGCTAACTATAGACAAAAAGAACCAGATAGACCCTGCTATCTATGATAACAAAGTCGTTTGGACTGATGATAGAAACGGTAATGAAGACATATACATGACAGATGACCTCACATTAGAACCTGAATATACTCGTTACATTTCAAGTCTAGCAGCCGGAAAATCAAATAGTGCACTGACAAATATAACCTTACCATCTGATTTAAAAGCAAACGTCAATTATTACATAATAGCTATGGTGGATGCAGCATACGATAACAGCGTTTCTGAATCTAACGAAAACAATAATATAAAATTCAGCGGTGCAATGATTGTACCTGATGCCGACCTCACAATGCCTTCAGTATCTGGCCCTGCTACAGCTCAAACAGGCGGATCAATGATAGTAGTAAATACTGTGAAAAATATAGGTACCAAAAATTCAAATCCAATCCATGTCTATTTCTATCTCTCAAAAGACGGCACTACACTTGATAAATACTTAGGATCTCGATATATATCAAGAGGTCTTAAATCCGGTGCATCTAATATAGCCTATACAAACCTTACAATCCCATCTAACATATTTGGAAGCTATTATATTGTAACAGTAGTTGATCCTCTAAATGAAACATGTGAAACAAATAAATTAAACAATATGGTGGCTTCTTCAACTACTACAAATATATGTGCTCCAGATCTTGTTATTACATCAATAAGCACAGGAACAACCACATACAAAAGAGGAGACAAAATAACCATCCAAAACACAGTGAAAAACCAGGGAAGCTCCACATCAAAAGGTTTCTATGTTAACTTCTACCTCTCAAATGACAGCACCATTACCACATCTGACACCTACCTAGGACAAAGATACATATCAGGAGGTCTCAACGCGGGCATATCAAATATAGAATACACAAACTTTACAATCCCATATGATGCGTCTGGAAATTACTATATCGGGGCGATAGTTGACTCAACTAACACAGTATTTGAATCAGACGAATCGAACAATATAAAAGCATTCTCAACTACCATAGAAGTATGTTCACCTGATCTTGTTATTACATCAATAAGCACTGGGACAACCACATACAAAAGAGGAGACAAAATAACCATCCAAAACACAGTAAAAAACCAGGGAAAAATTGCATCAGGAGGATTTTATGTTAACTTCTACCTCTCAAACGACAGCAATATTACCACATCTGACACCTACCTAGGACAAAGATATATCTCAGGTCTCAATGCAGGCGCATCAAATACATCAAATACAAACTTTACAGTCCCTTCCAGCCTATCTGGAAGCTATTATATTGGAGCAATAGTTGATTCAACTAAAACAGTATTCGAATCAGACGAATCAAACAATATAGCAGCCTATTCAAACACTATAAACGTAGTCCTTCCTGATCTTGTAGCTTCATCAGTAAGTGCAGGATCAACTTCGTACAAAAGAGGCAGCAAAATGACTATTAAAAACACAGTAAAAAACCAGGGAAAAGTTTCATCAGGAGGATTTTATGTCAAAATTTACATCTACAGGAACTATAAAGGTAAAATAACTTCCACATACCTGGGTAGACGATACATTAGTTCACTTGGAGCAGGGGCATCAAATACAGCGTACACTAAATTGACTATACCTTCAAAAATAGCAAAAGGGCTTTACTACTGCAAGATGGTAGTCGATTCAGAGAACAAGGTAACAGAGTCCAGCAAATCAAACAATGTGAGCAGCGGAACATGGGTCAACATATTTTAAATCAGGGATCTCAAGCTAGCTTGAGAAAAGGGGCAAATACCTCCCCCTAAATTCTTTATTATATCCATCCATATTTTAATTTTTAAAATAACATATCTTAAAACTAAATTTAAACTTTTTTTAAAGGTAAATATAAAAAATTAGCATATAATTATAAATAAATTTTAAGTTTAAGCTAAAAAGTTTCAGTATAATACCTATGTCTCTAGAGACATAGGTAAATTACTTAATTAATGGCCATCCACTCAATCTTCCCAAAATGAGAGTGGCAATTCATCCTTTTTTATAACTTATTAATAAGCTTTTCGGTAAAATTACAACTTTATAATTAATTGACGCCCCATTTGAGAGTTCAAACAAGAGGGTGAGCGGGGCGCCATAATTAGTATAGTGATATTGTATAAAAATTAGTAGGTGTAACATCCCCCCGGAGGCGATACGATCAGTATTAAAAATAGTATCGTTGTAATAGGGGATGCACTACTAATTAGGATTAAAGTTATTTATATCTTTTTCTATTTCGCGAAAAAAATACTATTACCTCAAAAAATATGCGTTAACTTTTAAATATCTGCGAATCAGATATAGATCAAGAATAAATTAATGAAAAAAATGTAATGAAGCACAGAAATTTTTACGAAAAAAGCTGATTCTTATATTTAATTTATAAATACCATAAGGAGAATGAAAATGCCAATAAAAGAGGCCAAGAGATCATACGATACAAAGCTTATAGAAAAAGATATTCAAAAGTTTTGGAATGAAAACAGTATATATCAAAAAACAGACAAATTAAGAGAGAATAGCCCTAAATTTTCATTTTTAGACGGCCCTCCTTATTGTAGTGGTAAAATACACCTGGGAACTGCATGGAATAAAACCATAAAAGACACTTTTTTACGCTTTAAAAGCATGTCAGGTTTCAATCTGCGGAGACAGGCCGGATGGGATACTCATGGACTTCCTATAGAACATAAAGTAGAAGGATTACTCGGTTTAAAAAGTAAAAAGGAAATTGAAACTAAAATAGGAATTGCCAATTTTGTAGAAAAATGTAAAGAATTTGCAATTGAAAATAAAGCCCTCATGACCGATCAGTTTAAAATGCTGGGCATATGGATGGACTGGAATAATCCTTATGTTACTTTTGATACTAAATACATGGAATCCTGCTGGTGGACCCTAAAGAAAGCAAATGAAAAAGATCTTCTTATAAACGATCTCAGAGTTATAACATGGTGCCCCCGATGTGAAACAGCACTTGCACTTGCAGAAATCGATTATGAAAATAAAGAAGACCCTTCAATTTATGTTAAATTCCCATTAAAAGAGTCTGAAAACGGTAATGAATACGTACTTGTATGGACAACAACACCATGGACCCTCCCGGCTAACATGGCAGTATGTGTACATCCTGATTTTGATTATGCTTATGTTAATGTTAACGGCGAAGTTTATATAATGGCAGAAGCCCTTGTTAGCTCTTTATTCGAAGATCAAGATTATGAAATTCTTAAAACAGTGAAAGGTAGTGATCTTGAGGGCCTTGAATATCAACACCCACTTATAGATGAAATACCTGTTCAAAAAGAATTTACGCATAAAATACTTCCAGGAGAACATGTAACTTTAACAGAAGGTACTGGTTGTGTTCATACCGCTCCAGGACATGGTCCAGACGATTTTGATATTGGTAAAAAATACGGTTTACCAATATTCTGTCCAGTAGATGAGGCAGGACTATTTAAAAAAGAAGCTGGAAAATATGAAGGCGAATTTGTAAAAGAAGCCGATCCTTACATCATAACTGATTTAGATGTACACGGTTTACTCTTTAAAGAAGGCATAATTGACCACAGGTACGGGTTCTGCTGGAGATGTAAAACTCCTATTATATACCTTGCAACACAGCAGTGGTTCCTTAAAGTTACAGACATTAAAGACAAAATGTTATCCGAGTTAGACCATGTTGAATGGGTCCCAGAATGGGCTGGTGAAAGCAGGTTCCGTAACTGGGTTGAAAATGCAAGAGACTGGACAATATCAAGGCAGAGATACTGGGGAATTCCAATTCCAATCTGGAGATGTGAAGACTGTGGAGAAATAACCGTTATAGGGTCCATCGACGAGTTAAAAGAGAAAACAGTTAAAGGAACTCTCGAAGGAGATTTCATACACAGACCTTATGTTGATGAAATTACAATCCAGTGTGAATGTGGGGGAGACATGAACCGTGTCCCTGACGTTTTAGACGTATGGATAGACTCAGGAGTAGCAGGATGGGCAGCTCTGCATTATCCAGAAGAAAAAGAAATGTTTGATGAATGGTTCCCTTACGATTTCATAACAGAAGGACATGATCAAACTAGAGGATGGTTCTATTCACAATTAGGGTGCGGAGTAATATCTTTTGACAAAGCACCATATAAAAAAGTTTTAATGCATGGATTTACCCTCGATGAAGAGGGAAGAAAGATGAGTAAATCCCTCGGAAACGTAGTAGCGCCAGAAGAAGTCATTGAACAGTACGGAGCAGATATATTGAGATTTTATCTACTCTGGGGAAATAAACCATGGGAAGACCTGAAATTCACCTGGGATGAGATTAAAAACGTCCAGAAAATGTTCAATATTCTATGGAATGTTTATGTATTTTCAACTACCTACATGACAATAGATAATTTCAACCCAACACTGTACACTGAAAAAGATCTTAAATTAAGAGATGAAGACAGATGGATAACCTCACGTGCTAATTCCCTTGCAAAAGAAGTAACAGAAGCTTTAGATTCTTTATATCTCCATAAAGCTACAAGGGCTATAAATCATTTCATACTGGAAGATTTGAGCAGATGGTATGTTAGACTCATAAGAGGACGTACATGGGTTGAAAAAGAAGATCCTGATAAACTAGGAGCTTATTTTACACTATACAACGCCTTAAAACTTCTAATTAAAACAATGGCCCCAATAACTCCCCACATTACCGAAGAAATTTACCAGAATCTCATAAAAGGAGTGGAAGAAGATGCTCCTGAAAGTATACATATGGAAGACTGGGAATTCAATGAAGACTTGATTGATACTGAATTAGAAGAAAATATGGATATCGTCAGAGATATCATCGAAGCATGTGCAAGAGGAAGAGATGTTGCAAGATACAAACTTAGATGGCCCGTAAGTGAAATTGTAGTTGTTTCTGAGGACAAAAAAGTTTTAAGCGCAGTTGAATCACTTAAAGCTGTCATAATGGAACAGGCCAATACAAAAGAGATCATAGCAACAGATGAATTTGAAAACCTCAAGATAATTGCAAAACCTAATTTAAAGACCCTTGGACCAAGACTCAGAGGCGATGCACCAAAAGTAATGAAACATCTTACAGAAGCCGACGGATCAGAGATAAAATCAATTTTAGATGCTGAAGGAAGTTATTCTGTTGAAGTTGATGGTAGAAGCATAGAACTTGGTGTTGACGATATTTTATTTGAAACTGAACTTCCAGAAAATCTTGTAAGTGCAGATTTCGATTCTGGAAATGTATTCATAAACACAGAAGTCACAGAAGAAATATTATCCGAAGCAATGTCCAGAGAACTTATAAGAAGAGTTCAAGACATGCGAAAAGACCTTGACTTAGATGTTGAAGCCAATATCCATGTATTTGTAGAGTGTGATGAAGGTTTCAAAGAATTAATTAAACCATTCTTTGACTTTATCTCCAATGAAGTACGTGCTGAAAAACTGAGCTTTGAGGCACAGGAAGGAGATTATACAAAAGAGTGGAAGATTGAGGATGAAAACCTCAAAATAACTATTAAAAAAACATAATGAAATATTAGAGTGTTTTTGATCAACCTTTTTTAAAAGGTTGAAAGGTGGAAGATTGAGGATGAAAACCTTAAAATAACCATTAAAAAAACAGGATGAGGTAAAAACCTCAAATAACTCTTAAAAATATACAATAATTAAATATATTAACTGCAGCGTGATATCATGACCCTAACAGATTCAGAATGTAAATTTGTAAAAAAAGAACTGGGACGAGACCCCAATTCATTGGAGTATGGTATGCTCGATATAATGTTTTCAGAGCACTGCTCCTATAAAAGCAGCCGTCCTATTTTAAGATTATTCCCAAACGAAGGTAAACGCGTTATCCTTGGCCCCGGGGACGATGCAGGAATTGTTGAATTAACAGATGAACTCGCACTTGTAATTGGAATGGAAAGCCACAACCATCCATCAGCAATTGAGCCTTATGGTGGTGCCGGAACAGGTATTGGCGGTATACTTAGAGATATCATTTCTATGGGCGCCAAACCGATTGCATTACTTGATTCATTAAGATTTGGACCTCTTGAAGACCAAAAATCAAGGTACATATTTGAATATGTGGTAAAAGGAATTTCAGATTATGGAAATAGAGTAGGAGTCCCAACTGTCGGTGGAGAAATTGAATTTGATGATAATTTCAAATTTAACCCGCTTGTAAATGTTATCTGTGCAGGGCTTGTTAATAAAAGCGATATTGTACTAGGTTCTGCACCTAATGTAGGTGATATCTTTGTCCTTATGGGAGGTACCACAGGAAGAGACGGAATCCATGGAGTAACATTTGCATCTGAAGAGCTTACAACTGAATCTGAACTTGAAAGCAGACCTGCAGTTCAAGTAGGAGATCCTTTCACTAAAAAAATGGTTATGGAAGCTACATTTGAAGCACTTGATAAAATTGACGTGGCTGGACTCAAAGATTTAGGCGGCGGAGGCCTGACATGCTGTGTTTCAGAAATGGCTGCTAAAGGCGGAAATGGGGCTGAAGTTGAACTTACAACAATTCCACTTAGGGAAGAAGGAATGACACCCTATGAAATAATGCTTTCTGAGTCCCAGGAAAGAATGATTTTTGTTGTAAACCCTAAAGATGTGGACGCGTTAATGGAAATATTCAATAAATACGAACTTCCCACAGCAGTTATTGGTAAAGTCACAGATACCGGCAGGTTAGTTTTGAAAAAAGACGGTGAAGTTATAGCGAATGTTCAAACAGAACTTCTCTCAGATCCCCCAGTTGTTAGCAGGGAATCATGTAACCCTTTCAAAGATGAAGGATGTGGACCATCTGAAATCACTGAATATCAGGAAGTAGAAAATATCAATCCTGAAGAGGCTCTCCTCAAACTTCTATCCTCACAGAACATTGCAAGTAAAAGCTGGGTTTACAGGCAGTACGATCACGAAGTACAGATTAGAACTGTTATTAAACCCGGCGATGATGCAGCAGTTCTTAGAATTGATGATGAAAATGCTATTGCACTTACTTCAGACTGCAACAGTATACACGCAAAGCTCGATCCATACCATGGAGGGGCTGGAGCAATTGCAGAAGCCATAAGGAATGTTGTTTCAATGGGTGCTGAACCAGTATGCGTCGTCGATTGCCTGAATTTTGGAAACCCTGAAAAACCAGATGTTTTCTGGCAGTTTAAAGAATGCATCAAAGGAATGTCAGACATCGCAAACAAATTTGAAACTCCTGTAATAAGCGGTAACGTTAGTTTTTACAACGAAACTGAAGGAGTAACTGTAAATCCTTCCCCAGTTGTGGGTGTTGCAGGTCTAATGAATATAAAAGACATTAGAACTATGGATTTCAAAAATGAAGAAGATAAAATCATATTAATCGGTAAAACTTATCCTGAGCTTGACGGTTCCCAGTACCACAAAGAAGTCTTTGATGTTGTCCAGGGAAAATCTCCAAAGGTGAATATGGACGCCGAATTTGAATCTGCAGAGGCAGTTCTAAAAATAATTCGTGAAGATGAAAATGATGCTGTAACCGCAGTTCATGATTGTTCAGCTGGAGGAATAGCCGTTGCAGTTGCTGAAATGGCAATTTCAGGTGATCTTGGAGCAACTGTAGACATTTCAAATGTGCCTAACGCGGACAATATAACTGATGCTGAAGCACTATTTTCAGAGTCCAATGCAAGATTCATTGTTACAGTTAAAAGTGAATATGCAGATGAGATATTAAGCAAAATAAAAGCTCCTTCAGCAGTTATCGGAGAAGTTGGAGGTAAAACTTTAACTATTAACCAGAATCTGATAAATGTAGATATTGAAAAGCTCAAAGAATCATATTACGGAGTAATAGAAAAATTTATGGCTTAATTTAAGCATGATACAAAATTTTACGGCCTGATGATATGGAAAAAGAAAATTTCAGACAGTTGATTCATGCATCAGGTATTTTTATTGTTTTTGTAAATATTTTTTTAAGCCCCATCATTGCCATACTCACGTGTATAGCAATTGTGCTTATTGTAGAAGCTATTTTTAGAATCGATGAAAATAGAAAAGTGTTCTTCTTTTCTTTTATTTTAAGGAAATGCAAACGAAAAAATGATGAACGAGGTTTTGTCTATTTCTTTATCGGAATTATACTGACACTTTACTTATTTAAATTTAACATAGCCATCGCCAATGCTGCAATATTGATTTTCTTACTGGGAGATTCTGCATCCACCATATTTGGAAAAAAGTTTGGAAAACGGCCATTACCATTCAATGAAAGAAAAACTTTAGTGGGGACCTCTGCATTTTTTATTGTTGCACTGGTCGGGGCATTAACCCAACTTCCACTAATTCCTGCACTAGTCGGGGCATTATGCGGGGCAATAACTGAAGCATACAGCCCTATAGATGACAATATTCCAATTCCAGTGATAGCTGGTATTGCAATGAGTTTAGTAGTATACCTTATATAGTAAAGAGATGAAACAATTAATTTCAATATCAAAGTTAATCTTGACACACAATTGAAAATTAAATTAAGCCGGTGAAATATTGCGTCTAAACAAGTTGAATATCATTGGAATCATTATGATTCTTTTTGCAGTCTTACTCGCGGTTACAAGTTTTCTGGACAGTACCATCCTAACACTTACATACCATCTTATGGAAGGGTCATCTAAAGGTAAATCCCTAATTCTTTTTGCAGTTATGGGCAGTTTCCTGTTACTTTACCCTTTATTCCAATCAAATGGACTAATTGGAAAGAGAATATCATCACTAAGCCCTAGCTTAAAAATAGATGACCAGAAGTATCTTAAATTCACCATAATAGCCATATTCTTTACATATATAGTTGGACTGCTCATTGAAGTCTGGATAAGAATAAAACTTGGCGTGTCCATTTTCACCATGTTCGTGTCTTATAATGGAAATGAATTCAGTACAACTGCATTAACACACAGCCATGTATTTAAATCAGTTTTAGGCTATGTAATTCACTCGATGGGAATACATATTTCTTCAACTATAAATACTGGGGTCCCACTTGCACAGTATACTGTTCCATTTTCACTTATCATCTTAATTACATTCCCCCTGATTTACATAGTTGGGATTATTGCACTGAGTGAAAAAAGAGACCTTTATAAAGTGTTGCTCGCATTTTTCCTGACCCTATCATTTATTACAATGCTTGATGGAGGAATGCTTGATTACCCTGCATGGATTGCCATTACAGGTCTTCTAATAATTTATTATGTCAGCAAAAAACCTTTTTCACCGCGAGATTTATATAAACCAGCTCTCATAATGGCATTGATTATTATTCTCAGGGTTTCAATCAGCGTATTTGGATCCAATACAGATTTCCACGAAGTGACCGTTATAGACCCTGTAGCTAACTTAACTTTAAATGGTTACGATGTTTTAAGTATTCAAAAAGAAGAAAATAAAACTATAGTGGAATTACCGGGAGATCTATCTGATAAACCACTTTTACTTAAATTGGTTCCTGATTTAAAAGGTCAGTGCAGTGGATTCGCACTTTCATGGAACTATAAAGCATGGATATAACTCAGCCATACCAAAATTTTATTTTTAACCGTGAATTCATGTCAAGCCTGTGAAAATAAGGTCTTGCATGCTGCACTTTCGTGCGGTAAAAAAATTAATTTATAAAACTAAAAAACAGAAGAAATAACATTATTCAAGATAACTTTTGCTGATATTTTTTCCCATTTTAATCATGCGTTCATTAAACTCAATGAACTTACTTAAAATTTCTTCTCGGCGCTCTAAAACTAGCCTAACCAGTTGATATTCAGTTGAAATTCTCAAATCTCTAAAGAATACAGAATCAGTATCTCTTACTACCAGTATATCTCCTTCAGCTACTTGAAGCCTGTAAGAGCTGTTGGCAATGATTTCTATTTCATCCCCTTCCTTTGTATAACTATTCACTATTTCTGAAATTCTATTTAGCTCAGCATATATTTTGCTTTCAATTTCCAAGCGTTCTTCATGTAATTTTCTAAGATCTTCGGACATGATACCACAAGAATAAATTTATATTAAAAATATTTAAATCTTTGTTAAATCTTTAAGAAATAATTAGAATTAGAAGCCATACATATCATCTATACACTAAAACAGATTTGTTATTATACATTTTAAAATTTCATGGCGTAAATCCAAGTTTAGATTCATATAATCCACTTAATCTATCAAAATACCAAATTTAATACATAAATAAGAATTTAGAGCCTGATAGCTCTTTCATGTCTAAAGTAGGTTACAGCCATTGCAAAAATTAATGTAGACGCTAAAATCGTAGGAATGAAGAATAACATCATATCCCATGAGATAATTGGAGTTGAAGATAATTTAACCATTAAAACTGTTGGAATAATATTTAAAATTCCTTCAAGATAGGGCATTTTTATAAAGAGAGGCATAAATAAAATAAATGTTGCAAACATTAAAGCAAGTGTTATAGCTGAATTTGCCTCTTTAGTGCTGTCAACAAGCATGGATATCAATATCCCAATCCCAATAAATGCTAAACCCATGAAAATGAGCATGAAAATTAAAACAAACACGTTATAAATTGGAACCCCAAGCAAATCCAGTAAAATAATCCATGCAATGCTCTGAATCAGTGAAAATGAAAGAATAGGTAAAATTTTTCCAATTACTACCATTGAACTTGAAATAGGAGTCATAAGAATCATTTCAAATGTTTTTCTCTCTTTTTCCCCTACAATACTATCTGTTACTATGTTACTTGCAAGGAAAAATGGAAGGAGAAGAACAAATGGAACTATGAATCCATACATTATTTCCACAAAGTAAGAAGTATTTAAGGCCAATTTCGCTATGTTATCCTCATTACTATTTATTTGATTTAAAATCACTGGATTTTCAATTTTCTGGATCATTTCTTTACTTATTCCTGCAGATTGCAGTTTCTTTTCTAATTTAAACTTATTTACAGCATCACTTATTTTTTCAGACACTATTGGGTAAAAAGGATTAGATGTATCTGATTGAACAACTATATCCTGTTTTGGAGAAGATGAAACCGTAACTACAGCAATTAATTCTGATCCAAGCAATTTATCAGCTTTACTCATATTTTTGAAATAAACTACATTCAGTTTTTGGGCACTTAGATCATTTGCAATGGTTGAATTTTTTAAATTTTCAGAAATCCCCACTGTAAGATGGGACGTAACTCCAAACTTATCCAGAAGTCCAGGATCAGTTATAACAGCACTTCCTACCCCCAAACCAAACGCCCCAAGAATTATAAATATCTGAACAAACACAACCATGATGTAAATTCGGTTGGTCAATATATCTTGAGCTTCTTTTTTTGCAAGTGCGATTACCTTCATTTTATCTCCTGTAAATTACGAATGATTAAATTCATATGTAAATCTTTTTAGTTAATTTCCTAAAAGCCCCCTGCTTAATATGCACATAAAATTTACATTTAATTCATCTTTGAAATATTCTTAATACCAACTAATTCAAGGGCCAACCTTACTATACCTGGCCTTGGCCCAAACATTATATCATCTCTTTCAAAGAGTTTTATTGTAATCCAATATGATATGGCGCTTATAATAAGTATAGAAATGAGTGGAATCATTAAATCTGTCATAGAGATGGTATCCCCTGAAAACAGACGCATTACAAGGGTCATTGGAGAGATGTTAGCTGCGGCTGACTTACTTGAGATATAAGCAAGCGCTGGAATCACGAGAAATCCAACAATCCCTATATAAATAAAGCTTAATCCAATCCCTGCCTCTTTATAATTCTTAGAATATGCTGCTATGACACTTGTTATCCCTACAATCGGAATAGAAGTTAATATAATCACTAAATAGACTAAAATAGGATTTTTAAGGTCAAAACCTGCCACTAAAAGTATAAGAATCCATAGTGCTACTTGAACAGCTATTACTAAAACTACTGCCAAATTTTTTCCAATTATAATTTCTCCATGGCTCAGAGGCATGGCTATCAATATTTCTCCCGTTTTTCGCTCTTTTTCACCTACAATACTGTCGATGATCATATTTCCAAAAAGGAAAAGGGGAAGAAAAAGCAGAATTGAAACCATCATTTTTTTAATAAGCTGTAATGGTAAGGACTCTCCTTTTTTTTCCTCCCTAACATCTGGTTCAATTGTACTTGTGGAAGGAACCAGTGAACTTATCCATTGATTAGAGATAGAAGAAGAAATAGCTTTAACTGTAGAATTTACCTCCTCAGTCACCACACTCCTCTTCGGATCAGCATAATCAACAAACAGATTTAAAGTAATAGGTTGGAAAGTATCTATTTTACCGATAGAATTTTCAGGAACAATCAACGCAGCTGTGGCCTTACCACTTTTAACCTGGTTTACCGATTCATTACTTCCGAGTGGAGTTATACCAAGAACTTCATGGTTTAATTGTTTTTCAAATAAGCCACTTGTATCTGAAACACCTATTGAAGCAAAATTAGTCAAAGATGGAGATAATGTAACACCATTTTCAGATTCTATATTGCCGATAAACATGTTTAAGAAAACTATCATTAAAACTAAGACAGAAAGCTGCATTAAAAAGATCATCAAAAACTTTCTGCTCGAGAGGGTATTTTTAAACTCCCATTTAGTTATAGTTGAAAATCTCATGATAAAACCCTGAAATATCTATTTCACAGCATGAATGAATACATCCTCAAGTGACGGCTCTTTAGTATTTACAGATACTACATTATGTCCAATCAAGCTAACTATATCTGAAATATCTTCTTTAGAATTTAAAGATACTTCCAGATTTTTACCTTTTAAGTTTACATTTTCTACAGAATTAAAATTAAGAAATTTATCAGTGTCTATATCTGCATGGTTAATTTTTATCTGGAGTATAGTTTGGCCGTGAATTTTTGCCTTAAGATAATCAGGAGTGCCCATATCCCTGATTTTACCTCCACTTAAAATCGCCAACCTATCACAGAGAGCATCAGCTTCTTCCATGTAGTGAGTGCACAAAATTATAGTCTTTTCACCTTTAAGGTCTTCTATAAAACTTCTAATTGAAAGTGCAGTAGCAGGGTCCAGTCCCATTGTAGGTTCATCAAATATAATGATCTCTGGATCATGGATTAAAGCCCTTGCAATACCAATTCTTTGACGTAATCCCTTTGAAAATGTGTTTATTTTATGTTCTGCGCGATTTTCCATTCCAACAAGCTCAAGAAGCTCATAAACTCTATCGTTAAGCTTTTCTTTTGGAACTCCATAAAGTTCACCAAAATATCTAAGCAGATCGCGTGCCTTAAATCTTTCATATAAATTTGGCTCTTCTGGAAGGTACCCTATCATTGATTTAGTTGTAATTGGATCTTCCAGAACATCGTGTCCGCCAACGAAAACAGTCCCCATATCTGGTTTTAATATGCCACATATTATCCGTATTGTAGTGGTCTTTCCAGCCCCATTTGGCCCTATGATTCCTAAAAGCTCTCCTTTCTTAATATTCAGGCTCAAATTATCTAAAGCCTGTATTTCACCAAAATATTTAGTGAGAGAACCTATTTTAATCATATCTTCTTTTAAGTCCAAGGTCTAACCCCTTTAGCATTTGAAAGTTAATTCTTAATTTGTACTGTTTAAATATTTAGAGATATTGATTAGATGTGTTATCAATATTAATAGTTTATACAAATCTGACAAACAGAAAGCAACTCCTTGTTTAATATTTGACACCATCCAACTTTTTATTGTAATATTTAATCAAATAATAACTTTAAAAGTGGTAACACAAAACATTAATAATAAAAAATACTTAAATTATCTTATTTACAAAACACGTTCTTCAAGTGTATTTCTCCTTAATTAGATTTATAAAAACGTGGTAAAATGGAAAATGAAAATAAATATAAGAAAGCCGCTTTTGCAGCAGGCTGTTTTTGGGGTATTGAAGAAACCTTTAGGATTACAAAAGGAGTCATATCTACTGCGGTAGGTTACATGGGAGGGCATACAGAAAATCCGACCTATGAAAATGTTTGTTCTGGAAGAACTGGCCATGCGGAAACAGTAGAATTGACATATGATCCTTCAGTGATCACCTACAATGAATTACTGGATATTTTCTGGAAGATCCATGACCCCACAACGCTTAACAGACAGGGGCCAGATATAGGTGAACAGTACAGATCTGTAATTTTCTACTACGACAGCGAGCAGGAAAAAGCAGCACGTGCTTCAAAGGAAGAACTTCAACAATCTGGTATGTATAATCGAGATGTTGTAACCGAAATTGTACCCGCAGATAAATTCAAATTTTACATGGCCGAAGATTACCACCAGCAGTATTTGAAAAAAAGAGGACGCAGCAGCTGCAGGTTCTAAAAAATTTACCTATAAAAGACTTAATTAATTTGTTTTTTAATATTTTTATAACTTTATTTTCTTTTTTCCGCAGCTTAGCGAGGCCGTCGAAAAATCGATGATTTTTTGAGTGGTGGAGTTAATACAAAATAGTGATTTTTGACATAAATTACAAGTGCATTACAAAAATACTATTTAGGAAGAACTTAGATAATTTCCAGACATACATTGCAAGTGTATAACGAATTAATTTAAAAATACTGGTTTTCACTAAGTACAGTCTCTACCCCTTAAAATTACTCCAAATAATTTTCCACTATGGCATCCACTATACACGGTGCATTCCATCCTATGATATCTACAGCAGCTTCTTCAAGCTCAGGAGGTACATTTTCCATACCGTAAGGCCTGATGACAATTATGGGCTTTTCTAATTTATTTGCAATGTCTATTTGCTTCTTTATAATATCTTTATACTTATTGTATAGCCCTGAAAGAATTATTACAATCCCTACAGGCATTATCTGTTCTTGAAGCTCTTCTCCAGTGATCTTATCTTTTTCAAGTATCCCATAGTTTTTAAACTCAAAATCATGTGCTGCTGCCAATTTCTCAGTAAACGTGTTATATTCTTCCTCATTTTGACCTATATGGCTTATAAATATATCATATAATCTTGATTCTGATTCAAACATTTCATCTACCTACAATTTAATGATCATTTAATTATCATTAATAGAAATTATGGATAAAATTAGTAATTTATTTTTTGATTTAAAAATAGAAATACTTAAAATCTAAAAAGAGGTAAAGGGTTTAAAACGATCTTCACCTCTTAAACCGTAGCTCAGCCCTAACGAATCATGGATTTAACTGCATGTATTATACAATTAAATAATTATATCCATAAGCTCTGTAAGGAACTGTTTTCCATTTTCCGTTTTGGTATAGTTGAACTGATCTGTGTCTGCTGGAATAACTTGTCGCGTATTGAATTACTCTGGATTTGTAGCCTGCAGCTTTGAATTTATTGTTTAAATATGCACTGTACGCCCAACAATCACCTGCATGGTATTTAACTAAACCAGAAGCAGTACTAACTCCACTTCGGTAGCCGTATCCTGCAGCTGATTTCATAATTGAGTTTAATTTTGGGTCGCTGAATGTATCTGCTTTCCGCTTGAGGTATAAGATGAACTACTGGAACTTGATGCTGCTTTAACTGTACTGGTTTTGTATTTATAATAATATTTCCAGGTATACTTCCAAGTGTACTTCCATGTATAGTACCATCTACCGTGGGATTTATACCAATGTTTATACCAGTGTTTGTACCAGTGCTTATACCATACTTTAACTTTTACACTGGACGCTGCATTCACTTTCAAAACGTCTGTGTGTTCGTTTAGACCAATTTGAGCATTATCATCCGATGCACTTTGGTCCGATGCCCCCACCGCAGAGGGCAAAATGCTTATTGCCATAGCTATTGCTATTAGCAAAGCATACATAGATTGTCGCTTAATTATACCGCCTCCGTGTCCAAAAGTATTAATACACCTACTTAGTACTTCTTGGACAAAACAATAATCAACTTCCAGCATATATAAATGTTTTGGTTTTTTTGTCGAAAAAAAGCCTTTATAGCTCTCTTTTTTAGATTTAAGACTCTTTTAAAGTTTATTTAAATGTCGAATTACAGATTAGTGCGTTTAGTTTGTATTTTTACTAAATTAGCTCTAATTAAACCCCATTTGGAAAAATTGTCACTAATTGATGCTATTATACATCTAGATTACACGCTCAAATTATGTATAGTATTTACTATCAAGTTCATTCATACATATAATCCTTATAAACATATAAATGGCAAAAATACAATCTAAAATATGTTATTTATAGAATTAACCGTTAAATATACGTTATAACATAAATGATACAAAATTTCATATTTTCCAGATTAATTGAAAATATTATTATTCAAAAGGCCTTCGAAAGTCGGATTTATATACAGCCAGCCACATAAAACTATAACTTACATACAATCATATACATAACTACTTTTTATACTCAAAATCCATTACAATCAAATTACGGAAGTAGACTGAAATGTTCATATCTGAATTGATACCCGTTAAGGATGCACTAAAAATCATAGACAACATTGAAATTAAACTTGATATTGAAAGGATTCCTCTTGAAGAAGCATATAATAGAGTCCTTGCAGAGGATATAAAAGCACTTTTAGATTCTCCCTCCTTTGACAGATCTGCTATGGATGGTTATGCAGTACAAGCTGAAGATACATTCGGATCCTCTGAAACCAGTCCTGCATATTTAAAAGTTGTAGATAGAATATGTGCTGGCGATACGTCAAAAATAGTTTTAAAGCAAGGGGAAGCTATAAAAATCGCTACTGGGGCGCCGATACCTGAAGGTGCAAATGCAGTTGTCATGGAAGAGTATACCTACGAAGAAAACAATGATTTAGAAGTTTCAAAAACATTATTTCCAGGGGAAAATGTTGCTCCATTTGGAGAAGATTTTAAAAAAGGCGATGAACTCCTAAAATCAGGAAAACTCTTAAGACCGCAAGATATTGGGATAATAACATCTGCAGGCCATGATACCATAAATGTATTTAAAAAGCCCAAAATAGGTGTGATAACTACTGGAAACGAACTTGTAATGTCTAAATCAGAGATTAAAGGGGCTAAAATTATAAATTCAAATTATTATACATTAAAAGCACTCGTTGAAAGTACCCTTGCAGTTCCAGAACTTACCCATTGCGTTGACGATGCTCAAAAAGTAAAAGAACAAATTGAAACATTTTTAGAGTCATGTGATGCCGTAATAACCACCGGAGGCACTGCAATAAGTAAAGGAGATGTTGTGGTAGATGTGGTTGATAAAATGGGAGAAGTTTTAATTCATGGAGCAGGCATAAGACCTGGAAAGCCATTTGGATTTGGAGTAATAAATGGAACCCCCATATTCATGCTTTCAGGGTATCCTGTAGCTTCAATGGTGCAGTTCGATATTTTCACTCGCAATTACCTTCTTAAAATGCAGAATATTCATAAAGAGTTCTCAATCATTAAAAAAACAGCATCTAGAAAGATTGCATCAACACTTGGCAGAACAGATTATGTTAGAGCAAAAACAGAAGGTAATTTAGTACACCCCCTTAAAATAGATGGATCTGGAATTATAAGATCTATGGTTGAATCTGACTGTTATATCTTGATAGAAGAAAATGTTGAGGGTATAAACGAAGGCGAAGAATGTGACGTTTTACTTTACGATTCGTTAAAGGTATAACTAATTAGATTCATAGTTAAATTTTCAAACTGACAAAATTTATAATTAATATTACTATGCAAATAAATATTAACAAATAATAATTTATTATGTGGATTTAAAGGTGATCATGTGGACGCTTTACAGTTTTATGCTATTGCATTTATTGTTATTTGGGCCGTAGCCCTTTTATTTAAGGATAAACTAAAAATTGAGATAAGTGGCCCCATTTTAATGAGGAAAACCACTCGACTCAGAGATTTTATTGACTCTATTGCTCAAAAGAGCCCCAAATTCTGGCGATGGAGCATGAATATTGGAGTGCCCATATGCATTTTCTTTATGATTTTAAACCTCCCACTGCTTTTATACTCACTGGGAACCATCATACAAAACCTATTTGCAGTCCAGGGACCATCAACAGTATCAAGTGTCGGTATCGCGATTCCCGGAGTCAGCATTCCAGGATCATCTTTTAATGTCCCCCTAGTATACGGGTTAATTGGACTTGTAGTTGTTATAGTCGTTCATGAATTTGCACACGGAATCCTGGCAAGAACTGACGGAATTAAAATCAAATCAATAGGGCTGCTTATGCTTGCAGTTATACCCGGAGCATTCGTTGAACCAGATGAAGAAGGAATTAAAAAAGCATCAAGACTTACAAAACTCAGAATTTATGCTGCAGGATCTATGTCTAACATTGTTGTAGCGTTTATTGCATTTTTACTTCTAACTGCATTATCGTCTTTTTTCATTGCCCCATCTTTCCATCCTCAAGGAGTAGAAGTCCAGAATACAATGCCAAATACTCCAGCTTATGGAGTTTTACAAAATGGAATGGTTATAACTCATGTTAACGGCTATGAAGTGACGAATTTAACCACATTTACTGATATATTAAGCACTAAAATTAAACCCGGTGAAGAAGTTAACATCACGACTAACCAAGGGACATTTAAACTTAAAGCAACGGCAAACTCAAACAATACAAACCATGCTTATCTAGGAGTAATTGTACAAAACCATTTGACTGTTAATCAAGATGTTGCCAGCAAATATGGAGATACAATACCATGGTTCCTGTACAGTTTATACTGGTTGTTCTACTGGATATTCTTCTTAAACATTGGAATAGGGACTTTCAATTTACTTCCTGCAAAACCACTTGACGGAGGACTTATGCTAGAAGAGATATTATCCTCTAAAATGTCAGGTGATCTGGCAAACAGGATTACAAATTCAGTCTCAGTATTCTCATGGATGATAGTTGTAATTCTAATAGGAGCAACTATTATACCTGCAATAAGTTAGATATAGCTTTTAAGCTATATTATCCTTTTTTTATCAGACTTTTTGGAAATCTGTGCCCATTCCATTTATAATCACTGGAAAATTTTAAGGGTCTACAGCAGCAGGTGCAACTCCCTGGATTATCCCCAAAGTAGCTACAGCAGATGTGTAGAAACCTTAAAATTGTTATTTAAAGCTTAAAAGTATAAATCACTGCAATTCCTATCATTTATTCTTTTCATGTTTTATCCCCTCTTCAAAGGCTTCTTTATGGAAATTGGCAGCCATTTCTTTCTTACACTCGTCATCAGCAAATAATCTCATTTTTGGTGCCCTACAAGGATAGTGCTGCAATTTAAGGCCTGCTTTAACAGGTAAATCTTTTAAATCCTGCCCTATCATTTCTTCAGCCACAAAATACGTTGATCCACATGGAGAAGACCTCAAAACTTCTATATCGACAATTTTGTCTCCCTGGCAGTTTACCTTAACAATTGGCCTTCCAAATTTGGATACAAACTCATCAAATATCGGATTCCCATTTTCTTGAAGATCACACATGTTTTCAGGGCATGTAACATTTCCCAATCTTTCAAGCTGATTTTTAAACCCTTCCCCTCTCCAGGCAGCCACGATTACCCATCCCACATTATCATGGATCATTTCAACAAGATCAAGGGCAAGATCTGGATGAAGAACATAAGTTATCAGTATGTCTACACCTTCCAGTCGTTTTAATGCATCCTCAGGAATCTCAATTTCATCTACAAACATAGATACAGGTGGTTCAAGCTCAACAAAATCTGTATCGAATTCTTTACTTATATATTCATATGCTCGTTCTCCATACGGGCCATCTGTAGCTATTGCAACTTTTAACATCTTTTCAATCTCCTAAAACAGTCTTTATTTATATAAATTCAAGTTATTTTACTAAATTTTCAATTAAACAAACAATTTCTGGATTAATAAGTTTATAATGTATCCATACCCCTTCTTTACGTCCTTTTATAAACCCTGCATTTTTAAGTACATTTAAATGATGTGAAATAGTTGATTGGGGCTTTTCAAGAGCAATAATTATTTCACATGCACATAATTCCCCTTCCTGCAAGAGATATAATATTTTAAGCCGTGTAGGATCTGAAATTGCCTTGAATCTATCCGATATATCCTCAAAAATTTCATCTGAAGGAATTTTAGATAAAATTTCATTTAAATTCTCAATTTGCTCACTGCATGGTTCACCTTTACCGTTTATCTGACAAGTTTTCATGATTTACCCCTACTTTAACGCTTTAATTTGAACACTGGTGATTTTTCCTACCAGCCGTTCGTCCATGTTTGGCTCTGTGAAATAGTGCTGTTCCACAGTTTGGATATCTTTAAATCCTGCTTCTTTTATTGTATCCAAATAAGCTTGCTTTTCCATAGCTCCTGCAATGCAGTTAGACCATGCGTCAAAACTGTGTTTAATCTCTTCAGGAATATTTCCCTCTGTCACCAGATCTGATACTAAAATATGCCCTCCCGGCCTTAAAACTCTAAAAGCTTCTTTATAAGCTGCCAATTTATCCGGTGTAAGGTTAATTACGCAATTACTTATAATAACATCTATAGAATCATCGTTAACGGGTAAATTTTCTATTTCTCCCAGTTTAAATTCAACATTTTCATATTTACCTTCTTCCGCATTTTTAACGGCAGTTTCTACCATTTCTTCAGTCATATCTACTCCAATGACTTTACCCGATTCGCCGACCTTATTTGCTGCAAGAAAAACATCTATTCCCCCGCCAGACCCAAGATCCAATACTGTTTCTCCTTCTTTAAGGTCTGCAAGTGCAGTAGGATTGCCGCATCCGAGCCCAAAAACAGCTTCTTCAGGTATACTTTTAATATCTTCCATGGTATACCCTGCAGCTTTAGCCTGTTCAATTGTTAAATCAACTCCAGAGCAGCAAGAACAATAAGATTCTTCTTTTGTCGCTATTTTTGAGTATCTACCCTTTACAAACTCCTTAATTTCTTTTCCGTCCATTATATGCACCATTTCAATAAGTTTAATTCTATATATCCAAATATATGGATATATTAAATATAAAATTATTGATTTTTCATATAAAAAAAACAACAAAAATTCAAGCTTATATACTTTGAACTTACAAAATTCATAGTGTCTAATTCCGAAAGGTGAAAAAATAAATGAAAATAGCAATAGTAGGTGCTGGAGCCGGTGGGCTTTCAACAGCCTCTAACATAAGAAAATACAATAAAGATGCGGAAATAACTGTAATTACCATGGGGAAACATATTGCTTATTCTCCTTGTGCTATCCCCTATGTTTTAGGTGGGGAAGTAGAGAATTTTAAGGATATCATTATGCATGAAGCAGAAGATTACCTTGAAAAGAACATAAAGATCATAACTCAAGCAGAAGTTTTTGATATATCAAGCAGCGAAAATAAAATAAAATACCGTCTCATAAACGAAAAAACAGAAGAATATGAATTATCCTATGACTATCTCGTTATAGCAACCGGGGCAAGTTCATTCATCCCTCCAATTGAAGGTACTAATCTAAATGGTGTTTTCAAGCTTAGAACCCTTGAAGACGGTCTTAAAATCAATGAATGGGCTGAAAAAAGCCAAAATGCAGTGATTGTAGGGGCGAGTCTAATAGGTGTAGAAGTATCATATGCACTCCGACAAAAGGGCCTTAATGTTACAATGATGGAGATGCTACCTCAAATCATTCCAAGGTCACTGGATCCGGATATGGCAACAATAGTTCAGGATTACCTGGAAAAACATGGCATAAACGTGATTTTAGGGCAGGGAATTGACAAAATCATAGGCGATGAACATGTAGAAGGGACTGTCTTTGAAGACAATGTTATAGATGCTGATCTGGTCATAATGGCTACTGGAGTCCGGCCTAAAACAAAATTAGCTGAAATGGCAGGGTGTGAACTTGGAAAATGGGCAGTAGTGGTCAATGAAAAGATGCAGACATCCATACCAAACATATATGCAGTTGGAGATTGTGTAGAAGTATTCGACGCGATAACTGGAGAGAGCACTCAATCCATGTTAGGAACAACTGCTGTAAGACAGGGGAAAATCGCAGCCAAAAATATCGCAGGAATAACTGCTGAATTTAAACCAGTCCTAAATTCCAATGTTTCCAAAGTTGGAGAACTTGAATTTGGTGCTGTAGGCCTAACAGTTGCATCAGCACGGCAAAACGGGATATATGCGGCATATGGTAAAATTAGAGCTCTTACCAAAGCCCGTTATTATCCGGGGGCAAAAAGAATTGATGTTAAAATTATAAATAATCTTAAAGGACGGATTATTGGATGTCAGTTGATTGGGGAAGAACGAGTTGCAGAGAGAGTAGATATAATGTCACTCGCTATAATAAAGGGCGTTACCTGCTCTGAACTTGCAACTACAGAATTTTCCTATGCCCCTCCAGTTTCAATGGTCACAGATCCAATTATTCTGGCTGCAGAAGATGCTTGCAGTAAATTAAAATCCGTTAATAAGGAAGAACAAGATTAGTTCTCCTAAAACTTTTTTATTTAAATTTTTAACGCTAAAAAAATTATAATTGACTTAATTATCCAATTAAGCTATCTAAACTTATTCACTTTCTTGCTCATTTTTAAAAGGAACCGCGAATTTTTTCTCAATTTCCTGCCTGTAAAGCGTGTTCATGGAGCAGAAAGGTATAATCCTTCCGTCTGGAACTGCATAGTGTATTACACATCTTCTAACTCTATCCTGATCAAAATTCCATGGATCCATGAAGTGCATGCATGCAATAAGCAGTGACTTTTTATGAAAATCTCCAAGTGCAGAATATGACCTTTCTTTAAATACTGAGGTCAATATTTTCTTTATATCAACGGATTCTGGTGCTTTTGACGTGTCTATAGTTTTGGGAAGTCCGACTGTTGCCCTTGCTATAGTTTTAGCTTTGCCAGTTAATCCTCCTTTTTCAATATCTTCAGCACTTTTTGTTAAAAGGCCGAATAATCTATCTACATCTATAAACTGGGTAACTGGAATAATTTTACCGTTATCAATAAAAATATAAGTAGCAGCACCACAATGAGGATGGCATGTAAATGTAACCTGCTCTTTACCTTCTATAGCCGCGACAAACTCAGAAATTGGGACAACAGATGATGCAGGGTAAAAATCTTCTACTTTAATTTTAGATTCAGTCTGCTCCTCAACTAATTCCTCAAAATCAGGGATTGTTACACGCTGTTCTTCTACTTCATCTGCCGGTGTTCTACCTGCAAATGAAACAGGCTGGAAGTTAATTCCCCTTATAATATCAATATTATCGATTGCAAATCTTATTATATTCCCTACTTGCTGATCATTTATCCCTTTTATAAGTGTTGGAACTAAAACAATTCCTAAATCTACTTTTCTACAGTTTTCAATTGCCTCTAATTTAGTTGAAAGTAAATCTCTGTTCCTTATTTTGATATATGGCTCCTCTGTAACTCCATCAAATTGTAGATAAACAGTATTTAATCCTGCTTCTTTAAGCTCTCTTGCAAGGTTTGGATTTTTTGCAAGTTTTATACCATTTGTAGCTATCTGCGTATGTGTAAAATCTTCTTCCTTGGCAAGCTTAATTAGATCAACTATATCTTTCCTGACGGTTGGTTCCCCTCCAGCATACTGTATTGCAGGAGTTGAAACAGGCTGATTATTCCTTAAATTCTGAAGCATACCCCTTATCTCTTCATATGTTGGTTCATAGAGACTTTTTGAAACAGCAGCATTTGCAAAACATACTGGACATTTCATATTACACCTGTTTGTAACATCGATAAGACCCAGAATAGTGTGGCTTTCATGTTCATGACATAATCCGCAGTTTGAAGGGCATTCACCATTTAAAGCAGTTTGAGGATTTTCAATTCCTTCTCCTTTATAATCATATTTCACCACGTTTTTGTAAAGTTCATCGCTGCTCCAGTAGGTATTTTCAAACTTTCCATGCTCGTCGCATTCTTTTACTATCTTAACCATGTCTTTATCTTCATCAACTTCAGCATCGATAATTTGAAGACATTCCGGACATAAACTCTTAGTCTTTTTTATAACCATTATTATACCTCCAGCATCCAATTGACTTTTAAAAATTAAAATTAAATAATTTGTATAGGTTGTATCCCTTTTGAAGCGTATTATATCCCCTTTTACGTTTCACCTCTTAGTATACAACTTATCTTCAATAACATACTTTATTATTGCCAAATCCATATTTTAAAAAATCTACAAGATTACTTGCATTTTCAAGCATTTTTTCCATTTTATAGTCTTCCTCTTCATCAAATATTTCGTTAAAATGGAATACTATATAATTCAATATTTTTAGGATGAAATCCTCAGAAAATCTATTATTAAAATCTCCATCGTTAATAGCTTTTTTGATTCGTTCCTCAAGCCATACTTCCTTATTTCTTTCAATGATATTTTTTGCATATTCGTAAATTTCATTTCCCCTTTCTTTCTGGAACATTATACCTAACTTAAAGTATTTGGGAAAAGCGACCGCGAATTCATAAGCTATTTGGACCTGCAGTTTAAATCTTTCAAAGACATCTTTCCCTTTAAAATCTCCTATACGTTCTTTCATACGATTAGTTATGAATTTACACTCAGTGTTGTGGGCAGATTCAAGTAAAAACGCGTAGAGTGCCTGTTTATCTTGAAAATGATAATAAAAGGTACCTTTGCTGATGCCTGCATTTTTAAGGATAACATTTAATGAAGCATTTTCATAATTTTTCGCCGTGAATTCATCTAGAGCTGCTTCAATAAGTTCATTTTTCCTTTTAAATGACTTTTGTTCCATCTAATTTATCCTCCATCAAGCAACTTATAAATGAAAGTAATATATCCTTTAAATCTTCAATACATACACTCTCAATATCACTGGTTTTAAGTGTATTGCATATATGATATATAAACCTGATGGTCTAGACCGTACAGTCTACAGAATTAAAAGTATTAAAATAGGAATATTTGAATTTTGAGGAATTATTATAAATTTTTATGAAAATTTAAATATTTTCCTCTTCTTAAATTTTTGAAACCTTTTTCAAATGTATTTTATGACCATATCCTTTCTGTTCCTTACTGATTCTATATCTGTAGCCTGTAGACTCTTCAAGGGCCATTGCTGAAGTATTGGTATATGGACATGTTGTTATTAAAACTCCCTGGTTCTCAAGCTGCCTGCACAATCCAAAGAAGCGGCAGTTTTTTATTTCAAGTTCTGCTTCTCCATCCCTAATGGCATATTCCATATCTCTTGCAAATTTATGTTTAATAAAGTATTCTTTTACAGACTCAAGAGCAGATTTAGCATCTGTAAACTTAACACCATCTTTTTTTAATTCATTGATAAATGCGCGGCCTATTTCCCTGGTTACAGAGTATGAACCTCTTCCAGATATAGTCCAGAGACCATGTGTTAAAGCTAATATCATCAAGGCCATCGGGCCCTCTCCTTCTGAACCTACCCTTTCATCTTCAAGGGGGAAGAACTGATCCTTTTCTATACCACATATTGGACAAACCCAATCTGAAGGAAGATCTTTTAAATCAGTCCCTGCTTCAATCCCATTTTCAGGGTCCCCGGCGTCTGAATCGTAAATATAACTGCATATATCACACTTGTACTTCATTTTATTCACCAATTGACACTTTTTACTGAATTTAAAGTTTTAAAAAATTTTTATATATCCCAGTTCATTGTTTGGTTTCACCCGAACTATTTATATATTATCTAAAATAATGCATATAAATGTTGTTATTCCATCTAAAATCGTAATTAAAAGTAACTTAAAGTTAATACAGAGGAGATAATCTAAAAATCCATAAAAATGCAAATTATGGTCTCAAATGAAATAATAACCCGTTAATTACAGGATATGCCTAATAAAACACTACCAACAATAAAAAAATGTAGACCCTTGAAAATTATACATTTTCAAGGGTGTGAATTGAGAACCTTAAATACCTTATCCTAAAATAGCTTTTATATCTTCTTTTGGGTCTCCAATTGGTTTTATATCGTAATTTTCGACCAGCACATTTAGAATATCTTCATTTAGCCATGCAGGTATAATTGGACCAATGTAAATACCTTTAACTCCAAGTGCAAGCAAGCTCCAGAGGATTGCAACGGCTTTCTGCTCCATCCAGCTTAAAACAAATGTGAGTGGAAGCTCGTTTATCTCAAGACCAAATAATTCTGAGAGTGCAGCTACAATATCAATTCCAACTATTGCATCGTTACATTGACCAAGGTCTATTAATCTTGGAATTCCTTCGATATCACCAAGCTGAAGGTCGTTGAACCTGTATTTACCACATGCAAGTGTTAATACAACTGTATCCTCAGGTAAATTTTTCACAAATTCTCTGTAATAACTAGTTTTTGGCATTGGGGAATCACATCCTCCAACTACAAAGAATCTCCTTATTTTTCCCGCTTCTACTAATTCTTTAATTTTTGGGGCAAGTGAAAGGACTGTGGAAGCTCCAAATCCTGTCGTAAATACCTTTTCTCCAGTTTCATCTGAAAGTTCAGGTAAGGATTTTGATTTCTCAATTACTGGAGTAAAATCATAACCGTCAATATGCTGGACCCCAGGTAACTGTGCAACTCCTGATGTGAATATTCTTTCTTTATAAGCATCTGTTGGTGTTAGCACACAGTTTGATGTTCCAAGAATTGCGACAGGGTACTTTGAAAATGTTTTCCTTTGATCGAACCATGGGCCTCCAAGTTGCCCTACAAGGTGGTCGAATTTTTTAAATTCAGGATATCCATGTGCAGGGAGAAGCTCTGAATGTGTATAAACATTTATTCCAGTTCCTTCTGTTTGTTTAAGCAGTTCATATAATGCTTTAATGCTGTGGCCTGTAGCAACGATCCCGTGACCTTTTACAGTTCCAGTTTTTACTTCTGTTGGTTCAGGTTCACCGTATTTTTCTATAAGAGCTTTCTTTAAAAGCTGCATTGTTTTTATGTTCATTTCCCCAGATTCAATGGCAAGCTTTACAAAATCTCCTGTATCCTGGTTAACATTTGTTAGTGTAGAGTAAAATCCTCTTTCTAAAAATCCATCCACTTCTGGATCTGTATATCCTAATTCTCTTGCATGGTACAGATATGCAGATATCCCTTTAATTGAAAACAACAGATTGTCATGAAGCCTTGCTACTGTTGCTTCTTTTCCACAACCACCTTTTACTGTACAACCAGTTCCTCTAGCAGTTTGAGAGCACTGGTAACAAAACATATTTAAGTCTTCTTTTACAGGTGGACAGCATCCCCCTCCTGATGATTCAGAACTTTTCCTACCAAATAGTTCAAATTTCATGTTTTTCCTCCATCTTACTGTGTTCGTCTGCATACGAATGTTTCATTATCTACGAACAATAGCATATATAATTTTCGGTTTTGTTTCATGGTGCACGAACAAAGTATATAAAGAACACCAACATATTTTGTAAACAAGAAAAGTTATCTTATTCAAAAAATATGATTATCAAAAAAGTTAATATTTAAACATATCATTTTATCTATGACTAACGTAGAACTAGATATAAACCTTAAAGAGAGGCTATCTTTATGAAAGACACGAATCAAAAAAAATCCCACGATACCCAAATCGGATTATTTGCAACATCAAAGGGTATACGGGCCATAGATAGCCCCGTAAAGTCTAAAATATTATCAATGCTTAGAAAAGGAGAGTTAAGCTTTGATCAGATAGTAACTTCATCTGGAAAGGCCAAATCAACGGTATCAGTACACCTCAAAAAACTGGTAGATGATGGAATAATCGGTTCAAAGCCTGATCCTCAAGATGCACGTAAAAAGATATTTTTTATAAAATCAGAATATATCGGCGAATTGGCACGAGATAAAAAACAGGAAGACAATTTAGAGAGTTACGTCTCCAGCTATGTTTTAAGCGACGGAGATCCATTCGAATTTTTCAGATTAATGTTTAAGACTATACGTGTAGGCCTAATAAACCAGGGCATTAACATTGACCCCATACTTCACGATGCAGGAATCAAAGTAGGAAAAGCACTATATGAAAGAGTAGCTGACCCTGAAATGAGCAAATTCCTCGGAAATATCGCCCAGTTCTGGGAAACCCACTATCTAGGTAATGTTGAAGTTAAAAATCTTGAACCATTGATAATTAACGTCAGTGAATGCTATGAATGCAGGCATTTACCTTATCTTGGAAGACCTGCATGTGCATTCGATGCAGGAATATTAGAATCTCTTTTTTCGTCTTATTATAACGATAAACGAGCTGTTACTGAAACAAAATGCTATGCTATGGGCGATAAATACTGCTGCTTTGTTATAGACAAAAATAAATAATCAATAAAGACTATTTCAAATTTGTAAGCACCTCAGAACCTAATTTTTTAATATCTCCACTTTGAGAATATTGATAAAGACCAGCATATGCTGGAACTGAATCTTCACTTTTTGGAGGTATAATAACAGCAAATGTCATGGTACACTCATTCTTATCTATCCATGTACCTGAATTTATATAGACATTCTTTTCCTGTTTTTCATTGAAAGATGTTATGACACGTGCCTCATGGGAATGTCCAAATACAACAATTCGCTTATCAGAATCAGGGTTATTAAAGTACTGGACAGCTGATTGATCATCAAGATGACTGGCTAAATCTCCTTTCAAAACTGCCTCTGCTGTAGGTATTTTAACAGGGACTAAATTATTAGTTTGCCTTTCATCCCAACCTTCAATAACTCCATTATGTAATTTAACATCAATATAACCATTATCTGGGTCTTGATATGGTAATACATCACTTATGGAATAAAAACCAGTAAATCCATCTATATTTGTGTTTATGACATTTTCATCGAGCCCTTCTTTTACAGGGAAATCCGTAATAAGGTCTTTCCAGACATTCCAGTAGAGGAAATAAAGATATTGAACTTCTCCAAGTTCATTTTTACTAACAACTGGTAATGGATCATCTCTTTTAGGGCGGCCCTGAATAACTGAACTTGTTGCCATTCTTGTAAAGATATATCCTGGAGGCAGTATGGAATCTGTTTTGGTTATAGATCTGTTTGAAAAATCAGGTGCGCAATAGAAATTATATCTATGTCCATGTTCAATGACTATTTCTGGGAAATCTACAGGAGTATATGCTCCCAAACCTTTAACATCACGGGCTTCATGTATTCCTGGCATTATACTTTGAATATCTTCGGAATTTATCAATAAATCATGATTTCCAGGTACGTATGTTACTTTTATTTTACCATCTGTTATTATGCAATTAAAAGCATCTATTACAGGTTTGTTGTTAACAGCCACCGCTTTTACAAAGTCCCTCTGTGTTTTTCCATTAAATGTATCCATATTCATTGGAATAAACCATTCATCTATGAAATCGCCGGCTATAACCAGTTCTTTGACATTTGGTGAAGTTCTAACTTGATCTAAGAACTTAACCAGGGCCTCTCTGTTTCTGTTAATTTCAGCATAGCTGTCATTTGCACCCATATGGAGATCACTTATACATAATATCAACGTTCTTTGATTATTTAGATCCGAAATACCCTTTGAATCCAGATTAAATGAGTAATCTACAGCAAAGTAATTTGTAAATTCTTCTTCTAAAGATGTCCCACTTACAGACTTTAGTTCATCAGTTATGTGAAGTTTATATTCCTCACCTTCCGTAAAGTCTGCATTATCAGATTTACTGATACAAAGAACAGGAGGTGAATTTTCATCAGAACTTATTACAATATCTTCTTCTATTTCTTTCCCATTAGATTCAACTTTATAAAGTTTTATTCCATCTGAAACGGTATTCATATCTAAATTCTCGCTGAATACTATATTTAATTTTCCTGTAGGATCAATGATAGATGGATCTTCTACTTTATCTGATAAAGGAATGTTTATTTTTACATTTAGCACTGGTTTAACTATTTCTTTAGAATTCAAAGGACTAACCTCCTAAGTTAAGGTGTAAACCCAAGCACACTATTTTATTAATTAAATTAATTTTATAGACAAATATAAATTCTCAAGCTTCCATTTAAACATTTCCTTTTATACATCTAAAAAAAAATAAGCTTAGAATTTATTTAACAAATAGATTATAAAACTGTTAAAAAAATAGCATTTAATAAAATGCTTTAAAAATTAAAAGGGTCGATTATTATATCATTCATAAAGAATTTCCAGGATTTTATCCCTGTTTTTAAAGTTTTCTACAACGTAATCTGCCCCGCAATCTTTTAATTCTTTAACACTGTACATTCCAGTAGCTACTGCTATAGTCTTAAGGTTATACGCTTTAGCTGCCTCTACATCACGAGGAGTATCTCCCACAACAAATATTTTATCACCATTAAATCCAAGCTGGTTTTTTGCAATGCTTAGAGCCTTTTTAACCATTAAAGAACGGTCCGCATTGTCACTTCCAAAGCCTCCAAATGAAAAGTAACCATTTAAACCTGCTCTTCCAAGTTTAGCGTAAGCTATAGGTTCTAAATTCCCTGTTACTAACCCTAAAAGTACATTTTTGCGTTGAAGCTCATCTAGAAGTTCTATAGTCCCATCAAATACATGTATATTCTCATACTGCACATTTTTCAGGTAATAATCCGTCATGAAATCCAAACAGCTCTGGAAATCTTTCTGAATTTCATCTGTAGTTAAGCCTCCTAATGCTAATATTTCACGCAAAATTAATTTATCACTTTTACCCGCGGCGTTTACACTGTGCACATACTCTTCCATACCGTAAAACTTCTTAACTCCTTCTATATAAGCCTGATAATGACATTTGGCTCCCTGAACCAATGTACCGTCAATATCAAATAACATTAAAACATTATTTTGAACCATTGTTATCCCCTATAATTCTTTAACTTCCGAGATGAATTATGATTTTCAACTTAATATAGTCAACTAACATTTTATTCATCTTTTAAATGTAATTGTTTAAAGCCCCTTTTTGATAATTAACCAGATACTACTAAAAATATAGGATATTAAAAGCAAATCCGACCAAAGGAAATTTGCTGATTTATATAATCCGACAAGTTTTGTTTGAAAATAATTAATAAGATTTTATCATATTAAAAAAAGATGAAAAATTTTAGTTAAAAATAGTTAATCATAAGAAAATCTAAAAATTTCTAAATTAGTTTATAATATTACCTAAATCATGTTTTAAAACTCATCCATATATTATACCCCTGCTTTTAATTAGTGAGCAAAAACATGATTTGCCATAGATAAAATCCTGCTTCTTTCAGGATAACATGTGTCTTCATTTTTCAGTAAATAAAAATAATCTTTTTCTATACCGCATATAGGGCAGACCCAGTTTGAAGGAAGATTTTTTAAATCAGTTCCTGCTTTAATTCCATTTTCAGGGTCTCCATTATTTGGATCACAAATATAATTACATACATCACATTTGTAAACCATTTTGTCACCTGTTTGGAGAAAGGAGGGAATAAGACAGAGGCGGTAATCTCATTTGTTATTCTCCCCATAAATTTGAAATTGTGTAAGGAGAGACAGGAACAAGGAACGGAGGCGGTATTGTCCTCATTAATATCTCTCCATAACTTTAATTAGGTGATAAAGATTAAGTCAAGACAATATACTCTCAACTTAATCTTTCAATGAATTAAGCAGAGGAGAGAACTCAGATGAAGGTTGGTAGGTTAATATCATTTAATGTCTCTCCATAAAGTTAATTCAAGTGGGAGAGATAGGTGATCTTTAAGAGTCTCTCCCAAATCTTGGCATGAGGGAATTGATGATAAAGCACATAGTTTATTTAAAATATCTTTCTAAAATTCCCTCTAACATTTTAGCGTGACGTCCTTCATCCCTTGAGCTTTCATCAAAGAAATCATGTGCAGGATCTATATCACACTCTTTAGCTTTTTTAGCTGCGGCTTTCTTTTCATTGTTAGCCATTGTTTCCCCATTTAACATCATTTCAATGTTTTCTTTAAGTGATGACTTAATAATTCCTCCAAGTTCTGCAAAATGAGAAGCATGGTTAGCTTCATCCAGTGCAATTCTTGTTAAGACTTCGCCTACTTCTGGAAGACCGTCTCTTTGTGCCTGGCGGGCCATAGCGAGGTACATTCCTACTTCCTGGCATTCCCCGTTAAAATTGGCCTGAACTGCTTCTTCTATATCTGTGTTTTTACAAATTCCAATTTCGTGTTCGTTTATTATTTCCATTTTAATCTCCTCTATTTCGATTTATTAAAGCCCTTTTATCTCCTGAGCAAGTTTTTTACCTGTCTGGAAGCATTTTTCCAGTTCGTCTGCATCAGGTACATAGTACACTTCATATTGATCTTTTACATCGAATCCGCAGTTTTTAAGCTCTTCAGCTAATTTTTCAGGTGCTCCACCTTCACCACCCATTGATCCAAATGTCACAGCAAGGCGTTCTCTACCTGTTCTGTTGAACTTAAGACCGCGGAGGTAAAATATTAAATCTCCTACACTTGGGAACGGTTCATCATAAATTGTTGGGGCTCCCAGAGCTATCGCTTTACTGTCGAGAATATCTTTCACAATTTCGCTCCTTTCATCTTCGTGGAGGTAATATACTTTTACATCTACTCCTTCACTCATAACCCCATTTGCCATAGCGTGGGCCATTTGCTGGGTTGAATAGTGCATGGTGTCGTATATAATAGTTATTTTGTCTTCGCACTTTCCAGTGGCCCAGTCGCTGTATGCACCTATTACTTTCATTGGATCTGTCCATATCTGCCCGTGTGCAGGGGCTATCATTTTGATTTGTTCCAGAAGACCTAAATCTGTGACTTCCTGGAATTTTTTAAGTACCAGTTTTGATATTGGAGTTATTAAATTGGCATAAAACTTTTTAGTAGCATCCATAAGCACGTAATCTGGTATTTCATTATCGTAAAGCTGTGGGAAGCATAAGTGCTGTCCGAATGCGTCGTTAGGGAACAAAATACCTTCTTCTGCATACAGTGTAAACATGCTGTCAGGCCAGTGTAATAAAAATGCATCTAAGAAAGCAAGAGTCTTTCCTCCTAAGTCTAGAGCATCGCCAGTTCCTACTGTGACGAAATTAACATCTGAAACACCAGGGAAGTGTTTTTTAAGCCCTTCAACTGCAATTTCAGTACAGTAAACAGGTGCTTCCGGGAATTTTTTATGCAGGTCTGTTAAGACTCCACTGTGATCTTTTTCAACGTGGTTCTGCACTATCACATCAACTTTAAATTCTCTACCTTCTTTCTTGCAAGCGTCTTCAACACGTGCTATTAACTCAGGGAATGTTCCAGGGTAAGAATTATCTATTAAAGCTGCTTTATCTTCCCCAAAGACCATGTAAGCATTATAACTGGTCCCATCAAGTGTGTAACCATGATATGTTCTTAAATCCCAGTCTAATACTCCAACCCAGTATACTCCTTCCTTAATTTTTATTGACTCTGCTTTCATATTTTTGTCCTCCGTTTTAATATTATAGTTTGGTTTTATTCTGACTGTATGGTACTATGCGAACTAATTCTATATAAGTTTTTCTGTTTGGTTTTTCCCGAACGTATTGATATACCCGAACTAGTTATATATAATGAAAATCATATTCACTAAATGTGATTGGTAATGGCTAAAAAAAATCAGAAGAAACAGAAAAACACGGGCGTGAAACTATTCTCAACTGAAGAGGGAATAAATGTCATTAAAAGCCCTATGAAAGCTCAAATATTATCTCTACTTGAGAAAAGTGAAATGAGTTTTGACCGCATTGTAGAGCACACAGGTAAATCCAAATCAACAGTTTCAGAACATCTTCAAGCCCTGGTAGATGACGGAATAATTGATTACAGGCCAGATCCAGAAGACCGCCGGAGAAAAATATTTTATATTAAATCACGCCACCTAGGAGATGTATCTTCTATAAAAGAGCTTGAAGAAGGTGCAGAACATTACTTTGCAGGAGTTTCCGATTACAAGGATCCCTTTGAATTCTTCAGATTAATGTTTCGAACCATCAGGGTTGCCCTATTAAAAGAAGGCATAAATATAGATCCTTTACTGCACCAAGCAGGTATAAAAGTTGGGGAAACAGTTTATAATGATTTAAAATCGGCAGATACAGAAGAATTCGTTAAAAATATTGCAGAATTTTGGGAAAGAAATAAATTAGGGCGGGTTAAAATTGAAAGTACGGAACCCATAGTTATAAATGCCTACGACTGCTTTGAATGTGAAGATTTACCCCAGATTGGAAGATCTGCGTGTGCATTTGATTCAGGAATACTGGAAGCGATTTTTTCAAAACACTTCGGCCATGAAGTTAACGCTGATGAAGTCAAATGCTACGCTAAAGGCGATGACTACTGCTGTTTTGTAATAAAAGAAAAGGAACTTGGAAATCCCCATTATAAAAGTTTGACATCGTAAAATAGTGAAATCATACACTACTTCTTATTTTTAAATTTAACAATAGTGGTTGATAAATACTTCTTATCCTCTACAAAACCATCGAATATCTTCTCATCATTCATGCTGCAGTTTTGAACCGATATTATTTCTTTATCCCTTTTATCCTGATTTATAATATCTTCAAGCATATCAGAATGTCTTGATGTTTTCATTATAACAAATGTATCTCCACATGCCATAATCTGGGATAATCTTTCGTCTACCTTTGGTACTATAACCATGATTTCATCTTTTTCTGCAAGCTGCATTTTTGCACTTGCTGCGCACCCCGTAAACGATGTGATACCTGGAATCACCATGGTTTCAAAGTCCATGCCTTCAATTATCTTGAATACGTAAGAGAAAGTACTGTAAACAGAAGGGTCCCCTAATGTTATAAATGCAACATCCAGTCCCTCATTCAATTTCTCAATTATAACCTGTGCGGCATCGGCCCAGTACTTTTGAAGCTCTTTTTTATTTTCAATCATTGGAAAAAGAGGTTCTAAAGTTTCATACTCACTTTTGCGGTCATTTAAAACTGGATCTATAATTGATAATGCCACACTTGGCTTTGATTTTGAAGATTTAGGCGCGCATATTACATCAACTTCATTCAGTGTCTTTACCGCCTTAACTGTTAAAAGATCAGGGTCTCCAGGCCCTACACCTATGCCTATAAATTTGCCTTTTTTCATATTAAGCCTCGTGATAAATTAATGTTATTCTACGTGTTTTCAATTTTATTTCAGTTTCTTAAGATAAAAACTGTTTATAGTTAGTTATTTTACTTTTTAGTAATAAAGACTGGGTTTTCTTTATAATACTAATAGGCCTCGAAAATCTGCCAAAATCGAAGATTTTGACGCAAACAAAACAAAGCTTTGTCAGCTTTGATTTTCAGGCCCCGAAAATTCTTTGAATTTTCGAGCGGTTTATCTATTTATAGCATTACCCAAATATAAATGATTATGGATAATGGCTTTTTTTGCAGTGAATGTAAGATGATAAAACAGCGATGCATTTGCTCTACAAAGAAATTAAAGGAAAATAAATCAACAGGAATTCCAAGAGATCACATGGCTAATCTTAAACTGGAAAATCCCGGTGTAAAAAATAGAATATTAAATAATTTTCCATTTGAAGAACCAAGGGAAGGGCAGCTGGAGATAATATCAAAAATTGATAGTGCAATCGAGGAAGGATACAAATATATAATCCTTGAAGCAGGGACTGGAACTGGAAAATCAGCGATAGCAACCACACTTGCAAGGATGTATGAACCATCTTATATCCTCACCATGACAAAACAGCTCCAAAGTCAGTACGCGAATGAATTCAGCTATCCTCTAGTTAAAGGAAGAGGCAATTTTTCATGCAAATCTGGAGATTTAGAGATAAGCTGTGATAATGGAATGTGCCAGACAACCCCCAGATCACAGAAATTTTCCTGTGACTTTGGTGTAACCAAAACTGAAGGTGATGAAGCTCATTTTGCATTTGAAGATGCAGGCGGATTTCCATACTACTTCAAATCCATGGACAAATGCAGCTACTGGCAGCAGAAAGCAGATGCCGCAAACAGCGACATAACCCTGATGAATTATGATTATGCACTCCTTGAGCTCAACTATGTAAGGCATTTCCCCAAAAGGAATTTCATGGTGCTTGATGAAGCCCACAACATCGAAGATAAACTCATGCGCAGGTTAGAGGTTAATTTACTGAATCAAAGTCTTGAAAAGGATATTAAAAAAACAATACCTCCTCAAATGCTGAATTTTGAAGACCCCGAAGAGTGGATACTTTTCGTTGAAATTCTCCATGATGCCTACAAAGAAATCAATACTAAAAAACTTCCCAAAAATAAGGGCGATAGGATAGTCAGTACCCGTTTTAGACTGCGCGAACTCTTAACTAATCTAGAAGAACACGCTGAAAACTGGGTTGTAGATCCTACTCCTGGTGGAGTGTCCTTTAAACCATTGAAAATTGATTTATATGCACAGAATATGCTGTTTAAACATGCAGATATTTGCCTTTTTATGAGTGCAACTATCCTGGATCACCGTTTATTCTGCAAATGGCTCGGAATTGACTATAAAGAGGCCTATCCCCTTAAAATCAAAAGTAATTTTCCAGCATCAGGACGGCCGGTTTATATAAAACCCGTCGGGAACATGTCCCAGAGATCAATTAAATTCACAGCACCTAAAACACTTCCAATCCTTAAAAAGATTATGGATCATCACAAACATGAAAAAGGGTTGATTCACACACATAATTATAAATGTCAGAAATATATAATGGCTAATCTAAAAGATCCACGGTTAATGGGTCACACTTACATAAATAGAGAAATGAAACTGCAGCAGTTCGAAAAAACAGATAAAGCAATGGTACTTGTAAGCCCATCAATGAGTGAAGGTGTAGACCTTCCCTACGAAAAATGTCAGTTTCAGGTGATTTATAAAATACCATTCCCTTATCTTGGAGATAAACAGGTAAACAGCAGGAAGAAACATGACCCCAAATGGTATGCTTATAAGACCATTATGACTCTTATTCAAGCTTATGGGCGAGGAATGAGAGCAGAAGATGATTTCTGTGCAACTTATATTTTAGACAGGAATATTAAAATGCTGTTTAACAATCCACTTTATAAGGCACTTGTCCCACGATCATTTAAAGAAGCTATTGCCCTGGAGGAAGAATGGCTAATTACTGACAATTTTGAGGAAGAATACTAGCTAAACCTTTACCAATCCATTCTTTACATTTTAGATAACTTATTTTTCATATTTTAAAATCCATAACCCCTGATTTTTATCTGTAATATAAATAAAGCCCCGCCTGTCAACCAGTACATCTTCAGTTTGTGTGACCAGTTCCCCCTCAGGCATTGGACCATAACGTTTTCTTGGCTCAGGAGGCATAAAATATCCAACCTCAACTGGCAAACGTGGATCTTTGACATTATAGACCCTCAAACCAGCATTGAAATGGGCAATATAAAATAATTTACCCTGTTTTTGCACATCCTTGTTGTGCTGCAATATATTAATGTTATGCGGGCCTGACCACCCTCCTTTTTGGAAAAAATCGCGGTATAGTGCATTTGCAGGTGGAATTGGTTCAGGAAACAATGACAGCAACATCGGATTTGATAAGTCTGAAATATCCACAATTGATGCATGGTGTAACGGCCCTTTACCATATGACGTATCCTCCGAATTAACATATGCAAGCCCTTTTTCAGGTAAAGGAAGCACACTGTGTATGCCGAACTGCGAGTGGAATGGTGGACTAAAACTCAAACGGCTTACTTCCACAGGTTTAGATACGTCACTGATATCAAGTATAATCATGCCCTCCGATCCATAAGGTAAGTATGCCCGGTTATCCACTACATATGGGGGGCCGTGTAATGATATATAAGGCTTATGTGGCTTTTCTCCACTCGCTGTATGCTGTCCCGGCACCCACCACCTTCCATCTTCGACTGGTTGAGCGGGATCATTGATATTAATGATCACATAAATGTTTCCATTATATCCTGGCATTCCTGCCGCTAAATGTACATAATTACCTCCCGAATAAAAATTCCGATGGGTACCAGTTCCTCCGGTGCGAAATTGCCCTAATTTTCTTGGATTAACAGGATCACTGATATCCCATATGAGTACACCTTCATCAAAGGGCTCATTAGGATTTCCTCCAAAGTTCGGAAATATCTTCTCCAGTGCAGTGATCATTATGTTATCTGATACTTCCATTTGAAGAGTAAAAGTATTTTCTGGACCTGAAATGAACTTAACCAATTTAGGCTCTGTTGGATCTGTAACATCTATAATACTCCATCCAGAATGCCAGAAATGCCCAGTATAAAGATACCACCGCCCATCATGTTCCCCTATTGACATTTTAAAGGCGGGTCTCTCATCTAGATCACTGTATCCAACAGCTTGGACATTAGTTGCCACAAATCCTTGAGGAAGTTCTTCATTCATTTTATCCCATTTAATAAACACATTTACAACTCGTAAATTCCAACGAGGCGAGCCTGTACAGTGACATGGTCAGCGATAGCATCTAACAGCTGTTCACGAGTTAATCCCGGTTTTAAGTTAAGAACCGTGTCAAGAGCATATAACCAGAAGTAATAATGATGGGGTCCGTGTCCTGGAGGCGGAGCTGGACCTCCCCACCCCTGTTCCCCATATCCCGTGGTGCCTTCTGTGAAGGCCTTTTTTCCTTCACCTTCACCAATACCTGCGATATCTGCAGGTATACCATATACAACCCAATGGGTAAATCCATAAGGAAGTGGAGCATCTGGATCATGGCAAATTAATGCAAATTCTTTTGTGTCTGGTGGAGCACCGCTCCAGTCTACTGGAGGAGAAATATTATCCCCATCATATACATAACGTTCTGGAATACGCTCCAGGGAACCAAAAGCAGGACTTCTAATGTGGAGATCTCCTAAATTCAATGCCATAACAAACCTCCTTTAAAAATATTTCAATTTTAAATATTCCAAGTTGAGAAAATATTTCTGGTTTGTATTATGTAATTGATTTTTAATATGATCTGTTATAATCCAAATCCATAATCCACGCCCCTATGTCCTGATAAAAAATAATTGAAAGCTTTAATATATTATAAATGATGATAACATCCAAAATTATCAAATAGATACACATATCAAACTAGTATTAAATATACTGTTTATTTTCAAGTATAAATTGATAAAAAGCCGTTGCAATTAAGTTGTAATTTAAAAACTATTTTATAATGAACTTATCTTCAGAGGCAAAAAAGGATTTCAGGTAAATTGGTAAAACAACGTAATCGTTTTTAAAGTTAATTTGTAATCAACTGTTTTTTAGCTTTGTAAAAATTCTGAAATTTGTGGAATATCTGTTAGATTTAATATAATCCATATATCCAAATAAAAAAAAATTTAATTTTTTCTAGAGTCTTCTACAGGCCGTTTTTATTAAACATTACTGTAAATACATATTGACAATTAAATCACCTTTAACAGTTGGATATTTACCCATTTCCATAACAAAAATAGTTTTTATCAAAGTTTATCTGTTACAAAAACCAATTATGAACTGGTGATTTTAATGTTAGAAACAGTCAGTGATGAAACGGTGATAGATAGAATTTCAGGTTCTATATGTCGACAAGTAAAAATGGAAGATGCAGAAATTAGCAAAGAAGAATACTCCCATTTAAGCAGTAAAATGGCGAAATACATAGATATTAATTTCACTTCTAATTTTGAATATGAAATAAACTACGAGATCCCTAAAAATATCATGAAAATAGGCATTGCCAAATATATGAACCCAGAATTACCTGAAGAAAAGCTTATTGAAGAGGAAAAATTACTTAGAGAAAGATTAAACGACTTTAAAACAGCTTATAATCAGTTTAAAGAGGAATTTAAGAAATAGATTTTTCTAGATATTTATTTTAAAAGTTTTATGCCTTAACTGGGTATTGTTTATTTTGTAAATTGTCAATTAAACCTATCGCGCATCTGAACTGCTTTTCAGGGTTATATAAAATTAAGAACAGGAATTAAAAAACACTGCTTAAAATGAAAAATTCTTTTAAATTAACTTAATTTATCTATTTTCCGGATATTTTTTAAGGTCTACCAATGCCGGGCCATGTATAACCCGCCCATAGTAATTATAACGGGACCCGTGACATGGGCAGTCCCATGTTTTTTCTGCGGTGTTCCAAACTAGAGTGCATCCCCTATGGTTACAAACTGCCTGTAAACGATGCATATGCCCTTTTTCATCGAGATATATCGAAAATTTCTCTTTCCCTTTGCCCATCACACGAGCCTCATCCCTGGATAAATCAAGGACTCCACTGTTTGATGGCCATAGTATTTCATTTTTCTGGAACTTCCTGGAGATTTCTAATTTTTCATCATCAGAAGATACAACTGGTTTTGAATTTTTAAATCGTAATGGATCAAATAACTCTACTAAATGATTTTCTTTGCCAGTTATAAGATCTGTAATTAAGTAAGCCGCAGTCGTAGCGTGAGTCATTCCCCAACCTCCAAAAGCAGTTGCAACATAAACTCCAGGCTTAGAAGTTTCTCCAATAATAGGCAGTCCGTCAGGAGCGGCATTATCCTGATTAGACCAGTGATATTCAATCGATTCAATTTCCCAATTATCCTCCGCATATTCTTCTAACCGATTATAACACTTTCTGGTATCAATAGGAGTCCCAACAATTTGGTGTTCACCTGCAATCATAATCATTTTACCTCTATCAGTTGGAATTGATCGATATGTGTGAAACGGGTTGAGACACACGTACATCCCATCAGGTAATGTTTTTCTAGCATAATATGCCATTATATATGACCTTGTTATTTTTAACTGAGTGTAAAGATTATCTGGATCATATATCGGGAAATGAGTGGCCATTACAACATTATCTGCTTTAATGGAGCCGTTATTAGTTTCAATTTCATAAGGAGTCCCTTCTTTTATCTTAAGAACTCTTGTATTTTCAAATATGTAACTTCCTTCGCCTGCTATTTCTTTTGACAGCCCAAGAAGATATTTACGTGGATGAAATTCTGCCTGGTTTTGGTAGACTACGCCTGCTTTTGCATTGGGCGCGAAAGAAATATTTTCAACATATGATACTGGAAGTCCAAGCTCATGCGCTACTTCTGCTTCAGATTTATATATACCTCCCTCCTCTTCAGCTTCCGTGTAAATATAACAAGGAGTCCTGTGGAAATCACAATCTATACCATATTTAGATACTAAATTAGAAACAGATTCTACAGCTTTTAAATTAGCTTCAGCAAACATTTGGGTCTTTTCTTTGCCTAAATTATCCAGCATCGTGCTGTAAAAAAATGCGTGTGCACTGATCTTTGCAGTAGTGGTGGCAGTTATATCTTCCACTATACGCCTCGCTTCAATTACTGCAACTGATTTACCTGCCTCTTTAAGCATTATTGCAGTTGTAAGGCCCGCTATACCCCCGCCAAGTACAGCGACATCTATTTTAAGTCCATTTTCCAGTTTGGAAAAATTAGTCTCAGGAGTACTATCTATCCAGAAGCTTTTTGCTTTTCCAGGTATTCCATCTGACATTCTATCTCCTTCTTTTTAAATAAAACTGAATTTACGCCTTAAAAAAATGATAAATTAAAATTTATAAGCTAATAATGCCATATTGGTAGATTTAAAGTGTTTTATGTTTCATTATAAACTTAATGGAGTCTCTGCAAAATGAAAGATACTGAATGTTGACGTATAACTTTATATTAAGATTAACATGACTTATCAGACTTGTCATTTTCGATATTTTAGATAATTACTGATTTAAAGCCCTTAACATCTAAAACTATCTAAATTGAGTGTTCAGTGAATATTAACCAGTATATTCTCACCCTCAATTTTTACCTGGAAGGTAGGTAGATCATAAGTTTTTACAGGTGCAATAATTTTTTCCAGACGTTCTGAATATTTCTTGAGTGCCGGAACTTTTTCCTCTCCAGGAATTGATGTAAGGACGGGCTCTTTAATATTCTTTCCAGTGGTAACGTCAAATTGAGACGCATGCAATGGACATATGACAGTAGTCCCCTGCAGTCTACCCATGGAAAGCCTCGCATTCATATGGCCACACCTGTCGCTTACAGCATAAATTTTTCCCTCAACATTTACTAAAAGAATTTCAGTATCCCCTTCCTCAACATGTTTCATGCTTCCTTCAGGTACTTCATCCATTTTAGCAACTTCAACAAAACTAATTCTATCACCTCTAAAGCCTATTTTAAAAATAACAACTGATTAAAGGTATATTCAATAAAAAAATGAAATTATAATAGTTTATATGCTATTTAGTTATTTATAAACTCAAATTATTCTTTATCACGCGGTTAAAGAGTAATTTGTACTATTTTCATATGTAAATAAACCAGAAGTAGTAATAATTATTGATTGATTAACATTTAATAATTTCGCAGACAAAAATAAAAAAATATTTTGGGATTATTTTGTACTTAACCTGCTTCAGTGCCCTTATTTTCCTCAACTTCAAAGTTGCCTTCAACTTCTCCGTCACCTTTTGCCATAAGGTTCCCTTTACGGCATATAAGCCCAATATATCTGCCTTGGTACATAACCAGATAAACTTGAACTAATAAAGAAATAAGTATACCTGCAGCCCATCCTAATCCAAAGGAAATGTGCATGAATGTGCCTAAATTGGATATTATGCCCAATATAAACCCAATTATAGCAAATACGATGATATATAAGGCATATTTTGGCCACCCCATTTTTCCAATTAACTCAAATATTTTACTGAAATCAAATGCCGCCTCAAATCTATCTTCATGGACCATATTACCTAAAGCCATAATGTATACTAAATCAAATGGTAAAACAAATATCAGCCCAACAACGCTTACCAGTAGCAGGCTAATTTGGGAATCTCCAGCATAAATTGAGGCTAGCATTCCCTTGAATAGTACAAATGTCAAGATATTAGGAACTATAAGGTAGATTGCAGTCGCTACTAAATATTTTATACCATCCACGAACATATTCCCCCATTCACCAAGCGGCGGAAGTTCATTAGAACCATTGATGGTGTGCTCTATTATTCTAAAGATATATCCTAAAGCCAGGATTATAGGAATAATAAGAATACTGCCTAAAAAAAGAAGAAGTAATCCTACTGCTCTCCCTACGTTAGAAAAAGGAAATTTCAACGAATCTAAAACTATTTCTTGAAGATCTATTTTTGAACCCCCTACTACTCATTACTTGGTTTTAAATGTATATTTTAAGCATATAAGTATTACCATGTTCCAAATTGTGGAGTAAAATTAAAGGGATAATGAAAAAAATTTGAAATTAGAATTTGTTGGATTGAATAATTTTAGAGAGATTTATAATGGATTAATTCTACTTTTCAGAGCCATAGCAATGTCCTGCAGGCATGATTAAATAGTATTGAAACCTTTAGAGGACTTAATAGAATTTGTAGTGATTCTCGATCTCCGAGCGAATGCGAGGCAAATCCACTTGTTTTGAAATCATTTTGGAATTTAATTAAGGAATTCAAATGAATTTATTGAATTAAATGTTGATTAAAATTAGAATTCGTCTTGATTTTGGATTTCCGGAGCAAAAAACGCAGTTTTTTGCGAGGCCGTCAAAAAATTGAAAATTTTTCGGGCCACAAAATCGAAGATTTTGTAGGATTTTGGATTAAAGATTTTTTAAAAAACCCTCGAAAATCAGAGATTTTCGGGGCATGTGAAAATTTTTAATTTCACTGCCACAAAATTGAAAATTTTGTGAGCACCAAAAATGCTTCGCATTTTTGAGTGCTTTAGCGGACCTGGGGGGATTTGAACCCCCGACCTTGGGATCCGAAGTCCCACGTCATATTCCTGGCTAGACTACAGGCCCATTTAAATAATTTTCAAATTATGATCAAAATAAAAATGGTACATTATAGCTTATAACTTCATTCATTATAAATTTATTGTAATTTTAATCTCAAAAAATAAAGGAAAAAGGATATTTACTAACATATATTCAAAGTTCAGGAAATATATGAATACCTTTTTATAAAATATTAACTTTAACCTAATTTCAAGAGGTACTTGTGCATATTGAATTATTAACTTATTTTTTTAGCTACTATAAGTTTATTCACTGCTTTAGGTCCAAATGGTGAACTGAAATGGTTTATATTGTGAATATCAATTATAGTAAATCCTAGTTGTTTTAAAAATCTTAAATAATCCTCAAATGATAGATCTTCTTTAAAACTAAACCTTGTTTTACCATTCATTGTTTTATCAAAGTTGGTAAAGTTCCATTCCAAGCTATCTAAATCATCTTCTAATGTAGCTTCCTTTTTTTCCAGAAAATACTGTTTGTTTATAAATAGTCCACTTATATTCAGTGAATTATAAACTTTTTCAGCAATTTCAGGATTTTTACCCCCGGGATTATAAGATGAAAAGATGACATCGTAAGTTCCGCCAAAATTATCAGTGTAAAAGTTTCCAGGAATAGTCTGGACACTGGAATCATACTTTTTGATAAATTTCTTGGTTTCCTCTAAAACATCAGGGAGGTCAAAGACATAGCACTGCAGGTCAGGATTCATCTGACTCAATGCTATAGAATACAGTCCATGACCTCCACCTAAATCAAGCAGAGTATTTGAACTTATAAATTCATCATAACCTGTCACTATTTCAACTGTATCCTGTAACTCACCAGATAGACAATCTTCTGCTACTGCCTGTATAAGAAAAGGATATGAAACATTACTTTCGGGATATAATTCTCTTTTCAATGCATATTCTAAATTATTCCATAAATCAGCTTTATTTTTTAAAAATAACATACAATTATTCTGATTATGCTCCGACTCTGAGTTTAGATATATTTCAGATATTAATGTATTTTTATAAAATTCCCCTAATTTTTGCAATAATCCAAGTTTTACCAGTGCCTCCAGAAGGTAGTAAACTAACACATGTTCAATTCCAAGTTTTTCAGAGATCTGTTTGCATGTCATTTTTTGGTTTAAATTGTTAAAAATTTCAAGTTCTATGGAAGTTTTTAAAAGATTAAATCTTTTTAAACCATATAATGCATTTTCAACAATGTCATGTAGTTCTTCCGACGAAATGTTTGGCCTGTCTTTAAAGTTCATTTTTTATCACCTGAAAAATTAAAAAAAATATATTAAAAATTCAGCTTCTTGAATTCTCCATAATGTACTTTCATAGTACTGTAAACCGATCCACCAGATCCACCACTAAACTCTTCAAATATTTCATTAGCCTTCGCCTCAGGATCCACATCTTTAAACTGCTCAGGATAAAGAATTTTTCCAATGTAATATGCATCTACAAACATTATATCCTTATCATAACAGCAGGATATTACTTCATATACATTTCCGTTTTGTATAGCTTTAAGATCATTATACTCCGAATGTTCGCTGGTATCATTCATCACTGAAGTTAAGCTTCCAGATTCAATGAAGATCATATCAGGATTCCATTTTATCAGCTGTTCTCTATCAATTTGAGCATGTGAAGTAGTATTTGCAGCAGTATTGACAACACTTGCAACATTTGAGGCGTTTAATAATACAAATGGAGGATAATAAGGATTTGTAGACGTGATATCATGCGCACCATAGTAAACTTGTCCGCCAACATAAACAGTTTTATTGCTGGAAACATTTTTGGTTCGGTTGTCAAGATCTGATTCACATGAATTAATGTAATTAACAAGTTTTTTTGCCCTTTCTTCCTTACCTAACACTTTACCCATTATTTTTAAAGTCTTTTTGTAAGTATCCATTTGTTCAGATGTTTCAACCGCGCCCACATATACAACAATTGTTGGAATACCTGTTTTATTCTGTATAACATCTGCTTGTTGTGAATTTCCGGCAAATATCACGTCTGGCTTAAGTTCTATTATTTTTTCATAATTTACTTCATTTTTACGTGCATCACCAATAACAGGAAGGCTCATTAATTCAGGATGTGCAATTATATAAGGTAATTGATTTCCCCAGCCACTTGTTGAATTGGTTTCAACCTGTTCTATTCCAACCAGTTTATCACTGGCATTCAAATACACTATATTTCTATTTGAAGTGCCTACTCCTATTACCCTATTGACTTGGACTGGAACTTGAATTGTCCTACCTGCTGCATCTGTTATCGAAACTGTACCTTTACTCGAATTTGCTTCTCCCAATCCTGAAAAAAAATATAAAATATATCCAAGGCACAAAATCCCTATAATAACACTTATAATTACTTTTTGATTAATAATATCGCCACCACTTAATTCAACATTGTTTGAATAAAATTAAACTAAAATTGAATTAATAGATATAAAAAATTTTTGATTAAAATTGATATTAATAGATGATCTCAAAATCCAACTTAAATTACGTTTTATGGTGAATAACCAAATATTTGACTAAACATATAATAAATTGTTCATGCGCTTTGAATTTAAGGAAGTAAATTTAACCAAACTGTCAAAGCTCAAAGAATTTTGTCAGCTTCATTTTTGTAGCCCAAAAAAATCGTAAATCTTTTGACGGTTGTCAAAATTTTAAATTTTCGTAGAGAAACAAAACCCATGAAACAAAAATTTTAGGGCAATCAAAACATTTTCACATTTTTGAATACAAATGTAAATTTGATCAAGTTATCTAAAATTTATAAGTTTAAAAGTTATGTTTACGGAACGAAGTTCCGTAACCGTGAAAATTCTATGAATTTTCACATGTCATTCACTATAAAAAGTTAAAGTTAATTAAAATTAGTAGTTTAAAATCAAAGAAGATAAAATTCTCATATTTCATTTTAACCAGTAATTTCTCTCATTAGTCGTAAATCTCAATTACTGTTGTTTCATAGCTGCTTCATAAGGTTTTCCGTCAAGAAAACACCCTATAAATAAAATACCCATATGATCTTCATTCTCTTTTGAAAGCTTTTGCTCCATATCTGCCACAGTTCCCTTATGACACGCTGTTTATCAGGATATCCTGCCCAATATACAACAGCACATGGCATATCAACAGAACAAACATTTTAAGGCTTTCAAATAGCTTCTTCGGATACTCAAAGTCATATATGTAACCATGCTAACTGGATACTGACTCACATCTTTTAATATCTGATCCCAATCCATCATATAAAGTGGAACCGCCTGCATTACAAAACGGATGTCATATGAGGGATTATACTTTTTTCCAGGGCTGTTAAACCTGCCGCCTCACATCCCATACCCGGGATAATAATGATATTCTCCTGATGAAACTGTTCTACATACCAATGGTTTGGGCCAAACAAGTATTGTCCGAATCAAGCAGTGCAACATCCTTTCCTGGACCAAAATCTCCTTGATTACGTTCACCCATTCATCTCTCAAATCAAACCGTTCCACACGAAATTTCTCTAATTCATCTTTACTCAATTCTAAAAAATGTTTCCCATTATAGTCCCAAAATCATTCCCATGGGTTAAAAAACTGGCTTTTTCCCTATGTATTCTGCAAATAGTTCTACATCTTCATCTGGAACTACAATGACATTGATTTGTTTAATTGTGTTTAAAGCCTGCAATGTGGCCATATTAGTCCAAGTGGACCAGTTCCAATGATATAAAACTTTCCACGCCCTAAACTTTCACTTTTCATAGTATTTCTCATTCATTAAATCTCAAATTGAATAGAATATTATCCCCCCTAAATTAAAGAGATATTGAAGTTGACTTATTGGGATTTTGGGATGATCATTGGAACACCTTCAAAGTTTTTAACATGCACATCAACCCCATAAGTTTCTTTTATAATTTCGGAGGTTATAACCTCTTTTCCCCCAGTAGTGAACACCTGCCCCTCTTTTAATATTATAAATTTATCAGAATATCTTAAAGCAAGGTTTATATCATGCATAACCACAATTGAAGCGATATTGTGGGTATCTGATACTTCCCTTATAATTCTCATCACTTCTAACTGATTTTTTAAGTCAAGGTCACTGGTAGGCTCATCTAAAAGTAAAATCTGAGGTTCCTGAACTAATGCACGTGCTATAACAACTTTCTGAAGTTCTCCACCGCTCAGTTCATTTATGTACCTGAGTGCGTATTCTTCGAGGTTCATGACCTTCAGTATTTTCTCTGTTAATTCTATGTCCTTCCTGGAAACATCCCATTTTATGTAAGGTTTTCTACCAAGTAAAACTGCGTCAAAAACGGTGACAAAGCCTGTTTCTGAACTTTGAGGTACATAACCAATTTTTCTTGCAATTTCGATGTCTTTCATTTTTTTTATATCCCTATCTTCAACGAAGATCATACCGTCTTTAAACTTCAAAATTCTGTTTATACATCTCATCAAGGTAGATTTTCCAGAGCCGTTAACTCCCAGTATTGAAACGAAATCGCCTTTTTTAACCTTAAAGTTTACATCTTTGAGTACTGTTGCATTCCCATAAGAAAATTCAACTTTATCTACTGAAAGAACCATTTTATCGCCTCATTTTCATTATTATGTAAAAGAACAACGGTGCCCCTAAAAATGAAGTTATAATACCTACTGGTAACACAATTGGAGATAATATAACCCTTGCAACAGTATCGGATACTAAAAGTATTAAAGCACCGAGAATAGCCGATGTTGGGATTAAAAACCGGTGATCATTTCCAATGATCCTCCTCATAATATGTGGAGCTATTAAGCTCACAAAACCAATAACTCCTAGAAACGCCACCACTACTGCCGATGTAAATGAAGAGATCAGCATTCCATGCAGCCTTATACGCTCGGTATTGACACCTAATCCTTTTGCAGTCTCTTCTCCACTTTCAAGGCTGTTGTAATCCCATGCATGATACATAAAATATACTAAAGCAGGTATCAGAAGCACGAACATGATCCAGACGTCGTTCCACATTGCCTTTCCAACATCTCCAAATGTCCAGAATACAGTAGCTGCAACCTGAGTGTCAGATGCAAAATATTGTAAGAAATGTATTCCTGCAAGAAATAGATAAGTCATGGCCATTCCTGCAAGTATCATCACTTCAGATGTTACGCCCCGCGCTTTGGCCAGCAAAAGAATTACACTAACACCACCCATCGCTCCTAAAAATGCTGCAAAAACTGTAAGGTATGGATTATTTATAATAACAGCATCCGCCTGCGTACTGCTTAAAGCTCCAGCTCCCAAAACTATAATTGCAAATGCTGCCCCAAAAGCCGCACCCTGCGTAATTCCCATTGTATAAGGGCTGGCTAAAGGGTTTCGAAGTACACTTTGCATTATACATCCTTCAATACCCATGCAGCAGCCCGCAATTATAGCTGCCAGAATCCTTGGAATACGGATGTTCCAAATGATCAAAGCTCCGTCTGCCTGCCTGTTAATTAATGCATTGATTATGTCATATACGGATAAATTTGCAGCACCTACTTTAATGGAGCAGATTACTGCTATAACTAGGGCTATAACTAAAAAAACCCCTATATATGTTTTATTCCGTATATATGACTTATAGTCTGTAACTGTTTTATCTTTAAAGCTCAATTTATCTCACTTTTTTAGCTATTACAATTTTATCCCTTGAAATTCTTCCAAAAGGAGTGTTAAAACGCGTTATTAGGTGAACATCCACCACTGAAAATCCAAGGTCTTCCAAAAATTTCAGGTATTCATCAAAGAGCAGATCTCCTTTAAAGGTGAATTTTCTGCCTGTTTTATGGGACTTTTCAAAATTTGTGAAGTTCCATTCCATATCATCCAGAACATCCTCTAAAGAACTAGGGTTGTTTTCAGGGAAATACTGTTTATTTACAAATAGTCCGCCCATGTTCAGAGAGTTGTAAACTTTTTCAGCGATTTCAGGGTTTTTACCCCCAGGATTGTACGATGAGAATATAACATCGTAACTCCCGCCAAAATCATCGACATAAAAGTTTCCAGGAATAGTCTGAACACTGGAATCATATTTCTCAATAAAGTTCATGGTTTCTTCCAAAACATCCGGAAGGTCAAAGACATAACACTGCAAGTCGGGATTCACCTGGCTAAATGCAATAGGATACATTCCATGACCTCCTGCAAGGTCAAGTAATGTTTTTGCATTCTTAAATTCATCGTAACCCGCCACCAGTTCAACTGTATCCTGCAGTTCACCGCATAAGCAGTCATCAGCCATTCTCTGTACAACTAGAGGGAAAATAACCTCTTCTTTTCTTGTTATATTCCCTTTTATGCTGTTAGATAAATTATTCCATAGATTAACATTCTCTTTTAAAGCAGATATGCATCTAATCCTATTGTAACTAGATTTTGAGTTTAAATATAGCTGGGAGGATCTCGTATTTTTATAGAGCTCTCCCGACTTTCCTACCAGTTTCAGGTTTAAAAGTATTTCTAAAAGGTAATTTGCCATCACTGGTTTAATTCCAAGTTTTTCAGAAAGCTGCGTGTAAGTCATTTCCTGTTCTAGAATGTCAAAAACTCCCAGTTCTATGGAAGTTTTCAGGACGTTGTATATTTTTAAGCCGTTTAACGTGTTTTCAATAATTCCATGTAGGTCCTCTGCTGAAACATCTGGACGTTCTGTAATATTCATCTCCTTCACCCCACTAAACTAAAAAAAAAAGAATTTATTAAAGATTTAACTGTTTGAATCTGCCATAATTTTCCTTCAACCTCTGTATATTGATACATCATTACCAAATATCGAACTTGTGAATATTTCATCAGGTTATCATTTGCATTCAAGTATATTATCTCCAGAACATATCTCTAAGCCTTTATTTACTTAAGTAAAGCCAAATTATTCTACCTGCAACATCAGTTACGAAAATTGTACTTCCACTACTTGAACTTACACTAACTGACGTATAGATCAGCAGCCCATTCTAATGCTACTGCAATAATAGTAATACCCACTATCAACTTTGAATTTGTAAAATCGCCTCCGTTTTGTATAGATTAAACAAAATCAGTTATAATACTTTCGATCTAAGTAATAATACATTTATAAAGGAACTCTTTCAAAGTAATACTTAACGAAATGATAATAACACGCTTATAAACAGAGCTTAAAAATGTAATACTCAAAAAGGGGCATTTTGTAATACATGATCACGGATTCACATTTAAAATTAGAACATACACCAAGAGCAGCAAAATAAAAAAACTGTAACCATCATCTTAGATGGTTTTTTAAATACGCTCCCATATGGTTGAATTATCAAGATTAACTCACTTTCTTAGCTATTACCATTTTATCCTGTGCTTTATTTCCAAAAGACGTGTTAAAATGGTCTATACGATGTACATCCACTATAGAAAATCCAAGATCTTCTAAAAATAAAAGATATTTTTCAAATGTCAAATCATCTTTAAATGTGAACCTTTCATTTGCTTTATTGGATTTCTCAAAGTTGGTGAAGTTCCACTCCATATTATCTAAAAGATCTTCCAGCGAATCTGGGCCAGCTTCAGGGAAATACTGCTTAGTTACAAATAATCCTCCATGATTTAACGAATTGTAAACTTTTTCAGCGATTTTGGGATTTTTACCTCCAGGATTGTACGATGAGAATATAACATCGTAACTCCCGCCAAAATCATCGGTGTAAAAATTTCCAGGTATAGCCTGAACACTGGAATCATATTTCTCAATAAACTTCCTGGTTTCTTCCAAAACATCAGGGAAGTCAAACACGTAACACTGCAGATCAGGATTTAACTGGTCAAACGCGATTGAATACATTCCATGACCCCCTGCAAGGTCAAGTAAAGTCTCTGCATTCTTAAATTCATCATAACCTGCCACCAGTTCAACTGTGTCCTGCAGTTCACCACATAAGGCATCCTCAGCCATTACCTGTATAATGAACTGGAAAAAGTTCTCATCTTTTTTTGCTGTTTTACCTTTTAAGGTATGGTTTAAGCTATTCCAAAGATTAAGCGGTTCTTCCATAGATAATATACAGTTAATCCGCTTATAATCTGATTCAGAATTCAAATATGTTTCTGAAACAGGCGTGTTTTTATAATTTTCCCCTACTTTCTCTACCATCCCTAATTTAACAAGTATTTCCAAGAGATAATATGTCAGTACTGGATCAATTTCAAGTTTTTCAGAAAGCTGCCTGCATGTTGTATCCCTATTTAAAATATCAAAAATTCCCATCTCTATCGAAGTTTTTAAGATGCTAAATACTTTTAAACCATTAGCAGCATCTTCAATAGTGCTCTGCAGTCCTTCCAACGATATTCCCGGGCGTTCTGTAATATTCATGTTATCACCTTTTTAAAATAAAAAATAAAGGAGTAAATTAAAGATTCAGTTGTTTAAAACCACCATACTGCGTTTTTAATGTACTGTAAACTGATTCACCATTTCCACAATCGAACTCGGTAAATATCTCAGCAGCTTTTTTCTCTGGATCTACGTCCTTAAACTGTTCAGGATAAAGCACTTTTCCAATATAATAAGCATTGGCAAACATTTCATCCTTATTATAACTGTACAGACAGTAAGTTAACACTCCATAAGTATCTCCGTTCTTAATGGCAGTAATGTTCTGATACTCAATATTTTTAGCGGTATCATTTTCAATTGTAGCTATACTGCCTCCTTCAACGAAGATAAAATCAGGGTTCCAATTTATCAACTGCTCTTTATCTATTTGAATAGCGTGGATAGTAGCATTTGTATTGTTAATTCCACCTGCAACATTTGAAGCATTTAACATTACAAACGGCGGGTAGTATGGGTTTGTAGATGTAATACCATGAGTTCCATAGAAAGCCTGCCCTGCAAGATAAACTGTTTTATTACTATTGATATTACTAGTACGTTTTGCAAGGTCTTCCTGGGTGGAATCAATGTAACTAGTAAGTTCTTCTGCCCTATCTTCCTTACCTAAAACTTTTCCCATCATTTTTAAAGATTCTTTATACGAATTCATCTGATCAGATGTTCCAACTGCACCTACATATGCAACAAGAGTCGGAATACCGGTTTTAGATTGAATTTCATCCGCTTGTTCTGCAGTTCCAGCAAATACCACATCTGGCTTGAGTTCTGCTATTTTTTCATAATTTACAGTATCAGTCTTTGCATTTCCAACCACAGGTAACTTCATCAGTTCAGGATGCGCAATGGTGTACGGCAGCTGAGTTCCCCATCCCCCTGTTGAATTAGTCTCTATCTGTTCTATTCCAACCAGTTTATCACTGGCATTCAGGTACACTATTTCTCTAGCTGAACACCCTGTCCCTATAACTTTATTTACCTGTACAGGGACCTGAACAGTCCTACCTGCAACATCAGTTATAGAAACAGTATTTCCACTACTTGAACTTAAATTACCTGAACCTAAAGCATAGATCAATGTAGCACTTAATAATACTACAATCGCAATAATACATGCTATCACCTTTGAATTTATAAAATCACCTCCATTTTGTATAAGTTAAACAAAACAAGTTATAATACTTTCGATCTAAGTAATAATACATTTATAAAGAGGCCTTTCAAAGGTAATAATTTAGATTATAATAATAACACATTTATAAGCAGAACTTAAAAATGTAATACTCAAAAAACTCTATTTTGTAATACTAAAAGAGCAAAAAATCTAATTTAAGTAATATTTTTAAAAATGAGTATTAAACTGAAGTAAAAATTTTAAATATTTTAATGAACTTCATCTTTTACTTTCATGCCACTACCAATGTTATTAACAAATTTGCAGTATCTAATGAACGTTAATTGATAAAAAAAGAAAAAAAGAGATTTAAGTCCTTGAATAATCATTGAAACATGGGATACACACGATTTTACCATTTTCTACTCGTGCCCTGTGCTCTGCTACCATTTCACCGCATTTAGCACATTTAACTGACTGGAATATTCTGGCTTCTTCAGGAATTTCAATCTTTACATGTTCTATTTTGAATAATTTCGCATCTGGCATGTCAAGGATATCAAAAGATGCTTTATCCTTTTTTTCTTCAAATTTTGATTTTTCTTCTTCACTGGCAGATCCAGAAAAAGCTTTTTCTCTAATTTCAGCAAATTCAGGGTCCATTTCATCTATACTCATCTTTAAAGACAGACGCAAAGTATCCCCCGTTTTCCTGTTTACAAATGAATACACATTTTTTCCATGATCTTTAAATATTAAATTTCCTTTACCAATGGTACATCCTGTTACAACCTGTATTGCATCAACACTGCAGCTGTCGTTTTCCACGATAGCAAGGAACTCTTCATCTATTGCTCTATCTGAACCAAGCTCTTTTATGGCTATTTCTGATGCACGGTACCCTATAGCTGTCCCTGGACAAACATGACCATGAAACTTAGTTACTTCTGAAAATGGTAATATCTGTATTGACTCTCCCATATTATCACCTGTAATACTTTTATTTTTTAGATTATTGAAAAAAGAATATATTCCCGGCTACTTTATAAATTTGCCGATTAAGTAAAAAAATAGAAGAACAGGTATAACAGTTAAAGAACATTTAAGTCCTATGCACCATAAGTTACGTAATGACAGTTATCAGCTTATCCAGCTCTTCTATGGCAGAAGGCATATCTAAAGATTCACCTTGAAGGTTTATCTGGGCAAGGGTAGACGAATAAGGTAAAATACCTTTAATCATTATGTTTTTTGCAGCCAGCATCTCTTCTAAAATTAGCCTTGTTTTCTCATCAACTTTATTTAAAACAGCACCAAAATTTTTTCCTGCTTCTTCAGTTAACTCGGCTGCCTTTTCAGTCAATAAAACAGCATCGTTAGAAGGATCAACCACCATCAAAACTGAATCTGCACCTTCCACTATTCCCCTTCCAAAATGTTCTACTCCAGCTTCAGTATCTATTAAAACCCATTGGTCTTCTTCTACCGTCAGGTGGTTCAGGAAATCCCGTGCTATAGCCCCCATAGGGCATGCACACCCTTCAAGGGTGTGCTCAATTTTTCCTATCTGCATTAAAGCCAGGGACCCATTCCAGTTCACAAATTCGGGTGATAAACTACTCAAGCCAGAATTTTCCATGAAAAACTCTGCCCGCTCGTTTTCTTCTCCCCTAATCTGGGCCATCAACTTATCCATTACAGCAGGTTTACCCCCCAAATAGTCCATAAGAGTCTTTTCTGCTGGTTTAACTCCAATCATTGCCGCCAACCCCAAATTAGATTCATCTGAATCTATTACTAAAACTGTTTTTCCCTGTTCTTTAAGCTCTTTGGCCATTAAAGTCACTAAAGTACTTTTTCCGCAGCCGCCTCTTCCACTAATAACTATCTTTGGCATGACAATACTTCCCATTCATTTACCTGTATCCGGTACCTCTTTTTTCTCATACATCCAGGATAATGGGTCTTTACCATCTTCAAACATAGCCCCATAAGGTTCGAATTTATCGATGCTCTTAACAGTGCAGAAATGCATTCCCCTGTCCGATTCAGTCATCATTAATGGTTTAGCCTTTTCTAGATCCCATGAACCATCTTCAGGGTTGTAAACATCATCATCTATCTCCAGATGTACTACTTTACCCATAATAAGCAAATAAGGGACACCATTATACTCTTCTTCATGCATGCTGTGCAGTTTACATTCCATCCATGCATAACATCCATCAATTCCAGGTGCTTGAACTTTTGTGGAAGGTTTTTCTTTTAAATCTGCCAGTTCAAATTCATTAACATCAAAAGGAACATGCATAGCCGTTGGCATCACTTTATCAGCCATATTGGCACCAGGCATGTTAATAACAAATTCTTCTGTACTTTTAATGTTAACAAATGTATCTCTCATTTTCGCTGAAGCTACACACACCAGATCAAATGGGCGTAAAATAGGCATTACACATGAATAAGGTGCTATGTTTCTAACGCCATCTTCACTAACTGTAGAAATAAATGATACAGGCAATGGTATCAGCGACTCTCTCTTAAAATTTTCTAATATCATATTACCACCGTTATTCCTTGAATTTTAACCTATATAAATATTAGCTTCTTATTAAATAGTATTACTAATTTAGCAAAGTTCAGCTGAAATTTATTACCTTATTTAACTAAAATGTTGGCTTATTCAGTAAAATAAATAAATTTACAGATTTTAAAATTAAAATAAAGATTTTTAAGCTTAAAAATTAATTTTTGTATACCGCAGAATATAAATTACCACATAACCAATTAAATTAATAAAAATAATATTTTATCAGGAATTAAAAAATAAGACGAATTACACCAAATAACCTTAAAAATAAATAAAAGAGGTAAATTAATGCTTGCAAAAAGAATTATACCATGCCTTGACTGTGATTTAAACGTGCCGCACGGGCGTGTTGTGAAAGGTGTTGAATTTAAACAGATCCGCTATGCTGGAGAACCTGTAGACCTTGCAACTCGTTACTATGAAGAAGGTGCAGATGAAATTGTATTTTTAGATATTACTGCATCTCACGAACGTCGAGAGACCATGACTGATGTTATTAAAGCCACCACAGAAAATGTATTCGTCCCCATTTGTGTGGGCGGGGGGATAAGAAAGCCAGAAGACTATGTTAACATGCTAAAAGCCGGTGCTGACAAATGTTCTACAAATACTGCCGCTATTCACAATCCAGATCTTATTAACGAAGCTTCAAAAGTTGTAGGTTCACAGGCATGTGTAATCGGGATAGATGCAAAGCGCCGCTACGTTGAAAACCCAAAAGAAAGTGAAGATAAGATCACAGTTGAAACAGATAAAGGTTACTGCTGGTTTGACTGCAGCATATATGGAGGGCGCGAATTCACTGGAATCGATGCAATTGCATGGGCTATTGAATGCGAAGAACGTGGAGCCGGTGAAATCCTGTTAACATCCATGGACCGCGATGGAACCAAAGATGGGTACGATAATTATCTTAACAAAGCCATAAGTGAGGCTGTAAATATTCCAGTCATTGCATCGGGTGGTGTAGGTAATCCAGAACATATTTACGATGCGTTTACACAAGGCAAAGCAGATGCCGCTTTAGCTGCCAGTATCTTTCACTTTAAAGAGTATTCTGTAGGTTCTGTCAAGGAATATTTAAAGAAAAGAAGAATTCCTGTCAGACTATAATTGTCAGGAGGAATTTAATTATGCTCTTTAAAAAAAATTAAATTTTGAGTAATCCCTTAAAATATCCATAGATCTAGTTTAGAATTTAGATATTTCAGATCATTTCTCAAATTTGTAGATAACCTGCTTAAAAGTACCTTTTAATACAAATTAAAAGTTAATTTTAACTTATGAAAATCTAAATACATGTTAATTAATTAATAATTTAAAATTAAAGGCAAATATTATTTATTTTGTACTTTTACTAATTATAGACATTTAAAAATATATAATTAAGTTTAATATTCTATTTTATGGATTAAATAAAATGAATAATATTTTATAATATTTTTAAAATGTTATTAGATTAAATATTATATTTAAAGTGTCTTTTAGTCTTTTTTTTAGCTATAATCTGTTAATAAGTTATTATTAATATATAGGAAAATTTAAAAGTTATATTATTCATATCACAGTATTAACTAAAAATATTATATGAGGCAAAATTGCGGGAATGTGAGTTAAATGAAAGGAGAGCATGATCTATACGATAGAGTCAGTTTAAGTTCAGATGTGACGGTTTGTGAACTAGAAAAATATGAAAATGAATCTAATTTTGAAGTAATGGAAAATATATCCTTTAATAGATGTATTATATGTGGTAAAATTATAGCTCCCTGGGAAATTTACGACCATAAATACTGTAAATATTGCGCAGATGTGATTAAATCTGCAAAAAACAAGCCTTATGGTACGTGTATTGAATGCAATAACCCTTTTCCTATTTCCCAGCTCTATAAATTAAAATACTGTCCAGATTGTGCAGAAAGAATTCGCACCTGCGAATGCTGCAACACAGAATTCGTTTTTGAAGACGAAAATTCTTTTATTTGCCCATCATGCATAAATACATTATCTAAAGAGTGTATCAAATGTGGAAAAGAATTCATTCCGGAAGGAAATTACAGTTATTTCTGTACTTCCTGTTATAACGAGTATAAAAGAAATATGGAAATTCAAATCCTGAAAAATTCATCCCACGATATAGAACTTTATAAATCACATAATAAAGAATCAGCTGATTTTAATTCTTTAATTAAAAATTTGAATGGGAACAATCCAATTAAACGAGCACTCGCCCTGGAAAATGTATTTACTATTAAAAATAAAGATGCGTTACCAATAATAATCAATGCTTTAAAAAATAGAGATATGAATATCAGATGGAAAGCAGCTAAATACCTGGGCATTTCCAGAGACAAAAAGGCGGTAAAACCTTTAATTGAAGCATTGAAAGATAAAGAGTTTATTGTCAGGAATAACGCTGTTTGGAGTCTGGGAGAAATAGGAGATAAAAGGGCCATAAAACCTTTAACTCTAGTTTTAGAAGATGAAAATAAATATGTAAGATGTAGCGTAGAAGAAGCTGTTGAAAAGATAAGAAATAATTAGAACAGCAGCTGTTATATCTATTACTTGAAAATAAAAATTAATAATTGGTTTAACGCCTAAGCAAGGAGTATGTTAAAACGTTTTTAGTAAAAATTAATTTATTTTCCATTAAAAACTATTTATAACAATATTACATTTAATTTCAGCCACATATATCCTTAAAATAAATTAGGACTCTAAATTAGGAAACTAGGAAGAACAGACCAACATAAACCCATAAAATATATATGATATTATTAAATAATATTAATATTATATGTAACAATATTTCCTAAAAAGGGAGGGTTTTTAGTTAGATTTATAGCTGAAAATATGGAAAAAAATGGAATCAAATACATCGAAACTGATCTTAAAGGTATTCAACTCCTAAGATCAGCTCAATTAAATAAGGGCACTGCTTTTAGTGATACAGAACGAAAAAAATTTTTCTTAAAGGGCCTGCTGCCGCCGGTTATAGAAACTATAGAGGATCAGATGCAAAGAGCTTATCATCAATATTCTCTGCAGACAAATGACCTTCAGAAGAATATATTTTTGAATAATCTTTACAATACCAATGAAACCCTCTTTTTCAGGCTTATCTCAGAGTATATTGAAGAGATGATGCCCATAATTTACACCCCAACTGCAGGGCTAGCTATCCAGCATTACAGTAGTGAATTTAGAACACCCCGCGGTATTTATATTTCTTATCCTGATCAGGACAATATTGACGAGATCCTGAATAATCTAAGCAACGATATTGATCTGATAGTTCTAACTGATTCTGAACAAATACTTGGAATAGGCGACCAGGGAGCCAATGGAATCGGAATTTCAGTAGCTAAAATTGTAATTTACACCCTATGTGCCGGCATTAATCCCAAAAAAATGCTTCCAGTGATGATTGATGTTGGAACCAATAATCCCCAGTTACTTCGTGACCCTCTTTATATAGGCTGGCGTCATTCCAGGATCCAGGGAGAAGAATACGATCAATTTGTAAGTAAGGTAGTAAAAGCCATCAAACAAAAATTTTCAGATGTGTTTCTCCAATGGGAAGATTTCGGAAAGACAAAAGCTCGATGCAACCTGGACCAGTATCAGGATAAGATATGCACATTTAATGATGACATACAGGGTACTGGCGCCGTTGCCATGGCTGCTATCATCAATGCTTCAAAGTTAACCCATACCAAACTATCAGATCACAGAATAGTGATTTTCGGTGCTGGAACAGCTGGCTGCGGTATTGCAGACAGGATCTGTGAATGGATGATAAAAGAAGGGCTGAGTTCTGAAGAGGCCCGTTCAAAGTTCTGGCTTATGGACAGTCAAGGGCTTGTAACAAATGATAGAGAAAACCTCGATTATTTCAAAGCTTCATATGCCAGACCACAGGAAGAATCTCAAAACTGGGATAAAAAGAGCAAAACTACATCTCTTTTGGATGTAGCTTGCAATGTAAAGCCCACTATCCTTATTGGTACCAGTGCAGTGAATAGTGCCTTTGATATAGAAGTAATTAAAGCCATGGCTTCGGGTGTGGAATATCCTATCATTTTCCCGCTTTCCAACCCTCCCATAATGGCAGAGGCAACTCCTGAAAATATACTCCGCTGGACAGATGGAAATGCCCTTGTAGCCACGGGAAGTCCTTACGCGGATGTTATATTAAATGGTAAGTCCATATCAGTGGCCCAATGTAATAATGCATTGATATTTCCAGGGCTGGGCCTAGGAATAATATGTGCTCATGCAAAAAGAGTGACATCAGGAATGATTGATGCAGCGGTTAAAGAACTGAGCAATTCTGTTAACCTGCAAGATGATCACCACTCCAGATTACTTCCTGAAGTCTCAAGATTGCAGGAAGTGAGCAAAAAAATCGCAGTAGCAGTGGTTAAGAAAGCTATTGAAGATGGAACTGCCAAAATTAACCCAAATAGAGATATTATTGAATTAGTTAATGAAAACATCTGGAAGCCTGTTTATGTTCCATATCATTAAATAAAACACCTTAAGATTAAGGAAATTACGAATTTCCCAACATGAAAATCGTGAGATTTTCATACTTCTAAATAAATTACCCTTCTATTTTAACCTAAAATTATCTGAGAAAACAGTATAAAAAGAACAAAGATAGCTAAAATTACTATTGCATATCTCTTTGAAGATCCCCCTGTAATGTCTTCATTTTTAAATCCAAAAAATGCATTGATGTTGATGAAATGAAAAACTGTTCCTAAAAATAAAATGAGTAGTAAATAAGGCATGGGAACTGTAATTGTAGCTATAATTATATAAAACAAATATTCAGCTACAAAAGCTAGCGGCCCCCTTCTCCACAATCCAAATCCAAACTTAATATCATTACTGCTAAATCCAAACACGGGTAAATCTTTAATGTGCACCATAACATCCAGGATCCAATGGGATATTGAAGCTATAACAAAAATCACTGCTATAAATGGATTTTTCAAAAACAATGCAAGAACTAAACCTATTATCAATGCCAAAATACTTGTAAGTACCAGAGAATGGGATATAGGGTAACTTTCAAATACAATATCCGACATTAACGGCTTATTTTTATCAAATTTGGCCTTTTCAACACCTGATATAACCAAAATTGACCAGAGAATGTCTGGAAATGAAACCCCAAGAAGAGGAATGATAATTGGAACTCCTGAAAACATATATCCTATCAGGAAAGCAGCAGCAAAATGTCCAATAAACATTTTAAATCACAACTATTTCTATTGTTTTAATATAATAAACAAGTTTGTTATAAATGTTTTTAAGCTTTAAAAGATAACATAATGCAAATATTCTCTGTTCAAGGTCTAGACATGAGTCATGAGTATTAAACTCTACAACAACAGGATATAATCTAAAATTCAAAAAATTTTTGAACCTCTAAATTAAAAATAATAAACATGAAAATCCGCTGCCCCTGGGCTGAAAAAGACCCTTTACTTATGAAATATCATGACCAGGAATGGGGCAGTCCAGTCCATAAGGATAGTCTTCTTTTCGAGTTTCTAGTATTAGAAGGAGCGCAAGCTGGATTAAGCTGGATTACTGTGCTTAAAAAACGAGAAAATTACCGTGACGCATTTGATAATTTCGATCCTGCCAAGATGGCATGCTATAACAATAACAAGATTGAAGAACTAATGGATAATCCCGGCATAATTCGCAACCGCCGTAAGATTTTGTCTGCTGTCACCAATGCAAAGGCTGTTTTAAATATTCAGCAAGAGTGGGGCTCATTTGATAGGTATATCTGGCAGTTTGTAGGCGAAAAACCTATTCAAAATAAATGGGAAAATGCCGAAGATTTACCCTCATTTACCACAGAATCTGAAAATATGAGCAAGGATTTGAAAAAAAGAGGTTTCAAATTTGTGGGACCTACCATTTGCTACGCGTTCATGCAGGCCGTGGGAATGGTTAATGACCATGTTGTAGATTGTTTCAGGTACTCAGAAATTGAAAATATAATTTAAAGACTAACTGAATAGAATCCTAAACTTTCCACTAAAATGTGAAGATTTAAAATATTTTCATTCTTTTCTTGATTCTGATATCAGAATAAACCCTAATGCCAGTAAAACAAGCCCGCCAGGTACAAATCTACCAATTAATAAACTGGTTAATAGTATAATCATGCCAATTATGCAGGATAAAATTCCCAATCTAAATTTCCATTTAGCTTGCATAGGATCATTTTATTTATATATAGAACATTCAATTACAATTTTTTCATTTAAATATAATCCATTGAATAGATATGCTAAAAATTAAAAGAATGATAATTATCTATTTTATCTGTCCGGAATTAGATTACAATTGGTTAAATAATATTATTTAACCTAACAGAACTAACTCTTCATTTGTCTTTCTATCAAATATTCTGTGGGAATTATCAAAATATACACAATAGAACTCCAATGAGGGATTATAAAAGAGAACCCCATAGCTAGCAGAGTAATGAGTATAAATGACATATAAACCCATTTATAGATAGATATTCTGACAGGATCTACTTTTTTATGGATCAACCCCCTTCTAACAGCATAAAACCAGTTTAAAGAAAGAAATACCGCAATTCCCAGCATGTTTAAATTGAAAATGAAGTGAGCCAGCGGAAATTGACCGTAATCTCCCCCAGTTAAAGTGTTAGAAAATGGGACAAGAACGATGAAAAGCAGCCATATCATATTTATCCAGAGCAGAATTTTATCCACCTTTTCTATCTGGTGAAAAGTACGGTGGTGTATGTTCCAAAACACCCCTAAAAGGACAAAACTAAGGACAAATGATAAAACATCAGGCCATATAGAATAAACAGCACTTTGGAAGGAAGCACTAGTTACCGGGCCGTTAATAGAAGGAACAGCCAAATTTAAAACCAGTATAGTCATTGCAATGGCAAATATTCCATCTACTAATGTTTCAATCCGACTAGTTGGCATAAATAAATCAGAATCTCTATATTCCATTATTATAAACTCCTATTTTAAAATTATAAATTTTAGTTGATACAAATCATATTCATCAGATAATCACAGGTATTATCAGTAATTAACTTTAATAATTCTACCTATATCTAATTATAGATGAAATTATATTTAAAAACATTCAAGTAACATGTCATTAGACTTAAGGTAATATTATTTGCAATGAAAAGACCGAGACGATAATATGAAAGATGAAAAACCAGTATTAGGTTTCGATAAATTCCTGATGATGGCACTTTTAAAGGACGGCCCATTAAGTAAAGAGGAACTATTGGAAAAAACCATCTTATTTTTATCCCTGATCTGGTACCAGCAGTTACCTGGTAAAGGCCAGCCGTTAACTCAACACTTGTTCTTTAAAGTTGCCAGTATACGCTCCAAAATAGAGGACGGAAGAGCAAGTAAAGCCACAGGTTCCCCTGAAGAGGAAATGAAAAAGCTGATTGAGAAAGACTGGGTTAAATTAAACGATGCAAACAAATATGAATTGACCCCTGAAGGTCTGAAAAATGCCAAAATATTCAGAGAGCACATGGAGAAAAGTGCTTCATCAGCAGAGGGTGAATTAACACCGTCCAGTACTGCCAAAAACACCACTTTTTTAGATGCCTTCCTTGCAGTGCTTAAACTGGGCAGTGGTTTAATAAGCGGCAGTGTCGGTCTAATTGCCGACGGTACAGATGCCACTATGGACACAATTGAAGCTATTTTAGTTTGGCTAGGAATTAAATATCACAAAGAGAATTTAAGTACTATTCTGGTTATTTTAGGGTTATTTGTGGCTTCTATCAGCGTTCTATTTGATTCCATTACCCATATTTTAGGAACATTAGCCGGTACTTCAGAACCCATGACTTTGCCATTTCTGGTTATAGCTGTTGAAGGAATAGCCATATTGGCAGCGGTCTTTTTATTCTATTATCAGCGTTTCGTTGGAAAAGTCTCCAACAGTTTGACATTGATATCACAGTCTGTGGACTCTAAAAACCATATATTCATTGGTACATCAGTTATTATAGGTGCTATTTTTGCTATATATGGTGTTTACTTCGTGGATGCAGTTATAGGCTTATTTGTAGGGGCAGGTATTTTCAGAGATGCTGTTGGATTGCTCAGGGAAGCTATTTCAGCTCAAAAAGGTGAAGAAGAAGATTATTCACAGGAATATAAACTACCACTGGAAGAATGCTGGGAAGAGAATAAATTAATGGCCTTCAGAAACTGGATATTATATGCAATATGGGCAGAAGAGCTAAAAACACAGCCTGAAATTGTAGCATCCCTTAAAAGGGCTTTTCATCCAGATAACTACATTCCAGTACTCAGCGAACTAAATGCAACCTGTAATGAATATTATGACTTTGAAGGCCAGTTTGAAATCCTCATACATCCATTAAAAGAACATGAACTTTTAATTGAGGAAATTGAAGAGTATGTTATAACTGAAAAAGGTGGAAAACATCTGAAAGCCTTTTTTGACAATTTCAGATACTACGATATCCACTACTCCGACAGAATATTGCTGGCCATGACTCAAGATACAAAAAAATGAGTAGGAAAATATACAATAACAAAAAGTCGAAGAGATATGAAACATAGAGAATGTGAAGAACGTAGATAACACGAAAGAAAGAAGGAATAAATGGTAAAATTCATAAAATAACAGGATAAAAGGTTGAAAATTTCTTATTCTACTTTTTAAATTATAAAAACAATTTGTATCTAACTATCAATTAGCATTCTCTTCATTATAACTTATAAGTTATAAGATATAAGATATAACCTAATTCATGGCTGTTTTCAAGCATATAAAAAGATAGTGATATGTTAAATGACCTAAAAAAACTTAATCATGTACTTGGAACCTTTCTAAATAGATTAATCCCATAAATCTCCCTTGAGATGCGATAATTAGAGGGTAAATCAGTAAATTAGCAGCAAAATCAGTGATGTATATATTAAGAGAAATCATTGCACCTACACTGTAAAATATCATGTGGAGAAATCCAGCAAACAATATTAAATAAGCAGCCATTATTGAAAGCCCTGTTAATGAAAGGGCATATTTTTTCAAACCAATGCATTTTATATCCTTGAACACCATTTTAAAATCAAAAGCTGCTCTTAATTGATTTTTATAAACCATACGGGGTATTGCTGTAATACTTAAGATATAAGCTGAAGTATAAAACAACGATGTAAGCATAAAAAGTCCGATCATGAGCCCCGGATTCAAAGTTGCATATCCAATTTTTACGAGCACAAACAATGCAAATTCAGAAATCAATCCCGGTAACATGAAAAATATTACCACTGCAGCGACTTTCAAACCATCAATAAACATACCTTTCCAGTTTTCAAATGGGGGCAGCTCATAGTTGCCTTCTATTGTGTTTTCAATTATCCTCATAAGGTACCCGCCTGCAAATACCGCAGGTACAATTAGAAATACGCCAGAACAAAATAAAAGCCCCAATCCCAGTATCCTCTTGGAATTAGAAAAAGGATACGAGATATACGAATCAGAAAACATTTCAGTTATATTCATAAAAATTCTCCATTTTAAATGTTAAATAACATTTCCATTAATAATATCCGTTACATTATTCTCTTTTAAACGAAATATAAATAGCTGATGTAAATGAAGCTTGAGAGATCATTTTATGAAAGAAACACGTTGATTGTGGCCAGAGAACTCTTAGGCTGTGTTTTAGTACATATAACTCCCGAAAACATAACTAAAGGTAGAATTGTAGAAACAGAAGCTTATATTGGCCCCGAAGATAAAGGTGCACATTCTTACAGAGGCAGGCATACACCGAGAATGGACCCTCTGTATAAAACAGGAGGATTTGCCTATATTTACCAGCTGCACGGTTATAATTACTGCATTAACGTGGTAACGCAGAAAGAAGGAATACCTCAAGCAGTGCTTATCCGGGCATTAGAACCTGTGGAAGGTCTGGAATTAATGGCAAAACGGCGGAAAATTGATATTTCAGATAGCAGGAAAAGTAATCTTAAAAATCTGACTAACGGTCCCTCAAAGCTCTGCCAGGCCATGAATATCAATACTTCTCTTAATGGAATTGATTTATGTGAAGATGAAATTTTTATTACAGATCAAACTGGTTTAAGGAGTGACGAAGAGGTTATAACTGCACCCAGAGTTAATATTGATTATGCTGAGGAATACAGGGATAAATTATGGAGATTTTTGCTCCGGGGAAATGCATTTGTAAGTAAAGGTTATAAAGGCTGAAACTTTAAGATAATTTTATTTATGCAAAAATAATTTTAGCAGATACTTTATTTTAATCGTGTTTATACTGTCTTTTCATTTTTGAAAGTATCACTAGCTAATATATATTTACATTTATAGGAAGTGCAAAAGTTTTTTAAACTGAAAATGTATAATTTGAATCTAGATAAGTTGATTTAAGCTATTATAATCCCCCTTTTCTAAATTATGGAAAAAGGATAATTCCAGTTACTTATACCTTAACTGAAAAAAGCATGGTATTTGGAGCGTTAACAGCATGATCAAAACACTTGAGCTAGACTCTTTCGAACAGTACTCTACCATGGGGAATGCCCCAAAATGCCCAAAATGCGGCATTAAAACATGTTTTAATCCATACAGTGATTCCTATAAATGTATTGCATGCGGATATACCAAACACGTGTCGGAATTAGCTAAAACTCAGAGCTACGTTTCTTTTAGAGATTCCATTGATTTAAACCAGGACAACAAATATAAAGACCCTTCTTTTATCAACCCATCTAAAGATGAATATAAAACCTGGAACCACATTAAACAGCTTTCAAAAAAATCTTACGGAAAATACGACAGAAACTATGAGGCCGAGAAGAAAAGAAAGCAAAGAACAGAAAAATATCATTCATATATCGATATTATCGGCAGTTTAATTAAAATGGATCCCTACTCAATTATAGATGCCAAAGAAATGGTCATATACATCATGAACCAGGACAGGGCCATGAAAAATCTCTGCGGTAACTGTAAAATAGAAGTAATTCTATCCTCCATATGCCTTTACACTGCATTTACTAAAAATAATGCATCACTTAATCCTGATTTACGCTCTAATCTAGATGACTACTGCTCAGGAAAACTCACTGACAGGTCAATTAGTACTATATCGCCTAGAGCAGAGCAATATTATGAAAAAACCTTTAAATTAAAGTTTAATGCAGGATACATTATGGATGGAGAATAGTCCCGCTGTGTCCCATATAACTAACAAGTTGGAGAGAAGCCAGCAGTTGATTATTTCTTTTTCTAATAATGATTTAATACATTAATTTTATATTTTAAGTAAACTTTTATCTTGTTTTAAAGATTAGCGGAATTACAATCCGTCATAGCTTCAAATTCTTATTTTAAAGAAACTTATCTATTAAAATTTGTACACCAAAAAATCTCGCTGTGTCCCATATAAACAATAAGTTGGAACATACCAACAATTAATTCTAGTTTTAATTAAAATTTTATAATGTCTAATTTTACATTTTAGATGAATATTTACTTGATTTTTCAAAATTAGATCATAAACTATAATATTATCTGATACATTTAATCCACTGTGTCCCACATAACTAACAAGTTGGAAACATACCCAATCAAGTCTATTTCTGATATTTTTACATGCCTATTTTTGAGTTTTAATAGATATTCTCAATTAGTGGATTATGATTTTATTTTAAATGGATCTTCTTTAGCTTATATTCCTTTGCTGTGTCCCATATAACTAACAAGTTAGAAAGAAACCAAAACTAATTTTATATATTTTAAATACTTTAAAACACTTATTTTTACATATAAGCTAAATATTAATCTAATTTTAAAAATTAATTGGATTATAATAATTTATGTCTCAAATCTTGTTCTAAAAGTAGTTATTTATAATTCATCCCGCTGTGCCCCATATAATTAACAAGTTGGAAAGGAGCCGGCGCCTAATTCTATTTTTGATTAAAATTTTATAATGCTCACATTTGTATTTATTCCAGATTAACATATTCAACTAATTTTAATTTATCCGGATCATGACATATGCCTACACCTTAGTAATAAAACATACAAATTTATTACTATCAAAGAACATAATATAACTAATGCCTGAACTGAACTCCTTAATTGCCAGCATTCTACCCTATGCCCTAGGTGCAGCAGTAAGCCCTGTTATCTTAGCCACAATATTAACTACTGTTTCTCCCACAAGAAGCCCGCGCTTAGCTTCATTCTCCTATTTGTTTGGCGCGATTATATTTTTCCTTATTGTGGCATTTTCAGGCATGTATATTGGCAGTGGCCTTTCTGCTGTAGCCCTGGGTACAATCCACATCGGTGCCATAACAGAAGTTGTTTTAGGCAGTATTCTGGTTATTATAGCGTTGAAAAGTATTTGTATCCGTGAAGAATCTCGAGAAGGGGGGCTTATTGGATTTATAAGTTCACTTCGAGAAGATAGGAATTCTTCAACCTTCATAAAATTTTTCTACTTTGGATTTATCGCTTTCCTGGCCAGTTTCGTTACAGATATTCTTGTACTTCAGGCAGGCACTCTTATTGGGCTTTCGAATCCAGGATTTGCGCTAGCTGCAGAAACAGTTATCATATTAGGTATTATTACACTTTTAGTGGCCGAAATATCGTTCATTATTTATTTAATATTTGCAAGTAAAGCAAGGAAAATATTAACTCCTGCCCGTAACTGGATAATTAATTACAGTGACTATTTTACAACTATAGTATATCTAATTCTGGGCTTTTTCTTCCTTATTAGAGGATTCATGTTTATTTAATTGGATTTAAATTTTGGCAGTTTCTAGCCTGTTAACTTAATTAAACTATTAAAACATGTATTCACTTCCTTTTAAACTCTTATACTCCCTTTTAATTTGCAACGGACCATTATATTCATATATTCAGTTTAAAGTAGTAATAAAAACTATAATTTTATTACATTAAGTTAACATAATATTAAACGCGAGGTGTTTTCCATGCCAGATATTATAACAACAATTAAAGATCCTGAAGATATTCATTTTATTCTTAAAAAGAAAGAAATTGAAGCTGAAAACGTGATAATTTTAACCAAAGGCGATATTCACGGGCTCTTAAATGTTGAAAGAGAGGGATACACTATCAAATTTTTAGAAGGAGACTTCTTCGAAATACTGCAGGATATTAAATGTGTTTTTAACCTTGCCCCAGAGCCATGCTTCATTGCAGGCGAAAATGAACTCGACATTTATGTGACTTATTATCTAGCTCAACTCCAAAAAACAATTCCATTCTACGTTTTAGATAATAATAAACTTATATTATTGCCAGTGAGTACTTCACATGCATTTACTCACGTTAAAAAGCAGATAATGGAATATTTACATGACCATAACCCGTCCAAGCCTGACGACGTTGTAAGCCATTTAACCAGAGAATCAGGAGCCAGGGGCAGGAAAGATACATATTCAAAATTAACCATCAACCAGTATTTGCATGAGCTTGAAAGCGCTGATTTAATTAACAGTGAAGGTAACAAATACTCACTCAACGATAAAGGCTCCAGATTCATGGAAATTCTAAGGTAACATCTTAAAATTAAACTCTTTTTATTTTTAAAATAACAATTGTTTAACTATTTTTTAATATTTTAACCAAAGCTATGGTTCATGTGATTAATTTTAAACATCATTACTAAGTTTTAAAATATTTATATCATTTTTAAAAATTTAATCCAGTGAACTATAAATAGAGCATCGCTACAACTCCATACCATATTAGAAAAAGGGGATCAAAATGGAAAAGAAGAAAGTAGCAAAATATGTTGGACTAGGAATAGTTTTAATCGTTCTGATAGCTTTCGCATCTATAGGTCTTGTAATGGGAGATGTTATGAGCTATACAGCAACAGGTTCACAAACTTTAAATCCCAACGGAACCTCAGCTGGAAAAGCATTAGTAGTTTACGATCCAGGAATTACAGGAACAGCGAAAAACGCGGCCGCAGTAATTGCGGGTGATTTACAGTCAAAAGGGTATACAGTCACTTTAGCAGGGATCAAAAGTTCAAACGTCATGAACACGGCAGGATACAACGTTATTGTTATTGGAGGGCCGGTTTATGCTGGACAACCTGCAAGTTCATTACAGTCCTATTTATCAGATATAACTCCGCCTAAAGAAGCAAAAATTGGCATATTTACCACAGGATCAGTAACTGCAAACAGTAATAATACTGCATTCATCAAAAAAGAAATAGCTTTGAATAATACCAATATATACCAGGTAGATGATGTAATGAAGTTTGTAGATACAAACACCATCAATCAAAAGGCTAATGAATTTGTAAACGCTTTGCTAGGACAGGGCTGACTTAATTTCAATATGGTCTAGGTCACAGCTAAAATGTGTCGCGTGATGTAATTACGTTAATGGAGCATAAAAATGATATCTAAAACTGAAGCAAAATCAATTCGTTACCAAAAAACAGCCGGTTTATTAATGGTTATTAGCGGTATTCAGTTTATGTTACTTGTAAGTGTTGCTGAAACTTTGTATCCTGGCTATAATACAGCAAAATATGATCTCAGTTCCCTGGCTGATTTACCCATACATGAACCTTCAGCAACTATTTTCAATGTAACGGTATTTATAGCAGGTTTACTGGTTTTTATAGCTGCTTACTTTATATATAAACGATATCAGAGCAGAATTTTCCCTGCATTTTTGGGCATTCTTGGAATTGGGGCTATGGGAGTAGGCATATTCCCAGGATACAGTGGAAATGCACATGTTATTTTTGCAATGACATCCTTTATCTTTGGAAGCTTAGCCATGTTGACGTCTTTCACTATTTTACGGGATTCACTTCTCAAATATGTTCTTATAATTCTTGGTGCAGTTGCCTTTATTGATATTCTGCTTGTGATTATTCTGCAGGACTCGAGCCCTTTTATGGTATTTGGTACAGGTGGAGCTGAAAGACTTATTGTCTATCCAGTTATTCTTGGTGTAATTGCTTTAGGTGGTTATTTAACAGGATCAATACATCAAGAAAGTTAATTGGGTTATAAAGGAAATAATGCTCTGTTGAGAGCATTATATTTTTGATTTTTAATTCTAACTAAAATTTTAATTTTAAATCTAAAAAATACAAAAATATGCGCATTTTCAATAAATATAAGATACCATACCTCTTATTTTATGTTTATATTCATTTTAAAGTCTTTATTTATAGTATTTAAATCATAACCACAACCTTTATATACTTTGGTAATATATTACCTATACAAGTAATATATTACCTTTGGAGGGAAAAAATGGACAAAAAAGTAGTATATATAAATTCAATTTTTATCGCTGTTCTTGCAGGCATAGCAACTCTATCCGGCTTATTCTGGAAAGGACTGTATAAACACGAAACAATTTCCATGACAGCTCAAGCTATGGGCCAGGACTTAATTACACTGATAATAGGTATTCCAGTACTTATGGGATCTCTTTATTTAATCCAAAAGAATTCGCTTAAAGGCAATTTAATCTGGATGGGAACTCTGTTTTACTTCCTTTATTCTTACGCATCAATGTCATTTTTAGCATCATATAATCAGTTATTCCTGGTTTACGTGGCTTTGTTTTCTCTATCACTGTACACTTTCATTTATGGGCTGTTATCACTGAATGTAAAAACTATCAAGGAAAGTATAACCCATGGAAAGACCAGCAAAATAGCAGGTGCGTTCCTAATATTTTCAGGAGCAATGGTAGCCTTAATGTGGATAAAAATGATAGTTGATTCATTATTAACAGGTATTAGTCCAGCCGCACTGGAAAGTTACACTACACTGGTTATTCAAGCCCTGGACATAGGAGTGGTTTTCCCTGCCATGCTAATTGCAGGCATATTAATTATAAAAGGTAAAGAATGGGGATATGCTCTGGTATCTATACTCCTAATAAAAGCATCGCTTATGGGAACTGCCCTGCTTTCCATGATATTCTTCATGGCACAAAATGGAGTAAGTCCAGCAATCGGACAGGTTGTTATCTTTGCAATAATAACCGTTACAGGAATTTTAATCTCAGTTATATTCTACAGCAAGATAACCCCACCATACAAAAATAGGTACACTGAATCTAATAAAAATAGAGAAGCAGCTACTGACCTGTAAAAATAAAGAATAATATTACAAGGTAATTAAAATGAAAGTGTTAATCGTTTATGGGACAAGATACGGCACAGCTGCCGAAATTGCAGAAGAAATAAGAAAAGTTATAGAAAGGGAAGGTATTGAAGTTGATTTAGTAGATTCTAGGGGGCATTAAAAACTACGATATTCCACCTTATGACATGGTAATTATAGGAAGTGGGATCAAAATAGGCAAATGGACCAAAGGACCGCTTAAATTCATGGAAGATAATAAATCTACCCTTTCAGATAAAAAGGTGGCACTTTTTGTCACATGCAGTGCCGCCAACATGGAAGAAACCATAACAGAAGGACAGGAAAAATACCTGGATGAAGTGGCTCTAAAATATTTATCGGGTGAACCTGTAGCTACAGGACTTTTTGGAAGCATATATGACCCAAATGCCAGCCACGGTTTAATGTATAAATTAGCCACCAGGTTCATTATCAAAAAAAGACTGGATAAACAAGGGATAGATACTAATAAACGTATCGATTACCGAGATTGGGGCGAAATAAGGGAATGGGCACTAATCTGGCAAATATGTTAAAATAACCGCCCATTAGGTTAGAATCCAAAACAAAAACCGTTAATCTATCTAACAAATTTTTACAAAAAAAATTTATTTTTTAAACAGCATAATACACCTTAACTAAAACGCTCCTGTCCATTATTATGTGCATGGTTTATACTTCATTTAGGTTATATTGAAAAAACAAAGCTTGCAAAAACTATGTTTTTGCAGCCGCAGAACGAAGCTTAAGAAAATGTGCAACATTTTCTTTGCCTGAGGAAATTAAATTTCCTCGGCCACAAAAACCTTTGGTTTTTGTAGGCTCAAAAAACCTATGATTTTTTGAAGTTCTGCAGGCTAACAAAAATCAAAGTTAGAGAAAAATGCATTTCATTTTTCTATATCGGAGGAAACTTGTTTCCTCGACCGCAAAAACCTCGGGTTTTTGCAGGCATGTAAAAAATTTTTAATTTTTTACAGTTGAAAAGCTGCGATTTTCAAACATAAAAAATCTATGATTTTTTAAGATTTTTGTGCATTCAAATCCTTGGAAAACTTTCGAAAATCATTGATTTTCGAATGCACAAACACTGTCAAAATCTACGATTTTGATGCAACAAAAAACCTGTGGTTTTTTGTAAGTTTCATGTTTGTAAGCTTTATTTTCCAGGTCTCAAAATCCTAGATTTTGAGAACCTTTGGATTTGAAAGTTTTTTTTTCAATCGGAAAAATAAAAAAATTTTTCCATACTGATTAATTTAAATTGAACTTGTTTAAAAAAAAATCCATTTATTTAACCAAAAATTACCTAGTAATTCAATAATATTTGCACAATACTCCAGACATGAGCAACTTAAAAATGAATGTGATTCTATATGTGTGAGGATAGAAACTGTGGTTGTAACCATCACCGAGGACGTCACGGAAGATACCACCGGCACCATATGAAAGGCTACAAATCAATAGTTAAAAGGACAGAAAAAGATGTAATTGTACCGAAGTTCTTTTAGAGGTTGCAGATGTAGATGTTGACGACTTTTTAGAAATTAGCATTAGAATCGTTGAAAAACACCACCACCATGGTAAGTAAAACTTACTCTTTTTCTTTAAAATTTAAATTTTATTATAATTTTCAGTTGTATTTACAGTTTAATAAATAAAATTTAAATTATTATTTGAATTTGGGAGCTATGACAATTAATTATTCCTGTATTTATAAATTCTTTACATTCTTTACCTATTTTACAGTGATTAAATACCTTTTAAATAAAATTATTTCTATTGTAACTGATCCCCCTGTTAATAATAAATGTTATATATTTAGTAATACTAAATAATACATATTACATTATAGTGTGTTTTATACGACTGGCATTGCAACAATAATAAGACATTCTGAAAATATCGATTATATTCTTGAGCAAATGAGAATACAATAGATAAAGCCATAATATTCACAAAAGAAGGATTGTATTACCCGAATAATAACGGTGCCCGTTTTATGAAGCTTTTAAGCCAATTTGTATTTAAAGTCTGGGCATATCTTCATTTAAAAGTGATTTTAAGCCACATTACAAAGTTTGGGGTGTATATAATCTCTTTAAAAAAATTATTCTCTTTAAAAATCTCAAATTATCTCTTTAATCTAAAAAATGCCAGAAATAAATTCCTATTTTTAAACAACCGAATTCTACTAAATTTTTTTGTTTTAGTTATATGCCTAAAAACTTTTTTATATGAGTTCATTATTATGGTGACTGAATTCACAATGAGTAATAAAAACTATAAATTTAATATTAATGAAAAAACATAATATCATAATATAATAAAAACACGGAGGTTTTAAATGCCAAGTCTTATAACAACAATCAAAAGGCCTGAAATTATCCAAAACATCCTTAAAAAGGAAGATTTTCAGGCCGATGAAGTTATAATGTTGTCGAAAGACGCTGAAAGAGAAAAAGATGGTTATAAAGTTATTAATTTACAAGGCGACTTCCATGAAGTTGTAGGCGAAATTAAAAATGTTTTTGAAGAAGTTGAAGACCCCTATTTCATAGCTAGCGAAGATAAACTTGATCTCTACGTAGCTTATTATTTAACACAATTCCAGGCATCCACGCCGTTATATGTTTTAGACGAAGGTGGGCCTGTTTTCCTTCCTGTAAATCCTGCTCATCGTTTTGGTAGTACAAAGATAAGAATACTTGAAGTTTTAAGTAAAAATAATGGCATTACATTTAACCATCTTCTAACTCTCCTAAGTCGTTCATATTCTAAATCTAAAGGTAAAAGGAAAAAATATTCTGAATCAACAGTTTACCAGTACCTTCAAGAATTAGAGAATATGGGTTTAATAGATGTTGAGGTTAAAAGGAATAAAAAATATGCAATCAACGAAAATGGAATTCATTTTATAGAACACATAAAATAAAATCTAATTTTGCAATCTTATCCCTGATTCCCCTTAATTACCTTATTAAATTTAAAATCCGTATTTTACTAATTTTATTATACATTTGTGGTTAAATTGCTGGAGAAATAAGATGAATCCCAAAGAAATTGAAAATAAATTCCCCTATTCAGGAATTCCAACATTCTACAAACTCCAGCACACAACTAACTTAAAAAACGTGGATGTGGCTCTAATTGGAATCCCATTTGACCAGGGCACTACAAATCGATCTGGAACACGCTTTGGACCTCGTGCAGTCCGTATTGCATCCCAAAATTATGGAATTTACATGCATTCTGATGAAGGTGCCTATGATCTAGAGCAAAAAAAGCATATTCTCCATGATGTAACTCTCATAGATTATGGAGATGTACCTATCCTACCTACATCCACAGCCACCAATATGAAGATGATCTATGATACCTTCAAAAAAGTTATAGAAAGCAATGTTTTTCCTGTAGGTTTTGGCGGTGATCATTCAATTACTTTTCCAATTCTTGAAGCATTCGATGTCGACTTTGACATAGTTCATTTTGATACTCACCTCGATTTTACAGACAATGTATCAAATGTTAAATTTTCCCATGCAAGCCCAATTAAACGCGCATCTGGTCTTAAGACAGTTAATAACATCACACAAATTGGGATTCGTGGATTTACCGATAGAAAAGCAAATTATGACGAAGCCAAAAAATACAACTCCAAAATTATAACTGCTTCCGATGTCTTTAAAAATGGAATCCAATGGACACTCGGAAAAATACCTGAAACCGAAAATATCTATGTAACCCTTGATATTGATGCCCTTGATATCTCTGCAGTGCCTGGAACAGGTACTCCAGAGCCAGGAGGTTTAAATTACCTGCAAATGAGAGAAATATTGCAGAATTTGCCTGTAAAAGGGAATATCATCGGATTTGATGTTGTAGAAGTTAATCCGCTCTATGATGCAGGGAATATTACATCACAGGTAGCCTCTAGACTTGCCCTTGACCTTTTGGGATCGATTTATAGTAAATAACACACAACATTATGTCCTTTTTTTAACTTTCAGAATTAATTTGTATTTAAAATCAATCCCTTTACTAAATTCATTTTAAATCGTGATTTCTTTGAAGATATATTAAAAATAGTGTTATACATTCATTTAGTCTCTATTTATCGGGATTTAGATATATAACTGTAAAAAAAATTATTGAATTTTCCCCTCAATCAAAAAAGTTGATGGAATAAAGGTCAAAGGGAAGTTTTATTTTATGAACTTCGTGTTGACTTTATTCTTTTTTATGGTGTTTTTAGTGTTTTTAACAGATTTCAC